>JBHPEQ010000042.1:0-21657 GCA_042576845.1 Planctomycetota bacterium
TGTAATAGCTTTCCAACCCCTGAACCTTCATTATCAAACCACATAGAGATTTGACATTATGGTGATACCAGATGATGCGGTCTTTCTTTCCCGGAACAATGACATCAGGATACACTACAGTTGGATACGGGTCGTCTTCAATAAGTGTACGAGTGGAGCCATTGTGAAGTTAAGCATATCGCTGACTGTGGTGGATTTAAGCTTGTATCCGGTTTCACGCCAGGTTTCGAAATTTACCTGCATCTCGAATTTCTCTTTACCTTCCACTTCAACGCGAACAACAGGATTATGGGCATCAACCCAAACCCTTATCGTTACCTTGGAGCTTTTCTCGCCTGCGTTAATCTCTATCTCACCCTGGCGGAGTTTCAGCTCCTGCTTAAAGGGCAATCCTCCGGCAAAAGGATTGGGTGACAGCTTAACACGAACCCTTCCTAATTTCAGCAGCCTGCCATTCTCGCTCCAGCTGTCATTCTTAGCAATGTAAAACAAAAGGTCTCCGTTCTCTTCAACCCAAACATTCAGGCCGATATCGCCATTACCGATAGGCATCGAGCCTTCAGGATCCTCGCTCGCACTATCCCATACCACGTTCGAACGGTCAAGCGGATCCGCCGCTTCCACAATCTCGCTCATTACAATGCTGAGCACTCCAGTAGTCACTAAAACAATATAAAAAACTTTGCTTTTTTTAACTCGCATTTTATGTCCCTTTCTGTAATTTATGGTTAACTGACATTTCCCATATTAAACGCTTAGCTGCGCAACCAAGACTTTTAATTCAACTATAATATCAAAATCTTCTTTCAGCCGCAATCGCTGAAATTTTAATGGCCTTGCAACTATATAAAATGAGGAAAATCCATACAACCGAAGTACAACCCAAACGTTCAATAGCTAATAAAGCCACAAAAACCATGAATCTATAAGATTTGTAATATCAAAGACTTAAAAAATTTGCAAAAAAGATGAACGTTTTGAACATACTATTGAAAAGAAACACCACCATCTCATAACTTTTTGCCTTGATTCAGACCCCTATAATTACGATAGAATGAGTATTATGAAAAAGGTTTGGATTTATAAAAGAAAAGGTATCAAAGGTTGATGGGTTGGCTGGTACGAAAGTGGTAAGCGAAAAGCAAAGGCATTGCCAACCAGGAAACTGGCTGAACATTATAAGCAAATCAAATATACCCAGTTGAACTCTGATGTCTTTACAGGAACTGTCTTAGCCCATTGGAGCCAAATGGTAGCAGAGTATAGGGAAGCCTTATACAGTCTAAAATCTCTCATTATCAGTTGCTAAAAAACATACCTTGTGACATTGTTTTTTACGAATTACCGTTATTTTCTGTATTGTTGTGAGAACCGCTATGTGTGACTATGCTGACTTTAGAGCCTTCGGCTGGGATACTGGGGAAACGTACCCTGAATCGCTTCAGGCTTTGGCCTCTACCTATAATGCGTCTGGGGACATGAACATCTGACGAACGAGATTCGTCTATGATAGTTCCATCAGACAACTGTATTGTAACATCCACATGGGTTTTGATAGGCAAGCCGACAGTGTCACGCCGTATTAAGACGCCAGTTACTACAAAACCGTCTCCATCTTCATAGGCATCGCTCCAGGCAATGCAGACCTTTCCTGTAGTATGCTGCTCTAAACTGAGTACACCAGCATCTACAAGGTTTACCCGGTCCGTGGCACAACCTGAAATAACGATAGCCAGTGAGTTAAAGACCGTTGCAATCACCAAACTCAAGACTTTATTTTTCATCATAAAATCCTCTAAAAACTTTCAGTTTTTGCGGTAACCCATTCGTAAAGAGTGGGAATAACAATCAAAGTCAATAGCGTGGAGGATGCAAGTCCACCTATTACAACGATAGCCAACGGCCTTTGCACTTCTGAGCCGGTACCGGAAGTTAAAACCAATGGCAGTAATCCCAGGGCAGTGGTTATAGTGGTCATCAGGACGGGCCTTAGCCTTGACAAAGAGCCGGCAATTATCGCATCTCGTAAAGAAAGACCTTCTGTTTTAAGATACTCAAACCGCGATATCAAAATCAGACCGTTCGTCAAAGCAATTCCAAACAGGGCAATAAATCCAATAGAAGAAGGAATACTTACATTTTCCCTGAAAAGGGCAAGGGCAAAAACCCCTCCCACTAACGCCAACGGTATATTGAGCATAATCAGAAGCACATTTTTAAACGAATTAAATAAGCTGTAGAGCATTACAAGAACTAAAGACAAAGTGATTGGAATAACCACAGCCAGTCTCTTGTTCGCCGCCTGCTGCAATTCAAATTGTCCACCCCATGCGAGTCTGTATCCTGCAGGGAAATTTATACTCTCTGCAACCTTTTTTTGAGCTTCCAGGACAAAGCTGCCAGTATCTCTGCCGCGAACATTGCATTGTACTGAGATATAACGTTGAGTGTCCTCACGGCTTATTTGTCTGAGACCGGTAATAGTTTTAATATCTGCCAAATCTTCAAGCGGAACATTGTATCCATCCGGAGCATGAATTAGCAGGTTTCTTATTGACTCGATATTCTTGCGATGGGCCTTGGTAAATCTGGCGGTAATTCCAAAGATTTTTTCATCTTCAAAGACCTTTCCAACCTCCTCACCAGCTATAGCGCTATGGATTGTATGCTGTATTTGATAGTTATTCAGGCCATGGCGAGCTATTTGATTCCTATTCATATCAATTTGGAGTTGTGTCTGGCCTGCTACCTGTTCGGTTCTCAGGTCAACTGCTCCATCGATTTGGGAAAGTACTTCCTGTATTTCTATAGCTTTGTCCTGGAGAACAACCATATCGTAGCCGAAAAGCTTCGCCACTACCGCGGTCCCTGCACCACCTACCAGGCCGTCGATTTCATGCTTGATTGGCTGGGAGAAACTGATAGAGACTCCGGGATAATTACCAATACGATTATCAATTTGGGCAACTAATTCTTCCTGTGTTTTAACAGTTTTCCATTGTTTTTTAGGTTTCAGGGTAACGGTTATACAAGCATAATTTGTATGATGCACATGGGGACCGACTTCACCATAACCAATATCAGCGATGACCTGCTTTACTTCAGGGAAGATTAAGATGTCTTCTGATATTTCTTTTGAAGTGGCACTAATTTCTTTCAGAGAGATATTCGGGTTCATGTACGCCAAAACCTGTATAGTCCCTTCCTGAAGAGTAGGCACAAATTCCCTGCCCATCTGTACAAAAATCAAACCACCGGCAACAATCAGAATAATTATAGTGCAAATAACCATCGAACGGCGGTGGAGAAAATACAGCAGTATTGATTTATAGCGTTGAATAACCACTGAACGAACGGCTTTAACCTTATTACCGGCACGTCTTTCTTTGTGTAGTAGACGATAAAATACAGGCGAAACAATTAGAGCGTAGATTAATGAACCAATCATCGTCGTTGAGACTGCAAAAGCCAGTGGTCTGAACATTTTGCCCTCAACCTCACCGAGAGTAAAAATGGGGATAAAAACAATAATAATGATAGAAGCGGCAAAGAATATAGGCTGGCCAACTTCTTTGGCAGCGGACAAAATTATTTCAGTTACCGATGAGGTCTCTGTTTTATTGCCAAGGGCAGATTGAATTTTTTCCACCATTATAATCGTAGCATCGACTATCATGCCAAGCGCGATCGCTATGCCTCCAAAGGATATCAGATCGCCGGGCATTCCATAACGATGCATTAAAATAAATGCGAACAGCGTGGAAAAAGGCAGTGAAAAGACCACAATCAGGGCATTGCGCAGATTCCCCAGGAAGGTAAAAGAAACAAGACATACTAAAATAAGCCCAAGTGCAAGTGCACCCTTGACGGTATTTATACTGTTTTCGACAAGAACAGACTGGTCATAGTAAGTGACTATTTTAACTCCTTCCGGCAGGCTCTTATTAATCTGCTCGATTCGTTTCTTAAGACGGCCGATCACCTCAAATGAATTCGCGCCATGAAGCTTATATACGCCGCCGAGTACAACCTCTTTTTGCCCATTTAACAAAGCCACTCCTCGCCTGAATGCATTGCCAAATTCTACAGTAGCCACATCCTTTACATAAACAGGGCTGCTCTTGCGGGAACACAAGACGATATTTTCAATATCGTTGACTGTCTCTACTAATCCCAGACTTCGGACGATCAGTTCTTCGGCTCCTTTTTCTATAATGCCAGCCCCAACATTCTGGTTGTTTTTTGGGATGGCCTCAATAACATCATCTAACGTTAAATCGTATTCGAGAAGTCGGGAAGGATAGACTTTTATCTGGTATTGTCGGACGTGCCCGCCTTGACTAATAACTTTAGCAACGCCTGATACTGTCTGAATGTCACGCTTGATGATCCAATCCTGAAATGTGCGCAGTTCGGTAGTACTGTAGTTGTCTCCTTCTACATAGTAAGCCATGATTTTACCCATTCCACTGGCTATAGCACCCATTTCGAGACCATGAGGCATGTTCAGCCCCTCCGGGATACCTTCTTCGGCTTCTTTGAGCCTTTCTGCAACAAGCTGCCGAGCCAGGTAGATATCTACTTCATCTTCAAAATAAATGTTTACCGTAGAAAGTCCAAGAGACGATATTGAACGTATTTTCTTAACACCTGGAATGCCTCTCATTGCTACCTCAACAGGACGTGTAACGAACTGTTCCACTTCTTCAGCAGCCATACCTTCAAGCTCAGCAAAGACCTGCACCAGATTAGGACTGATATCGGGAAACGCATCAATAGGCAATTGGGCAAGGGAGAATACTCCTGCTACACAGACACCGACAAAACCCAAAACTATTAATAATTTATGTTTAATTAAAAACTGAATTAGTTTAGTAATCATATTGTTCCAACTCCAGGGGTTTTAATGAGCGTGGCCGGCGTGGCCGCCACCAGCTGACTTTACAAGTTCTGCTTTAAGACGAAAGCTGTTTTTGATCACGATTGTTTCACCGGCTCGCAACCCCGAGACGATTTCGACTTTCCTTTCATTAGACCTGCCAATAGTTACAGGCCGAGCTTCAAAACCATGCTCGCTTTTAATAAAGATACAGGTTTTATCATCCACGTCCTGAAGAATGTCTTTGGAAACCACCAGTTTAGCATTACGGTTTTCTACCAGAACATCGGCTGTTATAAATGTTCCCGGGCGAAGCTGTCTCGAAGTATTGTCCAGCACCACCCTTGCAAGTGCTGTCCGTGTCTTTTCATCGATCACAGGATCAACGTAGTCGATTACACCTTTGGTTTCAGGCACACTTGACTTGGCTGAGATTATCACCGTTTGACCTTTCTTTATATGCCCCACATCTTTCTGATGAACTTGCAGGTCGACCCAGACAGTATCCAGATCGGCAACAACAAAAACATCCTCATCATCCTTGATTACTTCTCCTAAACTGATATGCTTTTGTATAATTGTGCCGTCGAACGGAGCTACTAATGGGTACCATGCAAGTTTTTCCTCGACCTGGTTGGAAGCGAAACTTGTTGTGTTTGCCATTTCTGCTTTTTTCGCGCATTCTATGCAGTTGGGATCGTCACAATCAGCTTCTGTAGCCTGGGGCAAACCTTGATTTTCTGCGAGAAGTTCAAGCTCCTCGACATCCTTATTTGTAAGGCCCAGAATTTTGAGTTGTCGCTCAGCGCCCTTTAACCCCATCATCTGCAATTGTCGAGCCTTCTGGGTTTCAAGCAGATTACGCCGAATCTCGAATGCAACACTGTCACGTATTGCAGTGTACTGAGCATCGGCTTTCTTGAAAGCGTTCTGTGCCTTGAGATAGTCCTGCTCGCTCGAGATTTTCTGTTCAAAAAGCGGCTTCTCTCTCAGGTATGCAGCCTTTGTAAAAGAATACTCCGCATATGCTGAAATAAGTTTGCTGCGATTGTCACCCATCTCGATACCTTTGGCTTCTTGCAACGTCTCCAGCGAAGGGGAATTATCCAGAATTCCAAGAAGCTTAATCGTGTTGTCATGTATTTGCTGTGCCCGTGCCAAATCGAGAGCACAACAGCTCACTTCTGCCCATTTTCCAAGGTAATCTATTTTCGCCGTTCCAAGGTCCGAGCTTTCGAGCCATGCAATTACCTCGCCGGCTTTGACGGTATCGCCCAGTTTTTTGTGAACCTGACGAACAATTCCGGGCACAGTAGGAACAATGTGTGCCATACGGTCCGTATTGATCACAATTTCTCCCGGCACGCTTACATGGATTTCAAATTCTCCCAAGCCTGCCCTATCAACCTCAATACCGAATTTCCTTATTTGTTCGTTATTTATATGGACAATCGAATCCTTACCGTGCTCAGCTCGTGCGACCGCATAGGCACCTTTAGTCGTAACGTACTCACCTTCGGACAGACCCGATAAAACCCGCACAGAACCTTGACCCTTCTTTCCCAGTTTCAGATAACGCTTCTCAAACGTTTCGCCAGCCAATTGTACAAATGCTACAGACTTTCCCTGTTCATCAACCACGGCGGATTCAGGCACTGCTAAGTATTCGCTGTCCAGTACTTTCAGCTTCCGAACCGGCTCGGTTATGGTTGGTATTTCCCATTGTTGCTCCTTAAGAAAACTTATGCCCACGATCTCTTCAGGAAATGGAGCACGGTCAACTTCTTCATGGGAACCATACACCTCAAAAGGCGGCAGTTCGACAACGTGTTCGTTTCCTTCGATTGCAATGACCAAAGATAAGTTCCACCTGCCGGATTGCGGAAATGTCAATTTGGGAATATAAATACCATCTCTCGCCGGCTCTTTTTCAACATGCCTTATTGGTATTTCGGAACCCACAGTCAAAACAAAAGTGACAGGCCCTTCTCGTCGAGGCTGAAATGTCGCCTGGTTCGTAACGTGGGTAATGAACTCCGTCGGAGTACCTGCTACAACAAACGGATGCTCCAGGAAAACCTCAAAGCGGTCACCCCACACCATAACCTGAGATGACTTTTGCCGATCGTTTTCATCATGAGCATGATCTGAATCAGATGTTGAGATAATTCTTAAACCTACAAAGATGATCACTAAAAGAACACCTGTTAATACTATTAATTTCTTATATTTCATTTTGAGTCCTCATTTTTTGAAAGAGTTTCGCTGTTTATTGGGCGTCCTATTAAACGTTCGACATCAGCTTTAGCTGTATGGTATGAGGCGAGAGCATCTATATATTTCGCTTTTGCTTCAAAGAAGGTTCGCTGCGCGTCCAGTACATTCAGATAATCCAGCTTGCCTTGACTGTAAGCTGTCCTTGAAGCTTCAAAAACACTTTCAGCTCCCTTCAATACATTTTTATCCAGTTCTGTTGCCTCTGTGTATGAATTGGAAAGTGCCTGATAAGCCTTGACTAATTCCACTTGTATTCTGATCTGGGCCGCTCTTTGCTGTTCTCTGGTTTTGGCAAGATTATAAGTTGCTTGTAGTTTTCCGGCCTGATTTCTGTCCGAAATCGGCAGAGGTATAGAAATGCCAAATACTACTGCATTATCATTTGTTTCATTGAATCTTTGTATGCCGCCGCTAACTTTAATATCTGAAATTGCTTTGGCTTTTTCCAACTCCAAAGCGGCCTTTCTTTTTTCAATTTCCCGGGACCAACGTTGAATATCAGGATTCTGCACCATTAAATCTGTTAGCTCATCGATTGACAGTATCGGTAACAACGAATCAAGCTGGCCTGCAACACTTTCAAACCTGGGATCTTTCCCTGTCCATGTTGATGCCAGTTGCTTACGAGTGAACTCAAGATTCTGCACAGCCTTCTGATACTGGATCTTAATATTCGAAAAGGCTACAGCGGCCTTGGTCTTTTCCAATGGCGAATCTTTGCCCGCATCGACTCTCTTGGCAACAGTACCCACTAATTCCTCAGACAATTGCAGTAGTTCTTCAGTTAGTTTAAGCCGCTGCTGTGCGGCCAATACCTCAATAAATGCCTTGGTAACTTCAGTAAATACATCCAGCCGTTTGGCCTCATAATCCCATCCTGCCAGTTCCTTTTCCAGTGAAGCTACTTTTACCCGCTTACCACTTTTGTCTCCCAATTCTATTAACTGGCTAAGCTGAATCGTTGTTTCTGTAGCATCAAAACCGCTGCGCGCACCGGGGCCACCAACTTCCTCAACTTCGACCTCAAGTTCCGGATTCGGCCAAAGGCCTGCCTGCAATTGCCTTGCCTCTGATACACGAACATCCCAGGAAAAAGCTTTCAGCTCAGGATTATGCATCAATGCTAAAGCCAAAGCTTTACGCAAACTGATAACGCCGGTTGGCTCAGCAATTCCAGGGACTTCTGTAGTTTCCATCGGTTCGGTGGGAGGCTGGAAAGTGCTGAATTCCTGTCCCAACGACCGAGGTTGGGGTAATGCAGCTTCATTGTCCTGCTCCATACAGCCTGAAACGCCAAGCACAAAAAGCATAATTAAGAACGGCAAAAATCTTATACGCATCATAGTAATCCTAAAATATTTAACTTCTAAATTCGGGTTTTTCTGACACACTCTAATTGATATAGTATCAGAAGAAGAATGTAATTATCTGGCACTTTACAGTAAATATTTTGTAAAAATGGCAGAAAAAGAAATGTCTTTTTAGTAGATCAAATTAGAAGAATTACTGTGCACAATGGGGTAAAGTAAGAAGCGGCATCAAAGGCACTTGAAGCCGAATTATATGCACCAAAGTTGAACTTGTTGGCAAATACAATCACGTTTGCCGCCGGGGCTAAGAAGGTGGAATTCAAGTCTTTAGACACGCTGGTAATCTTTGCTAATCTAATGGAAATCGGAATATCTACACATGGCTCACAATGCCTGTCTTCTACATGGTCGACCTGGTAGGAAAGCTGGCTTTGGTCTGTAGGCTGAGAATGAGCAGGGTCGTCGCACCGCTCATGAAAAGCAGATTCGATTTCAATATGACCGTCCACACCGAAGCATAACACCACCCCATGTGCCGAATTGCCAACTATCAAAAGGCAGATAAGCACAACAAAGCATTTTTTGTATATCTGTTTCCTAGCTATTTTCGCAGTCATTCTATCATATTACCGTTTCCAAGCTCAAAATACAAGGCTTAAGTGCTGCTTTGCCCCAAAAACCTCACTTAACCTACGCTTCGCTCTTATAAAAGTTCATTACCAATACAATTATATATTTGAAAAAACGAATGTTCCAGAAGAATTTTTGTACCTATGACAAGCAAAATCAGTCAACTGTTTTTTCAGAATTGCCTCGTTGCTCTGTCTTCAGTATGTCTCCAGGTCAAAGTATTTTCAGTGTGAAAAATAAAAGATGCACTGCATTTTTGGACAAAGATTCAGCTTTTTCAGAATGTTTTTGGAAAAATAGTATTGAACATCCGTTTTTTTTTAATCTTCTGAAAAAGTTGAGTTTTCAGCTAAAAATGGGGTGCATTTTTTGGCCTTTATACAAAAAGTACTTCCTTGTGGTGACATATTGGAGACAAAGTAAATATCCTCTCTGCCCCTGGTTTGAGGTGCTATTTCCAGCCAAAAATGTTTATTAGATTTGAACACGGCTGTTAATATTAAATTCTTGTACCTTATCACGCGATTACCCGTTTTTTAAAGGTTCGAAAAGTATTTCCCCGAATCTCAGCTGCTTCAATCGAGCTAATTCCTGTAAGTCGTCCAGCAAACGATAACAAACAAACTTCGTTTTCTTTCGGAAATGCTCTACGAGGTCACGTTCAACGATTCGAACTTCATTAGGCATGACCACACTCCGGTTGCCACGTTGACAAACCACAAAATTGCAATCTAACGAAAACCATGTCTCGTAGCTGTTTAGGCCATCGAAACCGCGATCCAGATAGCGAACCCAATAGCAATATTGCACCGACTGTTTGGCGTAGAAACTTTCGTCGTGGCTTATTTGCTTTTGCTAGGATTGGAGTCATAAATTCGTTCAGTAAACTTCTTGTCTTGCACAATACGAAATCTTTTCGTAACATTTTTTCGCCTCCTTGTCTTACTTGGGTTAATGGTTTCAAAAAACCGCATTTTACAAGTACAAGGATGCTTTTTACAGATCCAGTGCCAAAATGGGTAATCGCGTGTACCTTATGCCTTGATCAAGGTGTTTTATTTTGGTAAAAAGCCAAGTTTTAACTTTACTTTCCAAGAAAATTATGGCACTTTTAGGCCTCTAATGACGAATAAAACCGAAAGATATTTTTCCGTGCTTTTTATTGCAGGCCAAAAATCAAAAAAACATAGATTTTTGGGCTCATTTACAGAATTTTGCTATTTTAAGCTGATAAACCTAACATGTTTGCTTATCTTGGCTTATATCGGCTAAGTTCTGTTTTTTTGGAAAGTGCAGAAGTCTTAATCAAACGCTGTTTTAAAATACCACAGATGAAAAATAATATTAACGCTATAAAAACGAATCGGAGATGAATCTATGGCGACAGTAGAAGAACGTGTTAAAGCAGTAACTGCCCAGGTTTTGAAAATTACGCCGGAACAAATCAAGCTGGAAGATAGTTTTACAGCTGATTTGGGAGCTCAAAGCATACAATCTGTAGAGCTGGTAGCTATGTTTGAGGAAGAATTTGGTATTGAAATGGAAGAAGATGTTGCTCTTTCTGTTACATCTGTTGGTGAAGCGATCAAATTCATTACCGAGGTTTGTAAACAGCAAGGCGTTGTTATCGAAGAATAATCGCCCAGCAAGCAAAAAAAGAAAGGATTTATATATAATGGACAATGCAAGAAAAAAACATCCTCTGGTAGATACAGAAAAACCCAACCTGCTCAAGGATACCTTCACGTATAATTTACCGCCTTTTATTAAGTTTGAAGGTCCGGTAGTTGAAAACATTGGCGGCAAGCCGGTGGAATTTGACTTCACAGCGGTCAAGGACAGAGATATCCATATTACCGATACCACTTTCCGCGATGGTCAGCAGGCCCGACCGCCTTATACTATCGACCAGATGGTGCACATCTATGATCTGATGTCTCGTCTAGGCGGTCCGAATGGCGTGATACGCCAGACAGAGTTTTTTCTTTACACTAAAAATGACCGTGAAACGCTTGACCGCTGCCGTGCCCTTGGTCATAAGTATCCTGAATGTACCGGCTGGATACGAGCAATCAAAGGTGATTTTAGGCTGGTAAAAGAAGCCGGCCTGAAAGAAACAGGCATGCTGACAAGCTGCTCGGACTATCACATATTCCACAAGTTAAAATTCCGCAGCAGGGCTGAATGCATGGACCGTTATTGCGAGGTCGTTGAGGCCGCATTCGAAGCCGGTGTTCGTCCACGCTGCCATCTGGAAGATATAACCCGTGCCGATCTCGATGGTTTTGTGTTTCCATTTGTTGACAGGCTGATGGAGATGAGCAGCCAGGTTCCGCCGGAACTTTCCGCAAAAATTCGTTTGTGTGACACCATGGGCTTTGGAGTCAGCTACCCAGGTGTAGAACTGCCAAGAAGTATCCCAAAACTTATTTACAAGCTGAAATATGAATGTGGAGTGCCCAGCGACTGTCTGGAATGGCACGGACACAATGATTTTCACAAAGTTCATACCAACGCAGGAACAGCTTGGCTGTATGGCTGTGATGCGGTGAATACCACATTATTTGGTTTTGGCGAGCGAACAGGAAATCCTCCACTGGAAAGTTCGATTTTTGAATACATCGCCCTGAAGGGTGACCTCTGCGGCATTGACACAATGGTAATTACTGAACTGGCCGACTATATGCGGTCAATCGGTATACCGATTCCGGACAATTATCCGTTTGCTGGAAAGTGCTTTAATACTACTCGGGCTGGCATCCACGCCGATGGTCTGCGACGAGATACCCAGATATATAATATTTTCGACACCGAAAAACTGCTCGGCCGACCTCCGCGTATAGCCATTACGGACAAAAGCGGTACCGATGGCGTGGTTCACTGGGTTAACGACTTTTTCGGCCTCAAAGGTGGAGACAGAGTCAGCAAGATTAAAATTCACAAACTTGCCCGCTGGGTCATAGACCAGTATGAAGAACATGGTCGGCTCACAGCCATCAGTGACCAGGAACTCGAAGCCAAAACCAAAGAACTTCTGCCCGAATATTGGGAAGAATACAAAGCAGATCAAAAGTAAGATCGGTACTAACTACTATATCACACTATAGTACAGATATTCTCCTGCAGGTAGGGATTTTTTGGTTATAGTTCAAATTGGTAGTAATCTTTATTGTTTTTACAACGGCCACCTGTATTTTGTAGTTTTTTGCTTCTATACATCATACATATAGCATAGAATAATTCTTTCGAAAGAAAGATTATTTATGCGACCATCAGCTTACATAAAACCGTGGCTTAGCATTGAAAAGATGTTTCAGTGGCTTCAGAAAGCATCTGATGAATCATCTTATAAAAGACGATTAGCCATTTGGCTGACTTATACTGGCAAACTCCATGCGCCAAAAGTGGCTGAGCTACTTGGTATATCGACACAGGCGGTATGGTTATGGATTCGTCAGTATAATACCTCCGGCCCGGATGGCCTGGAACGAAAAGGGCGAGGAGGCAGACGTTGGGATTTTATGACGCCACAACAAGAGGCCAAACTGCTAAAGCCATTAATCAGTAAAGCCCGCTCAGGAGTCGCCCCTAAGCCCATAGTAATAAAACAGTTGGTAGAGAAAAAAGTCGGCAGAAAAGTATCCATGCCATATATTTATCGGCTATTAGCACGGCACGGCTGGTCCGATGCAATTGCCCAGTCTAAATCACGCGATAGAACTTCACCTGCTAAAGACAACTTCCAGAAATTGACACGCCCATGGTTAAGGCAGGATTAGCTGTCATTATATCCTCTATGTATGATGTATAAAATTTTATTTGTCTTGACATTGCTGTGTTTGTTTTGGAATATGTAATTTGTAAGCTTTGCTTTTTCACCATGTTGATAAAAAGTATATAACTCCGAACAGGTTGGGCAATGGACATACTAAACTCCCTTACAGAAAAAATCAAAGGCCGAAACTTTTCGGTTGTTTTGCCTGAGGGTCGCGATGAGCGAATTATCCAGGCAGCTCGAAGGCTTAAAGATGAAGATATCGCTTGGCCTATAGTACTTGGAAAGCCGGAACAGCTTGAAGCGGCAATTGAAAAAGCCAGCGTTACTCTTGATGGTATCAAAGTCATAAATCCCAAAGAAAGTCAGAAAATAGATGCTTACGTTGAAAAATATATCGAGGGCCGTGATGATATTTCCGCTGCTGTGGCCAGGCGGATGGTAACCAAGCAATTGTTTTATAGTGGCATGATGGTGGCCTGTGGTGATGCTGATACGATGATTGCCGGGGCGGCAATCGCGACAGCAATAGTTATACAGTCGGGCACACTGACTATCGGCCTTGCCGAGGGAATAAATACCCCGTCAAGTTTTTTCGTTATGGTGATTCCGCAGTTTCTTGACCAGGCAGGTAAACTGTTTATTTATGCCGACTGTGCGGTCAATATTGACCCTACCGCAGAGCAGCTTGCTGATATAGCTTTGGCATCAGCAGCCAGTACGAAGAAACTGCTTGGCCAGGAGCCTCGAGTTGCGATGCTATCATTTTCTACCAGGGGCAGTGCCTCTCACGCCAAGGTCGATAAAGTACTCACTGCTCTTGAAATAGCTAAAAAGCGTAATCCCAAGCTTGCTATTGACGGTGAGTTCCAGGTTGATTCAGCTATCGTCCCAGAAGTAGCAGCAAAGAAGGTGAAAACCAAAAGCGATGTTGCCGGACAGGCCAATGTTCTTATTTTCCCTGACCTTGACAGCGGTAACGTTGCTTATAAGCTTACACAATATATGGCAAATGCCAGGGCAATCGGGCCATTTCTGCAGGGCTTTGCCAAGCCAATAAGCGACCTTTCACGCGGAGCAACCGTCGATGATATCGTTTCCACGACCGTGATGACACTGGCACAATTGTAAAGTTGATGTTTTGTAAAAAGGATGGTAGGCAAGATGAAAGTGCTTGTTATTAATGCGGGCAGCAGTTCGATAAAGTATCAGCTGTATCAGATGCCGGAGACAACTGTATTAGCCAGGGGTATCGTCGAACGAATCGCAGAGGAAACCTCGAAATTATCCCACTCATTTAACGGCCAAGAACATAACATTGAAACGAAGGTTACGAACCATAAAGAAGGAATGGAACTAATACTCCAAACTCTTTCCGACAAGAATATCGGGGTTATAAAAGCTATTTCTGAAATCAAGGCTGTTGGGCACAGGGTTGTTCACGGAGGTGAAGAGTTTACAGGCTCAGTAGTAATCGGCGATAAAGTGCTTGCTTCGATTGAGAAGTTCGCTGACCTTGCTCCGCTTCATAACCCAGCGAATCTTACCGGTATTCGTGCGGCACAGCAGAGCCTTGCCAGCGCCAATCAGGTTGCCTGCTTCGATACGGCGTTCCACTCTGCCATACCACAGGTAGCTTTTCTGTATGCGTTGCCATATGAGATTTACGAAAGATACGGTATTCGCAGATACGGCTTTCACGGAATCTCGCACCGATACGTAGCCCGTCGTGCCGCAGCCTTGATGGGCAGGGAGAAGTACGATGTAAATTTAATCACCTGCCATCTTGGTAACGGCTGCTCCATAACTGCGGTGAGAAACGGCCAATCGATTGATACATCCATGGGCCTTACACCGCTTGAAGGCGTTGTGATGGGAACACGGTCGGGTGATTTCGACCCTGCGATTATCTTCTACCTTGCCGACAAAGGCTATGATATAAAGACGCTCAATTCCATTTGTAACAAGAGAAGCGGTTTGCTCGGCATATCCGGCAAATCCAATGATATGCGGACTCTCAGCGAGCTTGCGGAAAGAGGTGATGAACGTGCGAAACTGGCTATCGATATCTTCTGTTATCGAGTCAGGAAATACATCGGTGCCTATACGACTGTTCTTGACAATCTCGATGCCGTAGTATTTACTGGTGGAATAGGTGAAAATGCCGTTAGAGTTCGTGCCAATGTTTGCAGTGGCCTTGGCCGGATAGGTATTCGAATTGACCGGCGAAAAAATGATGCCGCAATCGGCACAGAAAGTCAAATAAGCGCAGAAGACAGCAGTGTAAAGGTGCTCGTTATTCCGACCAATGAAGAAGCCGCCATCGCAAACGATACGTACGAACTTTCTTTAGAAGAGGTAAAGCTATGACGAATGAAAATCCTTATCATTCTCTTACGCAGGACCAGATTAAGATGCTGATGTCCCAGGGTTGCAGGTCTGAAGACTGGAGCCAGGTCAAAATCGCTGATACGTTTGATACATCTCGAATAATAAATGCGCATTTTCTGGGCAAAGTCGAAATCGGCAACTTAACCGGAACAACAAAAGGCCTTCGAGGACTCGAAAAACCCTGCGGAATCTACAACGCTACTATTGCCGACTGCACCATCGGCAACCATACTCGAATCGCCAATGTCGCAGTTCACATTGCCAACTATGACATCGCAGATAGCGTGTACATCGAAAACATCTCCACAATGCAGACCAACGCCGGCGCCACATTTGGTAATGGTGTGGAAATTGATGTCCTTAACGAAGCAGCCGGCAGAGAGGTTGTATTATTTGACAGGCTTGGCGCTCAATTTGCCTACATAATGTGTCTGCACAGGTATCGACCAAAACTTATCGAAAAGTTAAAAGCCATCGCAAATGAATATGTTAAATCTGTACAGGCCGACCGCGGCACTATCGGCACCGGTGCGAAAATCTGTGACAGCAGGGAAATCATTGATGTAAAAATGGGTGCTTATGCAACAATAAACGGTGTTTCAAGTTTAGTCAATGGCACAATCTTAAGTGTCAAAGATGCGCCGACAACTGTAGGTGCCGAAGTTATTGCTGAGGACTTTATTATCGCGGAAGACTCATCGGTAACAGGCCGTGCCTTAATAGACAAGGTATTCGTCGGACAAGGCTGCCGGCTCGGCAGGGAGTTCTCAGCATCGAACTGTCTTTTCTTTGCTAATTCCGAGGCCTTCCATGGTGAGGCGTGCAGTATTTTCGCAGGACCATACACCGTCACCCATCACAAATCAACCCTGCTGATAGCTGGATTGTTTAGTTTCTACAATGCCGGAAGCGGAACAAACCAGTCCAACCATATGTACAAACTCGGCCCGGTTCACGAAGGCAAACTTCAACGGGGAACCAAAACAGGATCATTCTCATATATGATGTGGCCATGCAGAACCGGACCGTTCAGCGTTATACTTGGTAAACACAGCAGCACTTTCGACACAGCTGATTTCCCCTTTAGTCACCTCGAAGCAAGGTCCGATGGAAGATGCGGTATGGTTCCAGGTTTGCATTTAACTACCGTGGGAACAGTTCGGGATGGCGCAAAATGGCCCAAAAGAGACAGAAGAAAAGGCTCTATTAAACGTGACATTATTTCTTTTGACGTTTTGAGCCCATACACCGTAGGGAAAATGATAAAAGCGAACGCTAAACTGAAAAACCTACAGGAAAGCACCGACAGAAGTGTCGAAGAGGTCTCCGTCGGCGGCGCATTAGTGAAAAGGCCGATACTACGCAGTAGCCAGAAGTATTACCGAACCGGAATAAATATCTATCTTCTGGAAAAGGTTGTTGAAAAAGCACAAGAGGGCCTTGACAATACACCCAAAAAGCTAAGCGATTTGTTTACTGTCGAACCAGACGCTGTTTACAGCACTGACTGGGTTGATATCGGCGGCCAGTTGATGGGCAAAAAGCGACTTGTTGAACTCGAGGACGCTATCGAGAATGGAACAATATCAACAATTAAAGCCATTGACGAGCAGTTGCAAAAAATCAATGAGGCGTATCGCAAGGATGAGTGGTTGTGGGTCAAAATTATGTATAAAAAAGAGTTCGGCGTAGATTTGGAAGAACTAACAAAGGAAGATATCGCTGTCGCGGCAGGTGAGCTGTTAAAAGTAAAGTCTAAGTTCCTGAATCTGGTAGCTGCTGATGCGCAGAAGGAATTTTCCGATCTTAGTCGTTGTGGTTTCGGACAAGATGGAAATGAGAAAGATGCCGAAGCTGATTTCTGTCAGACAAGGGGGCTCTATGACGAAAACAAATTCGTCAAGGAAATCAAAGATGATATCGAAAAGCTTGACCGGCAAATCAGCTACTTGAAACAGCAACTTTCAAGTTTGTGAGAAAATAAAATATTTTTTTTATAAACATTATTTTTGAAAAGGGCAGATTATGAGAGTAATTATCCAAAAGGATTATAAGGATGCGAGTGCATGGGCCGCGGCTTACGTAACCAGATGTATCAACAACTTTAAGCCGACAGCGAAAAAACCGTTTGTGCTGGGACTACCCACAGGTTCATCTCCGCTTGGCATGTACAAGGAGCTTATTCGTCTAAACAAGGCTAAAAAAGTAAGTTTTGCCAACGTGGTAACCTTCAATATGGATGAATATGTAAGCCTGCCGGAAAAGCACCCCCAGAGCTACCATTTTTTTATGTGGAATAACTTTTTCAATCATGTAAACATCAAAAAGTCAAATGTGAATATTCTCGACGGTAAAGTTAAAAACCTTGAGGTTGAATGTAATGGGTATGAACGAAAAATTGAGTGCTATGGTGGTATCGAGCTGTTTGTTGGTGGAATCGGCCCAGACGGTCATATTGCCTTCAACGAGCCAGGGTCATCTCTTGCAAGTCGAACACGAATCAAAACACTTATGGAAGATACCATTATTGCCAATGCCAGGTTTTTTGATAACGATATAAACAAAGTCCCCAAAACCGCTCTTACCGTCGGAGTTGCAACAGTAATGGATGCAAGAAAGGTGATGATTATAGTTAGCGGGCACAACAAGGCTCGTGCGCTTCACCACACCGTTGAAGGAAGCGTAAATCATATATGGACCGTTTCCTGCCTGCAGCTTCATCCGCATGGCATTATTGTATGTGACGACGCCGCGACAGCAGAAATGAAAGTTGGCACGGTAAACTACTTCAAAGATATCGAGAAGGCAAACCTTGACCCCAAGAAAATGCTTAAGAGACGAATCCGAAAGGCGTAGGGTACAAAAATACAGTTGATAAATGTTCTCAGATTTCTGATGTCTTTATTAAGGGTTGACCGTTTTACTTCGCTGCCTCTTTGGAGAATGAATTTATCTACGCTATTTTGTGCAATCTGTTTTGAATTGCATTTTCCTATCAACCGTCCAAAGTGACGTAATGTAAGAGTTGTTTCATAAAGTGTCGCTTCTGTGACTCCCTGGACTTTTTTGGATTCTCTATATTCTTCGATCATCTGCTTCCAGCCTATAGTCACGATCCCCGTAAATACGTCAGAATTGAGTTGAAAATATTTTAACTGGCAATAATGCTCGGCCAGTTTCCTGGTCGGAAATGCCTTTGCTTTACGCTTGCCACTTTCATACCAGCCAACCCACCAGCCTTTAACACCTTTTCTTTTATAAACCCAAACCTTTTTCATAATACTCATTCTATCGTAATTATAGTGGTGAGAATCAAGTGGAAAAGAGGGTCAGATTCCAAGCAAAGTGGTGTCTAAATGGAGACATGAGTTAGCAAGTTCAGATTGCTGAAAAAGTCAACTCTTTTATTTATACAGACTTATAAATACTATTTCTGGAAATGATAACTGAAGCTAACGGATTGAACATACGTTTGTACTCCTGAATGTATAATTATCATAAGAAGTTACAGTTGTGATATTTATGAAAAGCCAAGAATTTTTGCTATTCCTAAAATACAACCAAAAATACAACTGTTTTGTATTTAGCTTGCCACAAAATATGTGCAGGATGTTTCCAAGCAAACGGATAGAGTGATTGAAAATAGCAGAAAGTATGTAATTAAAAAAACTCAAACCTGGATTTCTCTTGCATTTGCAACTTTAGCTCATTTCGTATCTGAATTAAGCTGGTCCGACTTTGAAGGCAGTTTTTCGAAGCTTATTGTCGGGACTTCGATGTGAATATCGATTCTGTCCGCGAGCGGGCCTGATATTTTCGATAAATATCGTTCAATCTGATTTGGCGTGCATCTGCAATTTCGTGACGTTGAGCCGAAATAACCACAAGGACACCCGTACACGAGAATTATAAAAAATTTGCCTGATTATACTTTATCAAATATAATTCCGATTAACCTCACGGATGGGGTGTGTATCTTATTCAAGGTACCTAAGTGCCTAATTCATAAAATATCGTATACAGAACTTGTGGCTCTAAATATTTGCAGTATTGCAAAAGAAAGATTAGGCAAGATAACGAAGCGGCTTGTACAGGAAATGTAAAAAAAATATGGAGGAACCTGTTATGAAGCACTTTAAAAACCCCCCAATGTTGGCAATTGTCATTGTAGCATTATTGCTTTGCTCATTTGCTAAAATGGCAGATGCCGATGAAATTGCTCTTTACGTTTCTCCCAGTGGTAATGATTCATGGGCAGGGAACACTATCGACAAGCCCTTTGCGACCATACAAAGAGCTCGTGATGCTATACGCTCAATGAAGAAAAGGTCAGGGCTGACGAAACCGGTTATAGTTTATATCCGCGGCGGTTTGTATGAGCTGTCCGAGACCATTGTATTTACTCTGGAGGATTCCGGCACCAGGGCTTGTCCGATTACTTACACAGCGTATAAAGATGAAAAACCCATCATCAGCGGCGGCAGAAGTATAACCGGCCCCTGGAAGAATTACAAAGGCAAGATTAAGATCTGCGATATTCCTGAAGTTAAAGAAGGCAAATGGAATTTCAGGCAGCTTTTTCTTAAAGGCACGAGGCGACTCCGGGCACGCATACCTAATGAAGGATATTATAAAATAGCCACAACAGATGAGGACCTGGGCAGAGACTCGATTAAGTACAGAGAAGCAGATATAAAAAAATGGCATAACATTAATGATGTTCAAATCATTTTTTTCCACTCCTGGAACGAATCCATTCTTTTTATTTCTGAAGTAAACGAAAAAGACAGGATGGTAACGTTTTCCGGTCCAATTGGAAGAAGACCTCGCAGTTTCTTCCTCAGCGGCGAGATTGGCGTCAACCGCTATTATATAGTGAATGTATTAGAAGGATTAGGCCGGCCTGGAGAATGGTATCTGGATCGTCATGCAGGTAAACTATATTATTGGCCTGTTGACGATGGTCGCCTTTCAGAGCTCAGAGCGCCCGTTATCAATCAACTTGTTCGACTCCAGGGAAGCTTCAAAGAGAAAAAATACGTCCAGCATATTAACATAATAGGTATGACGTTCTCAGATGCAGCTTATAAGCTACCCACCGAAGGCATCCCAACCCTGCCGGATGTTGGAGATATATATCCACCCTCAGCTATTACTTTTGAAGCAACTCGTTTCTGTACATTCAAAGACAATTGCTTAAGGAACGTTGGTACGTATGCGTTAGAAGTGAATGGGGACGGCAATAAGATAATCGGCAATGAGATTTATGATACCGGCAGCGGTGGAATCATTACCCGCAGCTTCGGAAAAGAACGTAACGAGATTTGCTATAACCATATCCATGATTGCGGCAAAATATTTCATAGCGGTGTAGGTATCAACATTGATGACGGTGGGGGATTAATCAGCCATAATTTGATCCATGATATATCGCACTCAGGGATTTATGCCCGTCACTTTGGTACAGATTACATGCAGGATGTATTTACACAGGAAAGAGAAAGGCGAAACCAACAGCAGGGTCTTATTATTGAATTTAATGAAATCTATGATGTTGTAAAAGTAATGAATGATGGGGCAGGGATATTTGTGCGGGATTCCGATATAATAATAAGAAACAATCTCATTCATGACGTATATTCACATATTTATTCTGCAGCGCTTGGAAGGTATAACTCCGGAGGAGTTCCTGGATGGGGCATCTATCTTGGTTGCGAAACACGGAACACAAAAGTTGAAAACAATGTTGTTTATAAAGTCGTTGAGGGCATGCATATATGGCAGGGTAATAAAAACAACACCATAGTTAATAATATCTTTGTCGATAGTAAAGTCAGACAGATAAGATACGAAAATCCAAGCGACCATAAGCATGAAAACATAAGATTTTTAAGGAATATTGTTAGTTTTTCAGATATTGATGCAGAACTATTCAATATAAACGGCGAGGCAGGACAAAGCATCGGCGCGAATTTAAAGAGAACCGCTCCAACAGAATCCAATTACAATGTATTCTTCCATAGCGCAGGCGGTGAGCTTTTCGTTAAAGGGATAGAAGGGCTTGATTCGTATGAGAACTGGAAGAAGAAGGGTTATGAGGAACATTCAATAATGTCGGACCCGTTATTTGTTGACCCTGACAACGATGACTATTCTTTAAAATCTGACTCTCCCGCATTGAAGATGGGATTCAAGCCCATTGACCTTTCAAGGGTCGGTTTGAGAGGTACAAAGTATCAATAGATATATAATTTGAAGGATTTTCGATGAAACGGTAAAAAATAAAGCCCAAAGTTTAAACAGGCACACTATTCAGAAGAAAAAAAACTATTTAGCAGAAGTCTAATCTTAAAAGTTTTAGGAGGTACTTATTATGAAGCTCTTTAAACATTTAC
>JBHPEQ010000043.1:0-21302 GCA_042576845.1 Planctomycetota bacterium
AGCCCCACAGGTGCCTTGGTTTAGAATTATAGGGATTTTGGGAGAAGTAGCAAGGGGAAAAAAAGGAATATCGAAGGGAATATCGAATAATGAACAAGGAATGGCCATGGGAATATCGAATAATGAACAAGGAATATCGAATATGCAAATGGCTTGCTATTATGCTAAAAGCTTTGACTTTTAGCTGAGAGTTGATAGGTTATCTGCGATATATTTTATGAAGGAGTACAATGTTTTGGAATTATCGTGGCTGATGAAAATCAGGATAGGCCTGTCGGCGGCAGTTGGTGTCGTGCTGATAGGTATTATAGGATGGCCTATAGCAGAGCCGGCTGAGCCGTTCGGCGTGGTCTCGATAACAGCCGGCAGCATAACTATCGACGGGATTTTAACCTTAGCAGGCCTGGCGATGGTTTGCGGTTTTACAGCATACTTTCTTTGCTGGCCTTACGGCAGAGAAATTGGGATTTTGGCTGTGCCTGCGGGTCTTGCGGTCTGGTCTGTGCGAACGGGCAGCGTAGCGAATTTAATACAGGCAAATCCAAGCGTCAGTCAGCGCCAGACAATTTATGCCGGTTTTCAATGGGAGCCGTTTTTCTGGCTGGGTATTGTGGCACTCGGTTTTACAGGTGTATTTATCGGGCAGCTAATATCGAGGCCCGGGCTAAAAGAGGCGCAAACCGATAAGAAATGCGAGTCAAAATTGAACGTATATGTGCGGATTGGACTGTCGCTGGTAATCTCGATTTTGACAGCCCAGATTTTCATTCGCATATTTGCCCGGGATGTTAGTATGCTCAGCCGGGAGCTGGGTTCGGTTCTCGCTCAGCCGGCAGTCGGCCAGATTATATTCGCATTGCTGCTGTCGTTCGGGATAGCTGGTTTTGTGGTTAAAAAGTTCCTGGACGTAGATTATGGCTGGCCTGTACTGGCAACCGGCTTCGTTGCACTTCTTGCAGCTCGTTATTCCCTCTCAGCAGGGGCGATGGAGCGTATGGTTCAGTATTGGCCGGCGAATTTCTTCAACGATGCCGTTCTTGCAGTTTTGCCGGTGCAGTTGGTAACTTTCGGGACGGCAGGTGCGATTGCCGGCTACTGGATGGCGGTGCGATATGATTACTGGCATGAGCACGAAATAGAGTAAAAAACCGCTGAACAGGGGGATTTCGTTCAGCTTTTTTCAAATCTTTTCATTTAGCTAACTTGTTGTTTTTCAGGATGTTATGCACATAACGTCCTATAAGCAACCATTGTCGACTAAAGAAAAGTAAAAATGGTTGTTTTCCGCCCTGAAATTAGCCGAAAATATAGTAGAAGCTGGTTTTTCCCTGGTGCTTTTCTCGGCTAAGTTGTTTTGTTAAAAGACGATAGAACCAAGTCAGCCGGAAAGTTGCGTGAACAGGATAACGTTGTTTTTCGTAACGTTAGATAGAAGACCAGCTGACAAAAGGAGTTGTAAATGTTGGTTCTAAGCAGACAAAGAGATGAGTCGATTATGATTGGTGACGATGTTGAGATAACCATCGTTGACGTCCGCGGTGATAAGGTACGTCTTGGCATAACAGCCCCCAAGAGTATACCGGTTCACCGAAAAGAAGTATACAACGCTATCCAGAAGGAGAAGCAAGAGAAGGAAAAGCATAGCCAGTAAACTATAGAGCCGACAGGGCCGAGACCTTAAATTTGCAGAGGTTCTTATCTGAATAGCTTTTTCGGATAAGATTTTTTTATGCGCCGATATTGAGGTCCAAGTCTGATTATACCAATTGTAATAAGTAAGTTAATGTGCTTATATTCCTTGCGAACTTCGTCTCCTAATTGAAAGCTAATTTTGTCTCATTTTTGCTGAAGACGTACAGAGTATAAGTGAATCTCTTTTCCAGGCGCTGCAAAAAAACAGGTTTTCGGCCTGTCAATTGTAAGACAAACGGACGCAGACTGGCAAAGGTTGCAGCTCGATTGCGATACAAACTATTCCTTCAAACAGTTACTTGCAATACGCAAAACTCTACACTGCGATGCGATTCTTCTCGGCACCGTTACCGAATATCAGCCGTATCCGCATATGTCAATGGGATTGAGATTAAAGCTTATCGACCTTAACGATGGACAACTTATATGGGGTCTTGAGCAAATTTGGGATACTTCCGATAAAACAATAGAGAACCGCATTGAAAACTACTTCTCCAAACGTATACGCTCCGACCTTACACCCTTGCATCAGGAACTCATGGCAATCAGTCCGATAAAATTCGTTAAATTCGTAGCTTATGAGGTAGCAGAGACAATACAATAAAGGTATTATCAAAATGGATTGCAAAATTAAACATTGCGTAAACGGCCTGTTGCTTGGGAAAAAATCAAAAAACAGGAAAAATTTAAGGATTTTACAAAATTTCACGAAAATAATAATAGATACAAATTCAAAAAAGAACGGATATTATGATAGATAAAATAGATCCCAGTCAAATTCAGGACTTTGTGGAAAATACCTTGCCCAAACAGTCCGGTTCCGCCAAAGCTGACAGTAGCGAAGAAACTGATGCATCGCTCCAGGCAAAATACGCTTCTATTATCGCAGAAGCTCAAAATCAGCAGGCAGACTCATCGGCTGTACAAAGAGCAAAAGAGCTTTTAATGAACGGTCAGCTTGAAAGTCCTGAAAACATCCGTAAAACTGCTGAAAATATCATAACGTACGGTATATAAGTATATAAACCTAAAATATAATACAGAAAAAGGCGTGACCATGGATGGTCAATACCGTCGCCTAAAGGGAGTTCCGAGATTCGGCGAGGAACTGTGTATATGCCCCCCGCATACGCAACCCTCGCCGTTTTTCATAAAATCACTATCCCCGGTTATAAAAGACGCCGCTATGTAAAAAGGAATTCGACCGACAATAGCAGCACTCATACATAGCAGTCAAGAAACAATCCTGCTAAGCTGCTCTCTCCTGCTGTGATAACGCTTGAATCGTGTATATAGAAAGCTGTTCTGTTTCTCTTGTGAACTTTACGATTTGAATTTACCTGCTCCTCAATCCTCTGAGCTGGATTTCCCAGCCGTTTTATTTGCGCAAACAAATCTCCTTCGTTAAGAGGAACAGATTTAATGACACTGCATAAAATTTTCTTTACCATTTCACCACCCACTTTTACTATATTAGCAAAAATGACCGGCGAAATCAAGAAAAAACAGACCCAAACCCTGCATAAACGACATTTAATCCTTTTAAGCTTAATACCAATACTACTAAAAGCTTCTTATCGGACAGTCAGGATTGTTAGACAACATATATTATTAATTGTTTTTAATATTCAGCCGCAATTCTACGGGCTTCACAACCCGTAGATGAAGTTGCCCGCCAAAGGCGGGCGGGTGAAGCCCGAACCGGCTATGCCAAGGGTTTTAACCCAAGGTTGTTAACTCGCGTATTATTAGTTCGGGATAAAACAGTGCGGGGCCATTACCACACTTGATGCGGGATCCAGTTTTTGACATTTGAGTATTTGGATTTGGGGCTGGGTGAGAAATTGGGTTTGCTTTGGGTTTGCTTTCATTAGTCAGAAATCGAAGTTTATTTTCATAAGCCCTTGTTACATATAATTTTAAGCTCATTTTGGCTTTTTTGAGTTTGGCTTCGTTTTGGCTTCGTTTTTCTCACGTTCACCAAGTGTCCATTTTACATAATTCGTTGTTAATACGTTATTTAGGTTCATTTGACTTTTTCTGAATTTGGCTTTGTTTTGCATAATTTATTATATTTGGTCGACCGTTTAACTGGTTAAATGGTTCATTGGTTAAATGATTATTGGTTAAAGAGTTACGTAATTCATTGGTTAAATTGTTCATTGTTGGTAGAAAGCCGGTAGACATTATAAGTTGCTCCGAATTTATGATTCCCCACAGCAAATAATGGCAATGGCCTATTTGCGACGGGGCAGGCATTGTTCGTTTTTGGGCGGTTTAAAAAAAACGCGCCCCTCTATAATTAGGGCGAACTTGCGCATTTGGTCGATAATTCCTGAATTTTGGGAGGTGTCAAAATTCGTAAGTGCTTGTGTGGTAAGGAATAAATAAAAATTTATTTTTTCGGTTTTTATGCAAAATCGCTTGCGCATATGGTCGACCATTTCGTGGATTTTTAGCCACTAAGGCACGAAGAATTAGACACTGATTAACACTGGTTTACACGGATTTTTTCTTGCCACAGAGCACACCGAGGACACAGAGGGGGCTGGCTTGGGAACCGCTGAAGGGCGGTATTGTGTATTCGGCAAGCCCTGTTTTTCAAAGCGAGCTTTTCACCAGGCATTGCCCTCATCCACAGGTTAATTTATGTAACCTTCCCAAAACCAGTTGACGAAGTTCGTTAACTAACTATAGAGGACAGTAAGAAGCCATAAGTGACCAAAAAAGCACGAAAAGCGACCAAAAATGCACAGTTTTTAACGCTTTTTTGCACTTCTTTTTCGAAAAAGATTATAAGTTTTGCTTATAATTAACGCAGTTTAACACAGATTCTTGCTGATTTTTTTGTTGCAGTGGGCAAGTTTTTGTAGTATAATTATCGTCTGAATTATGAGGACAAGAAATGACTAGTAGAAAAATAATATATTCGCTAAGCATCATTTTATTTGCTGTTGTTACAACCTGGGGCGAGGATGCACCGATTGTGGAATGCAAAGTGTCTCGAATAACTGTACCGCTGGCAGAACATAATGGGAAGGTGGTGTGCGCAGCTTCGTTTGTGTATGGAGCGTATGTACAAAACCCGACCGACCAAGATGATTTTCTGGATTCAGACGACCTTATGGAGAAGTTTGAAAAACTTTCCGAAGAAGACCGTTGGCAATACCCGGAATACGTTGTCATAAAAAACTTTCAAGCGTGGAAAGCTGGTGACAAAGAAGAGGCGATTTCATATTACGAACCAGGATATAACAGAGAAAGAACAAGGGCTTTGCAAACTCAACCAATCGAAAAAATACAGTCTATTATGGAACCATTTACAAGGGTGGTTTTTATTGACAAAAGCTATTTCGGGCCCTATGTGCGGATATATTGGGTCATGAGCGAGGTGTCGGAGTCGGGAAGTACCAAAGGGTGTAAGGGTTTTCCGGGGTATAGTTATCTAAAGCGTGTCGGTAATCGTTATATGTTGACAAACGAGATTGATATGACCCATCTTTTTGATGTTGTTGTTGGAACGTACGGTGCCAGGACGCTTATGAAAAGGGAGAGCATCCCTCTTAATCCTGATACAAGCGGTATGGACTGTTTTGCTATGGATGTGGATACTGCTTCTCCTGCGGAGAACAAGAAGATGCTGACAGCATTTTCTACCGAGGGAGCTGCTGAAATTCCCTCGTCATTTTCGGAGAATTATATTAAAGTGTATATTAAAGGCGAACCGTTGAATATCCAGTTAGAGGCCGGCAAACAGGCAGCAGGTTTGTCCGAGCAGATGCGATTCTTCGAATCTGCCGTAACGGCAACTCAGATGGGTACGGAGAGCGAAATTTTATCCAAGTGGTCTGAGAAAAGGAGAAGTTCTATAAGCCGGGATATCCAGAGAATCAAAGACGCCAATGAGTGGCCGGAGTCAAGACCATCTGTCTACAATTTCGGCTCTGCTCCAACGGTTGTGTGTTCGATCCAAACTTCAGCAGACACCATAATATATTATAAGAAACAACAAATTACACCTCCTGAGTGGGCCAACGTTCCCGTTAAGCCAAGTTCGATATATACCGTTGGCCTGCAAAAAGAACAAGGCAACTATACTCTCTTTAATGTGTCTTCACAGGGTGAGTTCAATGTGCTTACTAACCAAATACTTATAGATGCAGTGAAAGTATTATATGAACATTGACGATACATTAGATCGCTGGTAGATTTGTAGGTAACTGGCTGAAAACCGGCGGGGGATTGATTTTAGGATGTTTTGCACTATTGTGTATAATCGGTTACGGCCCAAACTCTTAAAACTATTATAGCTCATATCCTGCAATCTTCGTTCCGCAGTCCGGACAGCACGAATCCTTTATTACGTTGGAGACAATTCTATAGCCCACACGTTCAATCAACATCCTGCCACAGTTATAACAGAAAGTGCTTTCATATTTTGAGCCGGGGACATTGCCTAAGTAAATATAATGCAGACCCGCTTCTTTGCCAATCCTGCCCGCATGCTCCAGAGACTCAATCGGCGTAGGCACCGAATCCAGATATTTATACTGCGGAATAAATCTGCTGATATGCCAGGGGACATCGGGGCCGGCTTTTGTGACAATAAAATCGGCAAGTTTCTTAAGCTCCTCATCGCTGTCATTCTCATTCGGGATAAGCAGTGTGGTGACCTCAAGCCAGATATCCGTTTGCTTTGCTATGTAGTTGATTGTATCCAGTACAGGCTGCAGGCGGGCTTTACATAACCGCTTGTAGTAATCCTCGCTGAAAGATTTTAAGTCAACATTTATTCCATCCAGCCACTCTGCGGCAAAATCAATCGCTTCAGTTGTCTGATAGCCGTTGGTTACAAAAACATTCGTAAGGCCTTTTTCTTTTGCCAGCCGGCCACACTCGGCGCACAATTCCATAAAAACCGTCGGCTCAGTATAGGTATATGCAATACTCTTACAGCCGTCACGAATAGCAGCTTCGACTATTTTCTCCGGACTTATCGGCTGACCGGAAATTCGGCCGTCCTCAATAGCCGACTGGCTCATCTGCCAGTTCTGGCAAAATTCGCAGCGAAAATTACAGCCCATAGTAGCGATTGAAAAGCTGCTCGTCCCCGGCTGGAAATGAAATAACGGCTTTTTCTCGATAGGGTCGGGGTTGGCTGAACAAACCTTATCGAAAGTAAGCGAATACAATATGCCACCAATATTCTGACGTACGCTACACGTGCCCAGCTTGCCCTCATCAATCACACACCGGTGGCTGCACAGCTTACAGCGGACCTTTTTATCTTCCGCCGATTCCCACAGTACCGCCTGTTTAAGATTCTTTCCTTTCGATTCCATTGCTAATTGTCCCAAAATGAATTTTACTTGTTACAGCTTACCATATTGAATCGATAAAGTAAAATCAACTATACGTATTAAAACAAAAAAGAGAAAAAGATTAAGTTTGCTCTAAAAAGGCAACATGCGAAAGCCACATTTTTCTATTCCAGCAATTCTAAAACTCAGAATATCCATACCCACAACAGGCACTAAAACTCCACGCCACTTCCCAACAAAAAATTTATAATCCCAATGAAGTTTCCGCTTCCAGGGTGTAATTTATGATTATACTTTTCTCTTATATCTCTGCAATTTCTCAGTTTTTACCATACGGGTATAATAACGAAAAGCATTTATTCTTCACGGGCTATTCGATTATTAACGAAGGCAAAAACAAATCTGGACTGGAAGTTTTCCTGGCTGTCCAATTGAATGTCTGGAAGAATTTCTTATCCGAAGTGATAATAATCTCTCCACTCAGTTCCAATTTCTCGTCAATCCATCCCCGTACATAAATCTCCCCGGCTACAATTTTATATGAGCCGGTATCGAAATTGGTCCTGTGGAACATGAACGAACCTTTTGCTAAACAATAGAGTTTCGATAAGTCCTGGCCTTTTTCGTCCTGGTATTTCTTGCCCGGATAGATGTTGCCTGAGAAGCTGCAGCCTGATATTTCGAAATTCACCTTCTCTTCATTGTAGAAGCTGCCTGACCAGGAACCGTTTACTCCACCGTCAGGAGAAATTTCCAGTTCAATTTTACCACGGAAACCGCTGGTATCCTGCGTTACAACGTTGCCTTTAAAACTCATATATTCCGTGATTTCAGGCTGCTCAGCAGAGATTTCTTTAACGGGCGCCTCACTCATCTGACGAAGATCCCATTCTTTCCATGGTTTAAGGCCCTCAGTCGTGTCAGGGTCTGGTTTTGAGATAAATTTAGAAAAATCAACAAAATACAGAACCAGCCCAACTGCGATAATAATAAGCAGAATCACGAAAAATAGCCGAAGCAGAACGATGGATTCGCCCTGAAGGTACTGAATATACTGCTCTCATAATAAACCTCCCTTCGTAATAAGTTGTCAAAATTAAGCTTAATTCTAAACTACGAACCTGATAGAAGCAACAATTTGGCTGTAAAAATTAAAAAATTTCAACTTTTTTTATATTTTTGACGTATTTGGTATTGACGATTATAATATTTAAGTTAAAATAGTAATAAAGGCAGGCAAGTAGATACCAGCATAGGTGGGTGAGCTTGGCTGCTTATTTTATTATTTTTCGATAAAAGAGAAATTTCAGCTCTTTGACAAGTTAACAGTTGAGCCAATAGGCAGCGAAAGTGCAGCCGTTGCAGCAATTAATACGCAGTGCTGCAGCGAGCTTAAAAATTTACACAAATTCAGTACTTTTGGCTGCGTATAGGACCCTAAAAATTCTTTTAGGATACCTTGCCAAGTATTGAACCTTACAATTGACGATATTCGTTCCCGAATTTCCTTGCTAAAGCAAGATTTTGGAGCGTATTCGACGATACAAATTGAAGGGTTTGATCCTGGCTCAGAACGAACGCTGGCGGCGTGGCTAAGACATGCAAGTCGAACGGATTATTCAATTGAGTAATCGAGCGAATAATTAGTGGCGTAAGGGTTAGTAATGGATAGGTAACGTACCCTCTGCTTCGGGATAGCACCAGTAGCTTCGGCTACTTTCCGAAAGGGGTGGTAATAGTGAATAATGTCATTCGTCGATGGTCGAATGACCAAAGATTTATCAGCAGTGGAGCGGCCTATCTCCTATCAGCTTGTTGGTGGGGTAACGGCCTACCAAGGCATCGACGGGTAGCGGGACTGAGAGGTTGACCCGCAACATCGGGACTGAGACACTGCCCGGACCTCCACGGAGGGCTGCAGTAACGAATATTGCGCAATGGGCGAAAGCCTGACGCAGCGACGCCGCGTGTGGGAGGAAGTCCTTCGGGATGTAAACCACTGTCAGGGGGAAGAAAGTTCGCTTCGGCGGATTGATCCAACCCAAAGGAAGTCACGGCTAACTTCGTGCCAGCAGCCGCGGTAATACGAAGGTGGCAAGCGTTGTTCGGTATCACTGGGCTTAAAGGGTGTGCAGGCGGAAGGGAAAGCGTTCTGTGAAATCCCCCGGCTTAACCGGGGAATTGCTTGACGAACTACCCTTCTTGAGGCAAGTAGGGGTGCATGGAACTCTTGGTGTAGCGGTGGAATGCGTAGATATCAAGAGGAACGCCGGCGGTGAAGACGGTGCACTGGGCTTGTCCTGACGCTGAGACACGAAAGCGTGGGGAGCGAACGGGATTAGATACCCCGGTAGTCCACGCCGTAAACGATGTCTACTAGGTCGTGGAAGTTCTGACGCTTTCACAACCGAAGCAAAAGTGTTAAGTAGACCGCCTGGGGAGTACGGCCGCAAGGCTAAAACTCAAAGGAATTGACGGGGGCTCACACAAGCGGTGGAGCATGTGGATCAATTCGAAGCAACGCGAAGAACCTTACCTGGGTTTGACATGCTTGTATGGCTGCCTGGAAACAGGTTAGTCTGCCCTTCGGGGTGAAACTTGCACAGGTGCTGCATGGCTGTCGTCAGCTCGTGTCGTGAGACGTTGGGTTAAGTCCTTCAACGAGCGAAACCCTTGCCGTTAGTTGCCAGCGGGTCATGCCGGGGACTCTAACGGGACTGCCGGTGTTAAACCGGAGGAAGGTGGGGATGACGTCAAGTCATCATGGCCTTTATGCCCAGGGCGTCACACGTGCTACAATGGTGACTACAAAGCGTCGCAAAGCCGCGAGGCCAAGCAAATCGCAAAAAAGTCGCCTCAGTTCGGATTGCAGGCTGCAACCCGCCTGCATGAAGTCGGAATCGCTAGTAATCGTGCATCAGCCATGGCGCGGTGAATGTGTTCCTGAGCCTTGTACACACCGCCCGTCAAGTGATGGAAGTCGGGAGTACCCGAAGTCGGGTTGCTAACTCAGTTTACTGGGAGGCGCCTGCCGACGGTAAGCCCGATGACTCGCACTAAGTCGTAACAAGGTAGCCGTTGGAGAACCAGCGGCTGGATCACCTCCTTTCTAAAGGATATAAACTTTAGTCAGGCATTTTTGCTGCCAACGCTTAACTGTGCTTGTAAATTGAAAGCCCCCCTTAGGGGGGCTTTTTTATATTGAACAAATTCATTTGTACCGATATTATGATTTTATGTTTGAAGAACCAAAGAATATCATTTCAGAATCCCTTGAGCAAGAGAATGCTATACAAGCAGCGACAGATTATGGTATTGATATTTCGATGCTTATCGATAACCTGAAAAAAAGTCCTTCCGAGCGCATCAGGCGGCATCAAATCGCATTAAACACAGCAGAGAAACTGTCTAAAGCAAAACACATACAATGAGCAATTTTTTTGGACTAATCGAACGGCTTGTCAAGGCCGACGTGGATTTTGTAATAGTCGGAGGTTTTGCCGGTGTTGTTTATGGATGCACTTACGTAACTCAGGATATTGATGTCTGCTGTGATTTTTCGGCTACAAATTTGCTTCGCCTGCAACAAGCCCTTACAGATTTACAGCCGGCACATCGAATGACACCAAAACGACCCAAACTTGAATTAACTGAAGAAAACTGCAGCCGGTACAAAAACCTATATCTTGATACCGACATTGGCCGGCTCGATTGTCTAAGTTTTATTGACGGTGTTGGCGACTATGAAAAAGTAAAACAGAATAGTAACCTCATTGAAGTTGATGGTATGCAATTTCGAGTACTAAATCTTGATGCTTTAATAGAAACGAAAAAGGCGATGAATCGGCCGCGTGATAAAGAGACTGTTTTGCAGCTTGAAGCAATAAAAAAACTTAAAAAGCGAACCTATCCGAAATAAAGCAACGCTTAACGGTGCTTGTAAATTAAAAGCCCTGTCGAACGGCAGGGTTTTTTTAATGCAAAAGTGGAAATGTAAAATGCAAAATTTCGGTAAAGTTTTTTTACTATCCGATGATAAACATAGGTATTTTGATTTATACCTTCGTTGATGTTTTTGTTATTATACCGGTCTTTGTTCTTATTGTATTACATAGGAAATTTATGAGCGAAGAAAACAAAGAGCTTGGTGAATCCGTAACGCACATCGAAATCAACGACAAGCAGATTTACATTGTCGGGACGGCTCACGTTTCGAAGGAAAGCGTTGAGGATGTTCGAAAAACGATAGAGGCGGTGCGGCCTGATGCTGTATGCGTTGAATTATGCGAGGCACGCTATAAGGCATTAACCCAGCGTGACAATTGGAAGAATATGAATATTTTCAAGGTCATCAGGGAGAAAAAAGCTAATCTTTTGCTTGCACAGTTGATAATGACTTCCTTTTACCGCAAGCTTGGTGAAAAGCTCGGCGTCCAGCCGGGCGCGGAGATGCTCGAAGCTGCAAATAGGGCGGAGAGTATCGGCGCTGAGTTAATTTTGGCCGACCGAAGTATCGAGATTACGTTAAAGCGTGTATGGCGGTACCTCGGCTTCTGGAACAAAATAAAACTATTCACTAACATTTTCTTAGGTCTGTTTGATGGTGAGGAAATCAATGAGGAGCTTGTCGAAAAAATAAAACAGCAGGACCAGCTCGAAAGTATAATGGCGGAATTCACCGAAAAATTTCCGGAGATAAAAAGACGTCTGCTTGACGAACGTGACGTATATTTATCCCAAAAAATCAGAAAGGTCCAAAGCAGCAAAATTGTAGCTGTTGTTGGAGCCGGTCATGTGCAGGGCATTGCCGAGAACATCCAGAAGGAGCAATCTCTGGAACCGCTGACCGAAATCCCCCCGAAATCGATTATTCCCACTGTGCTGAAATGGTTAATACCAGCGTTGATATTGGCCCTGGTTGCGGCCGGTTTTTTCAAGGGCGGAACCGAACATACCCTGCAGTCGATTTATATATGGTTTTTGGTCAACGGCACACTTTCTGCAATTGGTTCGGCTATTGCCCTTGGGCATCCTCTAACGATAGCTGCATCATTTTTAGCAGCTCCTCTTACGAGCTTAAATCCGTTGATAGCAGCCGGCTGGGTTGCCGGTCTGGTACAGGCCTGCGTCAGGAAGCCAATTGTTGCTGATTTTGAGGGACTTCCGGAGGCCATCAAAACAGTAAAAGGCTTCTGGACGAATCCCGTAACCAAAATCTTACTGGTTACTGCTCTTGCCAATCTCGGCAGCGTCCTCGGTACCTGGATTGCAGGAAGCTGGATATTCGCACGCTCGTTTTAAATCAAATTGTAAACCCATACTATGGATATCAGCACATATAAACACATTATCTGGGATTGGAACGGCACATTGATAGACGATGTCTGGCTGTGCGTTGAAATAGTCAATGAACTTCTCTTCAGGCGCAATAAAGAACCTATTATTCTTCAACAATACCGGCAAAGGTATGACCTGCCGGTCAAAAATTTCTATGAAAAGGTCGGATTCGATTTTTCCGAGGGGTCTTTTGAAAAAATTGGCGCAGAGTTCCTTAAAATATACCAAAGCCGACAGTATGAATGCACTCTGCAAAACGGGGCGGTCGAAATGCTGAATTTCTTTGAGCAAGCAGGACTCTTCCAATCCGTTCTTTCAGCTTACCAAAAGAACCGTTTGCAGCAGGCACTCGAACATTTCGGGATACAACACTATTTCACGCACATTTGCGGCAGAATCGATGACTTCGCTACTGGGAAAATCGACAATGCTAATGATTTAATCCGGGAATTTCATTGTCCAGCCGAGAAGGTCCTGCTTATAGGTGATACGGTCCATGATTTCAAGGTAGCAGAGAAAACCGGTGTAGACTGCATTCTCCTATCCATAGGTCACCATACGCCTGAGAGATTACAATCCTGCAATGTGCCGGTTGTGGATTCCCTTGCCAACATTATGGAACTTCTAACCTGAAAGCGGTGGTCCTGTCCAAAACCTGCCTGTATCTGACAATGGTCAGTATTTTGTGCCTTACCGGCTGAAAACCATCTAACAATTATTAGAAGCCGAGGTTTTTATCGGTCTTTGTCCTGGTGGTATACTATGTAGACAGCGGAGCAGCCGTTTTGGGAGGGATAAAAAAAAATTAAAAAAAATTAAAAAAAAGTTGACATAGCTTTATATATGTTTTACATTTTGTAAAACGTAAAATATATTCTAAAGCGGAACGCATTGTTTGGTGTTGGTTACATTTTGATAAAGGCAGTGCTCTTCATCTCAGGACTTATAGCAGCAGGGACATAAAGGAATCAGCAGGGACACCAAATAATCTAAAAGGCGTTATTTATATTTGAAGGTTGTCCTGCTTAAGAAAGAACAAGAATTTTTTCGTTATTAGTGCCTTGAAGTCTTAACGGTCGAGTTTGAGAACACTTTAGAAAAAGTTTTAGTGATGCGAACAGCAGTCAACAGTAACGTAATAAAAGTGCCCGCAAAGCTGTATCGAGTAGGCGAGCTGGTTCGTCACACACCTTTTTCCCGACAGACTATTCACAACTATACAGCGATGGGACTTATTCGAGAGTCGCAATGGACCGAAGGGGGACATCGTCTTTACGATGAGTCCGTATTTGAGAGGTTGTCGAGAATTTTCAAGCTTAAGAAAACAAAGACTCTTTCAGAGATAAGAAGAATTTTGAAAAAAGAAGGGACCGACTACTAAGCAGCAGTTTGAGGTTCAACATATGAAAAGTGCTAACGAAAACGATATATTTGTTAAGAGGTTCGATTAGTTGAAACAGAAACTGGCGGTTTAACGGTAAACTATCAGTAGGACTAAGCAGAGTAGTGTGCTTGTCTTTGTTTAATATTAAAACCTTGGAAGGAGCCAAGAGCTCAAGGATGAGAAATACAACTTTATTTTGCAGAAGGGATCCCGCTGGCGCTTGCCCTTTTTCCATTCACGGCTCAGGCATTCGCTCAGTCCGTTTAAAAACCTTTATTTCAAACAATAACAAACAGAGCCCCCTCTCAAAAAGCAGCATTAGGGATTTTACATATGAAACTACAGTCTGTTGTAACGGATAATATTACCGAGTTGCTCGTTAAAATAATCAAGTTCACACGGGCTCGACAGAAGATTCTTGTCCGAAATATAAACAGCGTCAACATTCGTGGATTTAAACCCAAAGAGCTGTCAGTGGGTGATTTTTCCTCTCTTTTGAATAACGCAATCAACGAACATATTGAGAACCGGCGACTTGTACTTTGCGATACTGAGAATATCAAATTCGGCATCGGCGGCAGCGTCGAGATTAAAGCAGTAACCGATAAATTTGCGCAGTACGTTCTTAAAAAAAGTCGTAACGCTTACCTTGAGCTGCAGATAGACAAGCTAATGGAGAATTCATTAAATCAGAAAATCGCAGCAGTGTTGCTTCGACAAAAAAACACTAGTTTTGAAAATTCCGATTAAGAATAATTTTAAAAGTAAATAACTGCGGCTTTACCTAAACAAGACGTTAAACCAAGCTCTTTATTTACAGCAAATGGTGGAAAGCCGCAGTCGTCCAGCGGAAGTTTGGCAAGTGTTTGGTTTTAAAGGGCTGTTGAAGAAGGGTTCTTTAGAAAATATATCGGCTGGTTTTTCTAAAGTTATTGCCCAGAAGTTCGATAAGAAGTTCTGAAGTATTGTATTTTTATAGTGCCATAGCTTTTGGAGTCGGGATGATGCGCTGTGTTATAGGACTTAAATTCGGTTCAAAAGAATTTCGATAAAACTGAAAATTTCATGGAGGAAAACTTTGAAAACCGACCGGGAACTCGACATCGAACAAATATGGGAGCAGTTTCATAAATCTCACGATGATCAGTGGCGAAACCTTCTGCTCGAACACTACCGGCGTCTTGTGCGATATGCTGCAGACCGGTTATACAGCAAACTGCCTGATAAGGTTGAGCTTGATGACCTTGTAAGTGCCGGAACATTCGGTCTTATGGACGCCATTGACGCTTATGACCCCCAAAGAGGTGTAAAGTTCGAGACATACTGTTCGCCCCGTATCAGGGGTTCAATTCTTGACCATCTTAGAAGTATGGACTGGGTGCCTCGGTTAGTTCGTGCCCGTGCACATCAACTGACAAGGGCGATGCAGTCACTTGAGACCTACCTTGGCCGCAAACCTACTGAACAAGAAACCGCTGAAGAGCTGGATATGAATATGGAAGAGTTTGACAGACTGAAGCGCGACGCTAATGCAGCCAGTCTCGTCTCGCTGGACACCAGATTCAGCGGCGAGAATACCGAAAAGGATATTCGGGAAATCGACATAATCAAAGATAAGAAAAGCCAGAACCCATTGATTGAGGCGCAAAAGCGGGACCTGAAAAACCTTCTTACAAAAGGACTGACACGGGCGGAACGACTGATTGTGGTGCTTTATTATTATGAAGAGATGACGATGAAGGAAATCGGTGCAACGCTGGACTTGTCCGAGTCAAGGGTCTCGCAGATGCATTCTTCCATCGTTGACCGATTAAAAGCCCAAATGCACACACGGAAAAAGGAGTTTTCCGTTTAAGCATCACATATTTACGAAAATTGCAAACTTCATCCTATTATGCAGAACACCACTTAATCAACAGTCCATTGTCCTGCTGCTTTTTCACCATGCAAAATCTTGCTTCAGTTTAATATCACCTATGAGAATTTTCTAATTTTCTTGCAATTCCATTTCTTTTTCGCTAAATTAAAACTTTATGTTTTGGGCAGGTAGCTCAGTTGGTAGAGCAACGGACTGAAAATCCGTGTGTCGGCGGTTCAAATCCGCCCCTGCCCATTTGATAAGTTATTGGCTGGTAAGTCGTTGTGACTGCCAGCTTTTTTTATGGTAGGCGAAAAATGGAGCGCGCAACAGATGCGCAACAAATCTGGATTCAAAGATGCCTTAGCAGCCTTCCTTGCACGGTGAACTAAATCATCCGCTGCCGCAACCTCGAATTGTACACAGATGGTATGAGCCGTCAACCGTTTCGTGAGTTTTGCCGAAAAGGTATATTTCGACAAGAGTAAACGAATTACACAAAGATTAATGGCACTGTCGGGCAAAACCAGGGGCTTCTGGAAATCCGGCGGGGACAGGCAGGTCTTTACAATCGAGCGTACAACTGCCGAGGATTTAGCGGTCCAGTTCCCTGAGCAGGCTGATTTGATATTGAAAAAGAATAACGTGCTGCAGGAAAACCAAGCATCCGTTTTGAAAACGTTATCTGCGTTATTACTTTGAGGCGTATTGGTCGAAAAAGCTGAAAATTCACTATAAGCTCAGCCTGCCTGGTAATTTCTTTGAATAATATGTGTCCTGGAATCTGGGGTTAAATATCAACGAACTCCTTGATAAATACTTGATACCATACTATTCTATCTGGCAACGAAAGAACTTTGCTGGCATTTCGCAAATGTTGTTGAAAGCTTATGAAAAGCAGAAAATTAGGTCAAACCAAGCTTGAGCTTACAATCGTTGGTCTCGGCACGTGGGCAATAGGCGGGCCATGGCAGTGCGGCTGGGGACCGCAGGACGACGGCGACGCCATCGCCGCTATTCTAAAAGCCCTGGATAAAGGTATCAACTGGATTGATACAGCAGCCATATACGGCTGCGGCCATTCGGAGGAACTAATCAACAAAGCCCTTAAACAAACTTCGGAAAAACCCCTTATCGCAACCAAGTGCGGGCTGCGCTGGAACACCCAAAAGGAAAAAATAAACTGCCTTAAAGCTAAGAGCATCCGAGAAGAATGTCACGAAAGTTTAAAGCGTCTCGGCATCGATGTAATAGACCTCTATCAGATACACTGGGGCGAGCCCGATGAAGACATTGAGCAGGCCTGGGAAGAAATGGTCAAGCTCAAAGAACAGGGTAAGGTAAGATATATAGGTATATCGAATTTTAACCTTAACCAAATCAAGCACTTACAAAAAATTCACACTGTTGCTTCTGTTCAGCCGCAATATAGTATGCTTCGCAGGCAGATTGAGGACGAACTTTTGGGCTACTGTGCTGAAAATAATATCGGTGTTATCGCCTACAGCCCGATGCAGAGAGGCCTACTTACGGGGAAATTCAGCTATGAAAGACTTGCAAATCTGGCGCCAGACGATTACAGAAGACAGAATATCGAGTTTCAGGAACCTCGGTTCGGCCTGATACTGGAATTTGTAGAACGGTTAAAGAAAATCGCCGAACGCAACGGTATAACACCGGCCCAACTGGCTATTAGCTGGGTCCTTCTCAGAAGCGAGGTTACCGCTGCTATCGTCGGAGCGAGAAATCCCGGCCAGATTGACGAAACCGCAGATGCATCAGATATAGACCTTGCCCCGGAAGATATTGATGATATCGAAACGCTTTTAGAAGAATATAATAATAAAATAAACGCAAGGTTAAATTTGAGAGATAAAAAATGAAAAAGAATAAGGACTTGTATGTAAGCCCGCTTGTCGAAAGAAATGCCTCCAGGCAGATGTCCAAGCTTTTCGGCGCACAAAAAAAGTTTTCCACGTGGCGCCGGCTCTGGCTGGAACTTGCAAAGGCACAGAAGAAACTCGGCCTTGATATCAAACAGAATCAAATCAATGAGATGGCCAAGCATCTTAACGACATTGATTTTAAAAAGGCTGCGCGGTATGAGAAGCAGGCACGGCATGATGTGATGGCGCATATTCACACCTATGGCGATGCGGCCCCGAAAGCAGCGCCGATAATACATCTCGGTGCGACGAGTTGTTTTGTCGGTGACAATGCAGATTTGCTCATTATGCGCCAGGCGATGCAAATAATTGCAGCCAAGCTCGCCGTCTGTATAAATCTGCTGGCCGGGTTCGCAAGAAAAAAACGCTCGGTCGGCACGCTGGGCTTTACGCATTTTCAGCCGGCACAATTAACCACCGTCGGAAAAAGAGCGATTCTCTGGTGCTCGGAATTTGTTATGGATTTAAAGGAAATCGAATACCGGCTCGATACCCTGCCCTTCAGAGGAGTCAAAGGCACCACCGGTACGCAGGCATCATTCCTGGCACTGTTCGACGGGAATCACAACAAGGTCAGGCAGCTTGATAAAACCGTGGCAAGGGCCTTCGGTTTCAAAATTACCTGCCCTGCAACCGGCCAGACGTATCAGCGGAAAATCGATACGCTTATCATAAACTCCCTGGCGTCAATAGCGCAATCAGCTCACAAATTCTGCAATGACATTCGCCTGCTGGCCAACGCCAAGGAGATGGAAGAGCCCTTCGCGAAAACTCAGGTCGGCTCCTCGGCTATGGCCTACAAAAGAAATCCGATGCGGTGTGAAAGGGTAACAGCTCTTAGCAGATTCGTTTTATCTCTGGCCTCCAGCCCTGCGATGACCGCATCCGAGCAGTGGCTCGAAAGAACGCTCGACGATTCAGCAAATCGGCGGGTAGTCATTCCAGAGGCGTTTTTAGCCGTCGACGGTATTTTGGAAATTCTCATAAATGTTCTCGATGGACTTGTGGTTTACCCAAAGGTAATAGCAGCCCGTGTTGCGGCAGAACTGCCCTTTATGGCAACAGAAAATATCCTGATGGCGGCAGTGAAGGCCGGAGGCAATCGACAAGAGCTTCATGAGAAAATAAGAAAGCATTCGCACGCTGCTGCTGAACAAGTCAAAAAATTCGGCAAAGACAACGACTTAATCGTCCGGTTGAAAAATGACCCCGCTTTCAGGAAAGTTGAGTTCAAAAAGGTCTTGAACCCCAAAAACTATATCGGCAGAGCACCACAGCAGGTCGATGAATTCATAAAAGAATACGTAACGCCCATTCGGAGGAAATACCGCAAACAGTTGAACCGTAAGGTTGAGCTTAATATATAAGGGGATATTGTATCGTGATAAGAGAAGAGCTTATAAAAAGAATCAAAGAAACATCTTACCTGGAAGGCGATTTTGTCCTTCGCAGCGGCAAGCGCAGCAAATATTATCTCGATAAGTACCTCTTCGAGACCTGTCCGGATATTCTAAAAGCACTCGGCGAGGAATTCGCCAAATATGTTACCGACGACGTTACACTGATAGCCGGTGCAGAGCTTGGCGGTGTGGCCCTGGCTGCTGCTACCGCAATGCAAACCGGAAGAAAATGGGTCATTATCCGCAACAGCAAAAAAGGTTACGGTACAGGTAAAAAGATTGAGGGGATGTTGAATGAAGATGATAATGTTCTGATTGTAGAGGATATCGCCACTACCGGCGGACAGGTTGCCGAGGTTGCTAAAATCATCACCGAGGCCGGTGCCAGGGTAAAAAAAATCGTCTGCGTTATCGACCGCAAACAAGGGGCCGAGGAAAATATTACCTCTTCAGGCTACAAATTCGAGAGCATCTTAACAAAAGATGACCTTGGTATAACAGGCTGAGATATAAGAACCTTTCCCGGAGCGTCTATGCAAATAAGAAAAGGACAACTGCCCATACTGATTTTCAATCTGTGCGTTTTGGCGGGCTTCTCCGTTCATTTTCTCACCCAAAAAAATTATGAATTTATCCTTTATGTCGGTGTCATCATTTTCTTTGTATGTGTGTTTATTTATTCCAATTCGAAGGTCTACTATCCCAACGCTTTGCTATGGGGCCTGAGTATTTGGGCATTAATGCATCTGGCCGGCGGTGCAATATATGTCAACGAAGCAAAGCTATATGAAATGATTTTAATACTGCTGTCTGACAAACATCCGGTCTTTCGCTACGACCAGCTTGTTCACATCTTTGGCTTTGGAACCGCCACCGTCGCCTTATTCTATGTGTTAAAACCTTTGCTGCGAAGCGACCTTAAGAGCTGGACAGCCCTTTCCATAATCACCGCCGCAGCAGGGCTGGGAGTCGGCGCATTTAATGAAATACTCGAATTCCTTGTCACAGTTTTTGTGCCTGAAACCGGCGTCGGCGGATACACAAATACTTCACTCGATTTGGTTGCCAACCTTATCGGTGCACTCATCGCGTTGGTAATCATACGAATTGCGAACAGAATTCCCTCGCCTTGAACTCTGGAAGGGGGATGCCCCCCACCCTAAAAACTCATATTGAACTCAAAAAAATCATCTAATCTGCAGAAAAATTTTGGTAAAAAGGCTCTTTTTTACCTAAGCCCTTTTATAAAAAGATGTTACGTCAACTAAAAAAATGATAAAAATTCCTATAATGTATTGACAGGTATCTTGTAATACTATATAGTGGAAAGTATGGATAATCGATTTTTCGAAAATTGGGCCACCCAGCTACGTAAAGGTATGTTCGAGTTGTGTATACTAAACGTCATCAAGGGTACAAGTGTTTACGGCTATGACATCGTACGGCAACTTCGCGATATCCGAGGATTAGTAATAAGCGAAGGCACAATCTATCCAATCCTGAGCAGGCTCAAAAGGGAGGGCTTTGTACGAACAACAATTAAGGAATCCACCGAAGGTCCCGCAAGAAAATATTATGAGTTGACGCCTAAGGGGGAAAAGATCTTAAATCAAATGAATGATTACTGGAAGGATATTAAAACCGGAGCTGATATGCTGAAAGGAAAGGAAAAGTCATGATTAACTTAACTGATAACGCAAAAAAACATTTGGACGATTATCTGCACCAGGTAAGGACCTGCCTGAAAGGTTGCTCGTCCGTCGATGCAGATGAAGTAGAACAGAACATAAAAGATCATATAGAAAGCGAACTTCAAGACTCATCTGAACCGATCTCTTTCGACGCTCTTGACGACGTCCTTAAGAAGCTCGGCTCGCCACAACAATGGCTACCCGAGGAAGAAATCGCTTGGTGGCGAAAAGTTATTCTTCGGCTGCGGAAAGGCCCTGAGGATTGGCGATTGACGTACATATCATTTGGTTTGTTATTGCTTTCATTTTTAGTAGACAAGCAGATGCCTTTTTTTGCTGTGTTTTTGTGGCCTATTATCATATTTCGAGGTACATCTATTGTCGTTTTGCTTTTGGCCAGCTTCTGTTTAGCAAGAGCAGCGCTTTTGGTGACGCCTAATAGGGATAAACTTGGCGGACAAAAGTGGCTGATTTATCCGTCATTAGTGGTATTCTATCTTCCAATATTCTTCTTCGTATTATTGTGGCCCGTGATTCTCTTATTTGCGATCGCTCAGGGATATGACCACGCTGAAATAGATATGTTTCCATGGAATACGGGTAGCGAAACGCCTTACTGGACACTTGTATTTATATTTTTTGCAGGGGCCACTTTCCTATGGTGGTTGATAAT
>JBHPEQ010000044.1:0-20306 GCA_042576845.1 Planctomycetota bacterium
GGCTGCTGATAGCGAACAGGTCTGCTCAGCAGCTCGTGCGCATCCTGAGGAATACGAATCTCATATTGCGGGTTCTGTCAGCGAGGAGAACCTGAGGAGCCTTGAACTTCGATTTCATAATATGCAGTCGATGTATGATACATACGTTTCAGGCACGGATGCCGAAAATCTGGATAAGGACCTTGGTGTCCTGAGAGGTCATATAAGTCTCGTTTTTCATCTTTTGAGAACAGCAACGGCTTTTGCTCACTATTATGAACGCCATGTTAGCAAGCCGATATGTACTTTTCAGAGCTTTCAAGAGCCTCTTGTCGAGTCGTCAGAGCTGCTGGAGAAACTGATGAAGTATTCGGTAAGTTTCGTTAGTCAATATATCAGTTGTGCCAGGCGTTTGTGTCAGGAGATGCTGAAGCATTATGCAGAAGTTGGAAGTGTTGAGGTCCCCGTGCCCGTTTACAGGGGTTTCCATGTTCGTCCGGCGACGTTGATTTCCAAACTTGTTCTGCACTACGGAAGTGAGGTTCGGCTGGAACTGGAGTCCGAGGAATACAACGCTTAACTGTGCACAAAGAAAGAGGCCGCATATACCGGCAACCGCCAAAAGTGCAGCAGGAATCCTGGACTGCCTTAAACTTACCACTCTGAGCATTAAGTTTTATCCTTCATCTTTTTTACTAATTCAAGTACCTGTTCAACATTTTCGATATTAAAATCCGCATGCTCGGCAAACTCATCTGCCCGTTTGTGGTTCATTAAAAGGACCGCGCCGGCGCCTGCCGCCCTTGCACACAGCAAATCAAAAAGATAATCGCCAACAACGAGACATTCCTCAGGAAGTACCCCAAACTGCCGGCATAACTTCAATACTCCGAAAGCATCCGGTTTAGCAGGACCATCTTCACGGTCAACAATACTATCAAATTTCAGGTTATGCTTACGAGCCACGGCCTCGGCATTCGAACGGTGATTACGAGTAAGCACTCCTATAAAAATACCCGCATCACGAAGCGAGTCGAGCGTTTTCTTAGCACCGGGATTGAGCTTCGATTCTTCCACGGCACGAAGCTCGTGAAAATGCAGAATTTCTTCCGCACGCTTTCGCTCGCCCGGCTCCATCGATTTCATCACCTCAAGCACCGGACCGGCATCGCTGTCCAGCCCCATCTCCTGGCGAATCGCATCAAAATCAAAAAAGGGCTCCGTTAGTGTTCCGTCCAAATCAAATATTACTGCTTTTATACTCATATCGAACCTGAAAGCGAAAGAACTTAAACTTATATTACTGTTCTGGCTGGCAAAGTAATTCAATAAAGGAGCGTCCTTGTCTACTTAGAATTTTACCCTTGCGAACAATTGCTCCCGTAGGCCTGTAAAAACGCTCGTTCGAAAAAGGTATTGCTCTGATTGTACCGTTCGAAACTTCCTGCTCAACGGCCTTGTCGGGAAGGATACTTATTCCGGAATTTATCTCGACAGCACGTTTGACCGTCTCGATGTTATCAAATTCAAGGACCGGCTCAACAACAATATCATAGCGATGCAGAATATTATCTATACAAAGCCGGGTCGGCATGCCCTTTTCAAAAGCGATAAACCGCTCAAACTGAATGTTACGAATATCTATCTCGGATTCATCCGCAAGAGGATGCCTCGAACTGCACACGAGAGACAGCGGTTCATTCTCAAAGTCGTAAACCTCAAGCCGCTTATCTCTTTTGGGAACCGCAACCAGACCGATATCAATACCGCCGCTCAGAACAAGCTCGTAAATCCTCCTGGCGCTCAGGTACTCAATGTGCACGTGAACTTTAGGGTATTTGGCCATAAATTGTTTTACATATCTTGGCAAGCTATGCATGCCAATACTGAAAATTGCCCCTACATTTATTCTGTTGCCTGGCGTCGATTTGACTGCATTAATCTCATCCTTAAGCCGTTTATATCTTTTAAGAATATCCTTACAGGCCCTGTAAACCAATTGCCCCTCTTTTGTAAGCTCAATCGGGCGCTTGCTGCGATTCACCAACCGGCAATTGTGAATCTCCTCCAGTTGTGTAAGCCGCTGTGAAATCGCAGACTGACTGAGACTGTTCTTATCCGCACTCTTGGAAAAACTGCGAAGCTCAGCTAAATCCATAAATATCTTTAACGTTTCTATTTGCATTATAAGCTAATCTAATTATTCAATTACCGCTCAGTTCACTCTCTGAACATTGAAAATCTCATATACAGCCCGTTTTCCTTGATATCTCTGACTTGATTTTTCAATCTTGAGTATTAGTTTAACTTATTATAATTTCTGGTGAAAATAAAAAAATCTCATATTTCAAAAAGTTTATACAAATGATGAAAACACAATTTCGAAACCAGTATACACCGCTCTCCATAAACTCTACCGGGAAGATGCAAAGATGCTGATAACAGTTTTTTTCATTGCGTAAGCTTGGAATCGCTATTAAAATTTCTGTTTCGGTGGGAAATAAATACATCGAAATAATCAGCCGGCTTCGAAGGTGTTGAGCTGCTTGAAAGGTCAAATAATTCTTTTAAGGGTATATAGGTATTATGAAACAGTCAAAAAACAACATTTTACAGACTTCTCTTTATAATTTTGACCTTTCAGCCGAGAGACTCGAGCTGGATAAGGACGTTCAAATAAGGGTTTTGCGTGCCAATGAAAAAATTCAAATGAATGTCGCCCCTATTTTACCTGACGGCAGGATGGTCAATGTTAATATCTTTGTTGTAAGGCATAATGATGCCCTCGGACCGGCGAAGGGCGGTATAAGGATGACGCCGGAGGTTACGCTCGATGATATTACAGGGCTGGCGATGGAGATGACCTGGAAAACATCGCTTATCGGTGTGCCTTTCGGCGGTGGTAAATCCGGCATCCAGTTCGCCCCTGCAACATTATCACCACAAGCCAAGGAAGTCATTATCCGTGCGTTTATCCGGGGAGCAAGGCGCCATATCGGGCCCGAGATATATGTGCCGGCTCCGGATATGGGCACCAATGAGACAGATATGGGCCACATTCGAGACTGCATATCATACTCGGATGCCACCTCAATAACGAGAGGCTGCTACGTAACAGGAAAGCCGGTAATTCTCGGCGGCATCGTCGGAAGACGCCAGGCAACCGGCAAAGGCGTGCTCTATACAATCCAGGCAATGTGCGAAAAGCTTGACCTCGACATCGGGAAAATGCGCGTTGCGGTTCAGGGTTTCGGCAATGTTGGCTCGGTAGCCGCCGCGGAGATAACAAAATGCGGAGCAAAAGTCGTTGCAATCGCAGACCTGTCAGGCGGGATAGCAAATAATGATGGTTTGGATATTGAAGACCTGCTGGAACATTACCAAAAAGCCGGCGGCTTAAAAGGATTTAAAAAAGCAACTGAGTTTGAAAGGGACAGGATATTTGAAGCCGATTGCGATATTTTAATACCAGCCGCAGCCGGCTCACAGATTACAACTGAAAACGTAAACAAGATAAAGGCGAAATTTATTGCCGAAGGCGCCAATGCTCCTACCACGCCGGAAGCGGACGAGATTCTTCGCAAAAAGGATATTTTTGTAATTCCCGACATCCTGTGTAATGCCGGCGGCGTGTTTGTCTCATACCTGGAATATACCCAGGAAACACAGCGGGAGCAAATGACGCTTGAGCAGGTCGAAAAACGCCTGTCCGAGCGGATGAAGCATCGCTTTAATGAGGTTTATAATGTGGCTGAGGAAAAAGACCAGATAATGCGAGAAGCTGCAATGGATATAGCTGTGGAAAAGGTGGTCGAAGCCGTATTTGCCAGAGGTCTTTTGCCGTAGTTTTGACGGGATTGAAAACGATGAAAAACGTGGACATAAATAAAGTCATCAGCCAGCATGCGGAAATGGACGGTTTTTTTACCGGCGGCTTTTCTATCAAAGCAAAAAAGAACCAGCGAGAACCCATAGTAAACAGTGACGCCGCTGCCGAGCTCGAGAAAATCGCCGGGCAGGTTCGACAATGCCGCAATTGCCCTCTCGGCTCACAGCGAACCAACGCCGTCCCGGGTGAAGGCAGCCCGAATGCACAAATAATGTTCGTTGGTGAAGGACCAGGGGCTGACGAAGATGCACAGGGCCGACCTTTTGTTGGAAGAGCCGGTAAAAAACTAAATGATATAATATCTGCCTGCGGACTGGAAAGAAAAGATGTCTTCATAGGAAACATCTTAAAATGCCGCCCGCCAAACAATCGCGACCCCAAAGCTGATGAAATCGTTAGCTGCCTGCCGTTCCTTCAAAAGCAAATTGAAACAATCCAGCCGGAAGTTATTGTTGCTCTCGGCGCCCCGGCTGCAAAAACTCTTTTGAATACAAGCAAGGCAATAGGCCAACTAAGAGGGCAATTCCACGAATATTATGCCGGCCTCGGCTCGCCGAGCATAAAGGTTATGCCCACCTATCATCCCGCTTATCTGTTGAGAAACTATTCAAAAGAAAATCGAAGAAAAGTCTGGGAGGATATGAAACAAGTCCTGGAGGAACTCAACCTGCCCATCCCGAACCACCCCTCGAAATGACGGTGGGGCTTCATTCACTTGTTCTGCCTCTTGGAGGGGCGGGGCTCGGAATGAATATAAGCACATTAACTTATTACAATTGGTATAAGTTTTTACATAAAATCGTTTCCGTAACAGAAACTAATCATTATAATTTTGAGGTTTTCAGAATTGCTTTTTTCGTTATTGGCAGGAAAGCAGCTAATGCAGATTATTGCTCAATGTCCGAACTGCAGCAACTGTTGGCTCCTTGACGCCGATGCTGCTGACAAAAGAATAAAATGTCACACCTGCCGCACAGTGTTCAAAATACCGAAGCTGGAAGGTGTGCCGAAAGCCGTCAAAATAATACAGCAGGCCAAAGGAGCCATTTACGTTGACCAGGACGGTAGAATCTACGGCTGAGCGTTCTATCACTTATCTGAAATCGACAAAAATTATTGTTTTTCAGCACTTAAATTCGGTTCCTTTCAAAATTCCTTACATACAAAATGCAAAACCTTGCTTTATAATTAGGTTAATCGTATAATCTGTAAAAAGAAAATTTTTACCCTTTCAGGAGTAATGAATTATGTTAACAAGATGTTACCCGTTTCCATGTTGGCCACTGAGAGCGTTTTTCGACGTCAACATTATTTGGGGGCTTTTAGCTGTCGCAGGAATGATTTTCTCACTTGTTATGCTCATCGACTGCTTAAAGAGACCTCAGTTGAAATTTGCTGATCCGCTTACTAAAAAAGGCGAATACGACAAGCTAATATGGGCGGCAGCGATTGTGGTCTCACTTTGGATTTATTTCCTCGGTGCAATCTTATATTTCTTAGTCGTAAAAAGAACAAAACAGAAAACACAATAACCGCACGCAGCGACCTTAGCAGCACTTTTGTTTCCTGACTGAGTTAGCGCCCTAAAGGATCTGACACAGCATATTTATGTCCTCGGAAACCAAAGAATATTTATTGTTGCCGGCTGCTTTTTAAGTTTATACTCGCCTGATATGCTCGCAAAAATCCTGTCATTCTATACAAAGTATTTCGCCGTATGGGTAATTATTTTAGGCGTCATTGCCTACTTCGTACCAGCCCCTTTTACACCACTCAAACCGTATATGAATTGGTTCTTTGCCCTGACAATGTTTGGCATAGGGGCAATTCTCAAAATCGAGGACTTCAAAAGAATAGCTGAAAGACCCGTCATCGTTTTGATAGGATGTTGTGCGCAGTTCACTATTATGCCGCTGGGGGCTTTTGTTCTGGCAAAAGCATTTAACCTGCCGCCGGAAATTGCTGTCGGACTGATACTTACCGGCTCCGCCCCGGGAGCAATGGCAAGTAATGTAATGAGTTATATCGCAAAGGCCGACACCGCTTACTCAATCTCACTGACGACGGTCTCCACCTTGCTGTGCCCTCTGTTAACACCGGGCCTGACATTTCTGCTTGCAAACTCAATCCTTAAAATCAACTTCTGGGCAATGGTCTTCTATGTCGTCAAAATTGTTGTTGCACCATTATTGTTCGGCTTCGCCTTCAGATACCTGCTTAAAGAAAAAATCGAAAAGTTCCTCAAAGTTTTCCCGGCCATATCGGTAACATTCATCATACTTATCTGCTCTATGGTAATAGCTCGAAACAGAAATTATCTGCTTATGGTCACTGTCCCAATCCTCTTCGTAACCATAATACTCAATATTTATGGGATGCTGACCGGTTATGGTGTCGGTTCAGTCTTTAGAATGCAGCGAAAAAGAAGAAGAACCCTCGCAATAGAAATCGGTATGCAGAACGCAGGCCTCGGCTCTATGCTCGCACTCAATCACATCAGCGAAAAGGCCGCTATACCCGCTGTAATCTTTGTCTTCGTTTGCATTATCACCGCTTCCGTAATCGCAGAATTCTGGCAAAGAAGCCGCCAGCAGCAAAAGCTTCTACCTTAAAAAGGATGGTCTGTGGAAAAGACGATGCGTCATTATATATAAACATTTCGACCGGAATCAGTCGATTGTTCTGACGCCCGTCATTTTGACCGGACAGGCTGTGGGGTTAAATATTTTTGAGACTGCTTCGCTTGAAATAACATCAATATACGCGCACGAATTAGACACCGTTGGTATAACTTGCTGATTCAAGCACTTTTGCTCACGATACTACCTGACGATACCGCGGTTGTATTCAGCTGATGGTTACCTTCGACTCGGCCGGCAGGGAATTTATGCCCCGTAAGATATGAAGCGTAATAGGCGTTCCCCCCATAAAAAAAAGCTGGAGCCAATTGGCTCCAGCTTCCGTGAGACAGCTTTAAATTTAACTAATAAAATGCAAACTTATAATAATCTTCACCGCCTCACTAAACCAAGACTTAATAAGAAGAGAAGACCATATCTAAACTATTTCAAATATCATTATAACCTCTGCAGGAATTTTTGCAAGCTTTTTTTAAGTTTTTTTTCATTTTTTTGCAAAATCGCCCTTCAGAGCGTTCTTTTCGGCTTTTTTCGACCCTCAGAAAGCCATTTTTCAGCGCCAAATCACCATTTTTGCTGACTGTTGAACCCTGACTTCTGATTTTTGTTGGTTTGACCATATCGTTATAATTTATCCGCTATGGCTGCTCAATGGCCCGGCCGTCAATTATTCTGTAAATGTTTTTGAATCTTTTCGGCGGTGGTGGCGTAAATAATCGTCTCTGTTGCCTTTCGCTGAACTCAGACGGTACTATCGAGGATAACTTAAAAGAAATCTCCACCACATCCTCGGTATTTTTGCCGGATTCAATATTAATTTGCCTCGGCGCTGCGAATCCCTCAGCCACCTGCGAGAAATCGCCTAACCGAACAACGGCGGCAACCTCCCCGTAAAAATCAAAATACTCAATCTTCCTGATGCTGTAGTCACAGCAATAGACGTAAACTTTTTTGAGTACTTTCCCGTCAATATCACGTTTGGTCAACACATCAAAAGCGCCTTCATTCGCCAGCGTCCAATCCTGATAAGACCCTTCCTGTTCAAAAGGTGCGATACCAATGACCTCCAGCAGCATCCTGGGACTAATAATCAAACCTTCGGTTTGATTCCCATCCGCCCATTGCCCCCACCAGTAGCCGCTGATTTCCTTAGGCCTTATCGAAAGCCAGAACTCGCTCTCATTGGAACCCACGATAACACCCGTGGGGTCAAAAGCCACATCACCCTGCATATAAAATTCGGTAGGGGGGTTGGCCCAGATTTTTACAGGAAAGTGTTCCTTCTTTTTTTTGCCGTCAACGGGGTACTCAAGCAGACATTGGCCGTGCGCTCTTATCGGAGTAACTTTCGGCACCTTTGCATTTACCGAATCCAGCGATTCCGCCACTGTTTTTTTGCCGCGGCAGAGCCGCTGGGGCATCTTAATCTTTAGCTTAGGCCCGCAGCCGACAATGGCTGCCGCAGCAAACAGAAACGCTGAAAAAAACAGATAAGATATATGTTTTTTAACTCTGTGATTTATAATTCTTTGCTCCTGTTGAGTATGTGTATACAGATTAGAGTTCTGCATGCAGAATCTGGCTGAGCTGCGATGATAGCTCTTCAATCTGCTCTTCGTCAATGTGAGGATTGACAACATCAGTAAATTCCTTTTCTCCGGTTATCCTCAAATGCCAGATTTCATTATCACCTTCTGTTTTGGTAGAATCGTATTTAAGCCGTCTTTTACGCATTAAAATCATCGCCAATACAAAGCGAAAATTTATTTTTTCCTGTTCCGTCTCATTTTCCAGCCGTTCGAAAAACGCCATCAGCATCTCTTCATCAACGAACAATCGCTTCTTCTGCTCGGGATGTGGCATTTTCGTCTTCCAGTGGCAGTAAACACCCGGCTTGTTTTCCTCCCAGTAATCCAGACAAAAGTCCTGCCGCTGCAGACACTCTTCGATTTCTACCAGGGCGCCGATATATTCTTCGCCCGGCTCAAATTTCCTGCCCGTTTCGGTGCATCTGCCCAGCGGCTTATCTATTTCCCACTCATCCATTGCTTATTCTTTCTACTACCTGCCGTTTTTCAAGAAATCTGTTTTTTTCTGCAAACAAATCCCGCCAAAACAATAACATAAATTTACAATCGTTACAAAACAAGAAATCAAGGACGTCGATTTTTACTTACACAGAGGATTTCGACCGAAGTCCGCCGCAATCTCAAATCGTAAATAACAAATTGATACGTCCCCTCACTTCTGACTTTTGGCTTCTATATACCGGACACGAAATACTATATCCGAGTTATGCCGCAGCAATTTTAAACCTAAGTCAAAGCTCGAAACAAACCTCCGCCGGTTTAGATATGGGCTTTGATTTTGTTACGAATTTTAGGATTTTCATTTTTCTTCAGAAAGCGCCCCAGGATTGTTTGCCGGGAACGTAATACGTCGGACAGATAAAGCGAAACATATTGGCAACCCTGCGAGTCTTTGCGAGCTTGGCCTGGTCGTCCGCCTGCATCGACTTGAGCTTATCGCCGAAGACTTCCTGGAAGTATTCATCAGCCGCCTGATTCCGCTCTTCTTCGGTTTCGAACAATGTCCTTATTCGAGCCAGTTCCCCGGTGTCGAGCCAGATACCGCCGCAGCCCGGGCATTCATCCAGCTCGACTTCTTTCTTGACGCTGAAAAAATGCCGCATCATCACAACGTCCTCGCATTTCGGGCACTTGAATCTTTTCGAGCGGTCAATCACAACAGCCGAATCTTTGTTTATATTAAGCAGTTCTTCGCCGGCGGATTCATCCGGTTCGTCGAATTTTTTCATCTCAAAATTATCGAACCACATCCCCCCGCAGCCACCCTCGCAGACATCGACCGTAACATCCCCAACTTTCATCTGATTGAGCTGATTTGAACAGGCTGGACATTTCATAATTCGTTTCTCCTAAAAAAACCCGTAAAAAGCTTTCTTTGAACGAGCAGTCTCTTACAAAAAATTTATTTTGTCAAATGATATTTTCCCCTGCAAATTCAGAGGCTCTTAGTAGTCGAGGAACACAATATCTTCCGGTATCGCCACAACGTCTCTGTGTCCTGGGCCGAGAAGCTTCTTTATATGGCTGCTGTGTTTTCCGGCCAGCTTTCTTAATTGAGTGCTGCTCAAACTGCTTACCGCCTTTGCGTTTTCATTTAGCATTACTACGGCTCCGGCCTCGAACGACCCCTTTACGGATACTATGCCGCTCGGCAGAAGACTCTTTCGATTCTTGATTGCTCGCATCGCTCCGTTATCTATTGTTATTGTCCCTTTCGCAAAGCTGTTGAGTATCCATCTCGAACGGTTGCTTAGTCTCCTTTTCGGCATGAAAATAGTTCCAATCTCAGCGCCCTTTATGATTCTTGCAATGACGTTTTGGATTCTTCCATTTGCAAGAACCAGCGAACAGCCCGCGTCGGAAGCGATTTTGGCGGCTTCAATTTTCGTTTTCATACCTCCCACCGCAAGTTGACTTCCCTTGCCGCCGGCACTCCTTTCAATTTCTTTGGTAATTTTGTAAACTGTGGAGATTGGTTTCGCATCTGTGTATTTCTTTGGGTCCTTATCGTAAAGTGCGTCGGTATCGGTCAACATAATAAGCAAATCTGCATCGATTTTGCTTGCGACCAAAGCACTGAGCTTGTCATTGTCGCCGAACGTCGAGCCGATTTCATCGGTGGAGACACTGTCATTTTCATTCAGGACCGGCACAATACCAAGTTTCAAAAGTGTCTCTAACGAATTGCGGAGATTCAAATATGTCTTTCGGTTATTGAGAACCTCAGCGGTAACAAGAACCTGGGCAACGGTAACGCCAAAACGGGCAAATGCTTTTTTGTATTCTGCCATCAGCAACGGCTGGCCAATCGCCGCACAGGCCTGCCGAACTTTCATATCTTTTAACTTCGCCTCCGATTCAAGCTGACCGGCCCCCATCCCGATAGCACCGGAAGATACAATCACAACCTGCCTGCCGGTCTCCAGAAGCAAGCTTATCTGCCGGGCAATACGCCGGATGTAGACAGGGTCAATTTCGACAGAACCGGCTTTTCTAAGAATATTGGTGCCTACTTTTATAACAACTTTTTTTGTGTTCTCAAAATTTCTCATTTAGATATGCCGGTTTTTATTCAGCTTTTTATGGGTAAAGGACTTCCGGCCGTCAGCATAATCTGCAACAACTTGGCCGGCCCCGTAAAGTTTCCATTTGTAAATGACCAGACCCTCCAGCCCAACCGGCCCGCGGGCGTGAATCTTATTGGTGCTGATTCCCACTTCAGCGCCAAGCCCATAGCGAAAACCGTCGCTGAAGCGCGTGCTGGCGTTCCAGAAAACATTGGCAGAATCAACAAGCTGCATAAACCTCGATGCAGCATCTTTATTTGAGGTAACGATGGTATCGGTATGGCCGGAGCCGTACCGGTTTATGTGCTCGATTGCTTCATCCAGGCCGTCAACAACCTTTATTGAAAGGACAAGGTCGAGATATTCCGTCCGCCAGTCCTCTTCTACTGCCGGCTTTACTTTAATTATTGCAGCGGTTCTTTCACAGCCGCAAAGTTCAACGCCTTTTTCCTCCATCGCTGTTTTAACTTTCGGTAAAAATTTTTCTGTGATTTTCTCGTCGACAAGAAGCGTTTCAGCAGCATTGCAGACAGCGACATACTGGCACTTCGAGTCAACGCTAATTCTAACCGCCATATCTAAGTCGGTATCAGCATCGACATAAACGTGACAGAGACCGTCGGCATGACCAAGGACTGCAATGTTGGTATTTTCCATTATGTAGCGGACAAACCTGTTCGAGCCGCGAGGGATAATTAAATCGATGTACTCGTCGAGCGTAAGCATCTCAGCTACATCCTGGCGCGTATGAAGCAATTGCAGCCAGCCCGCAGGTATGCCTGCGGACTCGGTGGCATGAGTTATTACTTCAGCAAGGATTTTGTTGGTGTTCTCTGCTTCGCTGCCGCCCTTGAGCAAAACCGCATTAGAGCTTTTCAAACAAAGCGTTGAAATTTGCACCAGAGCATCCGGCCTTGATTCGAATACCACGCCGATGACGCCTATGGGCGAGCTTACTTTGTAAAGCTCGAGCTCTTCGTCAAGCTCGGTGCAGGATATGATTTTGCCGACCGGCTCATCAAGATTGATTAAGCTTTCGATACCCTCGATTACTGCTGCAATCTTGTTTTCATCGAATTTAAGGCGTTTCAGCAAAGGTGCCGAGAGATTATTCTCTTCAGCGGCAGCAATATCTTTTCCGTTAGCTGCTGTGATTTCCGCAGAGCGTTTGCGCAATGCCTTGGCGATTTGCGCTAAGGCATTGTTTTTCACATCAGTTTTGACCGCTGCCAGCCGAATCGACGCCGACCTTGCCTTTATTGCTGTTTGTTTAATGCTCATGTTTAGTTTCCTATGTTTATTATCCGGTTTTTCGTGCGCTTCATTATACTAAGATTATGACTATTAGCCAAGAGTCAAAATTGTGTAAATGCCGATGGCCGACGTGAAATCCTTGACGTCAGCGTATCTTTAAGCGAAGCCCAGACACACTACCGTCAGTTTCTAAAGAGTTTGAACAAAAGAGGATTAAGTAGTCTCAGGTATGTGGTCAGCTTACGTATTATACGTAAATATAAAAACAATAAGTAAGACCGATGGTGTAAAAGGGCAATTTAAGCATTTAGAAACTATTGGGATGGCATATTAAGAAATGGTGATTTCGATATGGCTTGGCCCATTCTTCGGGCTGTTCGTCTAATGCTCGCGCAAATCATCCAAGCAGCCTCACTTATTTTGTTAAGGAGTTGAATTATAGGACATGGGGTTGTACTCCAGCGTCATATGTGTATCAAAACCGGCAGGGATCTCGTTGCAGTTCGAACGGTCAAAATTGAATGTAACGTTCCCATCTATGATGGTTGGGCTATCGGAATAATTAATAATCGAACCCTCAATCATTGCGCTTGCGTTACCTGTCAAATGGAAGCCTGATACCGCCATCACTCCGTTGAGAGTAGAGAAGTTTCCCTCCAGGCTCACCGAGAAACCTGGAGCAAGTAAGCAGGAGCCGGTTTCAGAGCGCATAGCATCAAACTCAGAACTATCTGGAAGTGAGCCACTTTCGAAATTACCAAGGAACGTCATACTGTTTGTTCCTGGTTCGGGATTGTCCACATCACCGTCAGCGATTATCATTCCCCTGATATCAACATTACGATTAAATACAATCTTATTGGGTGACTGCACAAAAAGCACTCCCTCTATTCTAATATTGCCCTCAAAACAAGGGTTGGTTCCTGCTGCTATTGTTGCGTTGGTTAAAGTCATGCCATCGGTTATGTCGGTTGATGAGTCGATTGTATCTCCTGTGGCGTACGGTAGGAAATGTTCTATGTCGGGAACGGGGAAATCGACTGGGTCCGAGCCAATCGTGACATGGTTTTCTATTGCAGTCTCGCCCTGTTCACCGGCTATAAGCACGTCGCCTTGTAAATCAACATTAGCATTTGCATTACCGATATAGATATCGCCATCAAAGTTGGTGTTGCCGCCAATAAGCAATGCGAGATCGTCACTCTGGCTTTCAATATAAATGTCTGCTTCGTCAGCAGAATTCAATCCTCTGATGGTAGGGTTGTTAGGAAAACGAACCGGCCCCTTCGTTGCTAAGCCGTAATCGAAGATTGGATGTTCGTATGGTATAACGTTGTAATTAACTTTTACTTTACGTGTAGCTTCATTGCATCTACCGGTGACGGTAACTTCTATCGTATTGGGATTACTTGGATGCATTTGGATTTGTCCCGAGAATTCCTGCCCCGTAGCTGAGTCCAGTGCAACGGCTGGGATAAAACCGTTGTCATTAATTGTAAAGTTGGAGATATCGTTGGCTATCAAATTATCCCGTACTAAATAGGTCATTGTCGTAAAAAAGTCAGAGGGGGCAGTTGAACTTGCTATGAGGATGTCCCTTAACCAGTATCCTGTGACCTCCAGACCAGACTCGGCGTTAGCAAAAGCATAGTTAACCTTATGATGGTTAACAGCAAGCTGTAAATTTGTCCCCGTCATTGTCGCCATCGAGACGGCCAAGGCGGAGAAAATAAGGACGAATATCATAGATATGATAAGTGCGGCTCCGCGGCGGCTTTGATAAGACTTTTTTCTTGCTTTTTTCATTTTCTTACCACCGGAAAAAAACCAAGCGAATATATTTTTTAGACTTCTAAGTGCTAATTAAAGTATAAAAAATAATTTTGCCGGATGCAAAAATGTGGCTTATGTAATACTGAAGAAATATTTGTGTAAATTTGCGTCCGATATGAGCAGTTTTGAATTGCGGAAAAGCTCAGCTATAGGGAATTTTGCTGTTCTGCAAAGTATGAACTGCGGGCAAATGGAGAAGAGATAACCCAGGCGAATCCTATCTGCAGGGCTTTGTTTTTCCAGAATTGGAATTTTTCAGGCCTGATGTATTCGAGGACATCCAATGAATCCTTGGCTGGTTTGAGGTATTGCCCGATGGTAATTCTTTCACAACCGACGTTGCGCAGGTCTTTTAAGAGTTGTTCGACTTCAGTGTCGGTTTCTCCTAATCCGAGCATAATTGAGGATTTTATAGGAATGTTCGGGTAACTTTCTTTGGCTATCTTAAGCAGGTTCAAGGACTTTTGATAATCTCCGCCTTGTCTGGCAACCGGATAAAGAGAAGGAACTGTTTCGACGTTGTGGGCGAATACGAAAGGAAGGGCGTCGGAAAGGATTTCTACAGCATGGCTCTGGCAGTGGCGGAAATCCGGTGTTAATATTTCAAATTTCATATTCGGGCATTGCTTTCTTACTGTCCGGATGCAGTCGCGGAAATGTGCCGCTCCTCCGTCCGGCAGGTCATCACGGTCAACACTCGTAATTACCAAATATTCCAGGCGCATCTTTTGTGCCATCTCGGCTAAGCGATGTGGTTCACTTGTCTCGGGCGGCTGTGGTTTGCCTGTTGCTACCGAGCAGAATTTGCAGTTTCGCGTGCAGACATTGCCTAAAATCAGAACTGTTGCAGTGCCTCTGTTGAAGCATTCGCCTCGATTGGGACAGTTGGCGTTGGAGCATATTGTCTGAAGCTTCAGTGAGCTTAGGATGTTTTCAACTTTGTGAAAGGTTTCGCCGGCAGGCATTGGCCTTCGCAGCCACGGCGGTAACTTACGAACGCTTTTCATATTCAGCCAGTCCCTTACTTGAAAAATGTTTGATAAGCAGCTCGGTTAAGTTGTTCTTTACCTGAGGCATTGGATGTTCTTTTCCAGTTTGTTTATACACTGATGTCATTTGTACACCTTCGAGTCCGCAGGGGACAAATAAATCGAAGATGTCAAGGTCGTTGTGAATGTTTATCGCCATACCGTGATATGTTACGGACTTTGAGACCCGCACGCCGATAGAAGCAATCTTTTTATCGCCGACCCACAAACCCGGCAAGCCCTTGCGTATCTGAGATTGAACTCCCAATTGCCTTAGCAGGTTGATACCTATTTTCTCCAATACGAGTACATATTCACTGATGCCGAGTTTTAACTGCTGCAGGTGCATAATGGGGTAAAAAACAATTTGGCCGGGATTATGAGCCGTTATTCCTCCGCCTCTTCGAATCTCAACGACATCGATTCCTTTTTTCTTTATGTCATTTTGACTGAGCAGCAGTTTGTTTGCGCTTTTGCGGGCACCGAGAGTTATAACCGGCGGATGTTCGACGACTAAGACCGTATTTGGGATTTGCCCCGCTCTTCTTTTATCACGCAGCTCGTGCTGCAATTTTAAAATCTGTCTATAGTCGGCAAGACCGCAGTCACGAATCAGCAGGGGCTTAGTTTTAGTTTTTTCAGTTACAGCCGGCATAATAGTTTAATTCTTAGGTTTTGGTGGAACGTGCAGCCCCAACCCAAAGGCATCTTCCCAGGCCTCTTTGAGCACTTCGGAAACCGTTGGATGGGCAAATGAAACATCGCTGATTTGCTCTTTTATCCCGATAAGCGCTCTTGCAATTGCAATCATTTCGGTGGCGGTAGCGCCGACTATTGTTATGCCCATAATTTCATTGGTGGCTTTGTTTTTTATTACTCGGACCTCACCAATATTCTCATTGTGAGCGACGCTGCGTCCGTTTGACCTGAACATCGCCTTGCCTATGACGGTCTCGATGCCGGCTTCAGCGCACTTTTTCTCGTTTTTGCCCACCGATGCCACTTCGGGGAAGGAGTACACTGCTCGGGGTATGAGGTCATAATCACCCATTTTTTCATCGCCGCCGACAGCATTGACTGCTGCGACCTCGGCCTCTGTGAAGGCGCCGTGCGCCAGGAATGTAGTTCCGACCACATCACCAATTGCATATACGCCAGGGATGTTCGTCTCCATTTTTCCATTAACCGCTATCGCATCGCCGTTGGTTTTCAGGCCAAGATTGTCGATAGTTTCTTTATCACAGACTGCCTTACGCCCAACCGCCACAAGGACTTTTTCGGTTTCGATAGATTGTCCGCTTTCGAGAGACACTTTCGCAATCCCTGCCGATGCATTCACAGCAGTTACCTTCTGACTTATCAGCGATTCGATGCCGAGCTTTTTCAATTCCTTTGCCATAATTTTGCCGACCCATTCGTCCTCGTTCGGCAAAATCTGGGAAAGTGCTTCAACGATGGTTACCTTAGTTCCGACAGTCGCATAAACACAGGCCAGCTCGCAGCCGATTACACCGCCGCCGATTATCACCATCGATTCTGGGATTTCAGGCAGGCTCAGCGCCTCTTTACTGCTTATAATAGTCTCACCGTCAAATGCAAAAGCAGGTATCTGTATCGGCTCGGAACCGGTAGCAATGATGATGTTTTTTGCCTCAAGGTCGATGTTGTCCGAATCTGTTCGAACCTGAATTTTCCCCGGCTCCGTTACAATGCCTTTGCCTTGAAAAATTTTAATTTTGTTACCCTGCACCAGGCCGGTAACTCCTTTGCAGAAGGCGGCTACGATGGCTTCTTTCCTCTGCTGTATTTTAGACCAGTTGGGAGTTAATGAGCCGATATCCAGACCCATAAGCTGAGCGTGTTTTGCGAGTGTCAAAAAATGCGCCGAGGCAAGAAGGGCCTTCGAAGGGATGCAGCCCCGATTAAGACAAGTCCCGCCCATCTGAGCTTTTTCAACAAGTGCGACAGAAGCGCCTTTTTGTGCACATCTGATTGCAGCGGCATATCCGCCGGGCCCGCCGCCGATTACTATAATATCAAATTTTTCCGCCATAATTTTGTCCTCGTATCTCGTATTTCGTATTTGCGTGATTTATCACATAGTTTCTATTCGAATGTACAGTAATATAACAGAAATGTGCGGAACACAAAACCAAAGATTTGCGTTTTTGTTCAAAATCGAACAGAATCGAACGCAAAAAATACTTTATCTGCTATAAATTCATTCTGTAACTATTTGGCGATGGTTGTATGTGCAGCGTCGAACATTCGAACCCCGCCGGTGTCGAGCTGGAGGACAAGGCCTTTTTGCGGGTCTACTCCTATGCAGTTGCCGGCGAATTCTTTGCCGTTATAGATGAGCTTGACTCTGTGTCCGAGCTGGATACTTAACTTTCGCCATTGTTCTGTTACTTTCTTACTCGATTTCTGTGCTGTCTTGAGCCAGTATTCCATCGAGACAAGCAATCTTTTTGCCAACGAGATGCGGTCGCAAGTTATACCGCTTTCAATATCGATGCTTGTTGCAATATCTTTAAGTTCATCGGGGAAAGAATCTTTTTTCTGATGACAATTTATTCCAATGCCTGCAATGTAAAATATCCAGCCGTCTGTTTGTTTCGATTCGAGCAGGATGCCGGCGACTTTTCTATTGTTTAAAATAATATCGTTTGGCCATTTGATTTTTGCTTGAGTACCTGTCGATGTGCCGATAGCTTCAGCGACTGCAACGGCGCTCGCCAGTGACAGCATCTCCGCACCGCATTTGTTCTCGGCTAAAACAATCGAGCAGAGGATACTATCTGCTCTGCCTGTTGTCCATTTTGCACCGGCCCTGCCGCGGCCTGCTGTTTGCTCTTCTGCGAAAATTACTAAGCCGTCGTTTTTGATATCCATTGCATATTCAGCGGCGATGTCGTTTGTGCTTGAGATTGAATTATAGATAAGGATTTTGCGGCCAATACGCTTTGTATTCAGATTTGCTTTTATCTTAGCCGGGGCGAGTAGGGCGATTTTTGGCATTGATTTACCTACCTGTCGAGTGCAATGTCAACCGCCGTGGCCGAGTGCGTAATTGAACCTACGGCAATCCTGTCGATGCCGCACTGGGCAATAGCTGAGACGGTATGCAACGTAATGTTTCCCGATGCCTCAAGTAACGGCCTTTTCTCTTTATCGCACATTTTATTTCGCATATCTACGGCGTGTTTAAGCTGCCACTGGCCCATATTATCCAGCAGCACAATATCGATACCGGGGATTTTTAGCACATGGTTGAGCTGGTCGTCTACGTGGTCGACCTCAACAGCTACGAATTTAACGCCTTTTACCTTTCTGGCTTCACAGATTATTTCCCTTAGCTTCGGGTAAAAATTTCTGCCAAGCTGTGCCAGGTGATTGTCTTTAATCAGGATGCCGTCGTAAAGTCCCAGGCGATGGTTATGTCCGCCCCCACAGCGGACGGCATATTTTTCAAGGATTCGCCAGCCGGGTGTGGTCTTTCTGGTATCATATATCTTTGCTCTCGTGCCCTCAACGGCACTGACATATTTTCGGGTTGTCGTGGCTATTCCGCTGAGCCGCTGGAGGAAATTAAGCATTACTCGTTCAGCGCTGAGCATAGAGCACAAAGGACCTTCGATAACGGCAATTTTACGCCCTACGTGAGCGCCCTGCCCATCCTTTACGAGCACTTTTAATTTCAATCTGTCATCGAAGCTTCTGAGGATTTCTCTTACGACATCCATCCCGCACACAACTATCTCTTCGCGAGAAACGATGTATGCCTTCGTGATGGTTTCGTCTTTAACGAAAAGCTCGCTTGTCATATCACCCCGGCCGAGGTCCTCTTCGATCGCAAGCTGAATTAAAGACCTTGCTTTGTTAAGGTTTAGTTTTTTCATTCTTTCTCTCTTTCTTTTTTGCTTTGCTTGTGATAATAAGCTCAGGTAGTTCCTTTAGCTCTTTTAACTGATTTTTCAGATAAGCCGCTCGCTCGAAGTCGAGTTGTCCCGCTGCTTCTAACATCTCTTTTTCGATTTGGGCGGCCAACTGGGCCTTTTCATATTCTTCTTCGTTGAGCTGAATCGCTTCTCGGGCGGTTTTTCTCGCTTTTATCTGTTCGGTTAAGCTTGTGCGAATCTCCTTCTTTATTGTTTCAGGCGTAATATTGTGCTCTTTGTTATATTTTAACTGAATTTTACGACGTCTGTCCGTTTCGTCAATAGCTTTTTGCATAGATTTGGTAACAGTGTCGGCATACAAAATCACTGTAGCGTTGACATTTCGAGCGGCTCTGCCGATTGTCTGGATAAGAGACGTCTGGCTTCGCAGAAATCCTTCTTTGTCGGCATCGAGTATTGCAACAGCCGATACTTCGGGTAGATCCAGACCCTCCCGCAACAGGTTTACTCCGACCAGCACATCGAAGTCACCCATACGTAAATCACGTAGAATTTTAATTCTTTCGAGTGTGTTGATTTCACTATGAAGATAACGACACTTGATACCCTTTTTTGTAATAAAGCCAGCCAGATTTTCCGCCATCCTTTTTGTCATAGTTGTAACGAGGGTTCGCTCCCCGACTTTGATTCGTTTTTCAATTTCGCTGAGAAGATGCGGGACCTGTTGTCCGGCGGGCTTTACGAAAATTGCAGGGTCGACCAGGCCGGTGGGTCTTATGATTTGCTCGACAACTTCGTTGTTGCACTTTTCCATCTCGAAAGGTCGCGGTGTGGCGGATACGAAAACGACATTCGCCCAGTTTTCCTGAAATTCCTCGAATCTTAGCGGCCTGTTGTCCAGCGCGCTGGGCAGCCGAAAGCCATGCTCAATTAAGACCTCTTTCCTGTGTCTGTCACCGGCCCACATCGCCCGCAGTTGCGGAATCGTAACGTGAGATTCATCAATAAACAAAAGAAAATCTTCAGGGAAATAATCGATTAACGTATATGGTCTGGCTCCGGACGGCAGACCAGAAAGATGTCTGGAATAATTCTCGATACCGCTGCAATAGCCAACCTCACGTATCATCTCAAGGTCATACATCGTACGTGCCTCGAGGCGCTGCGCCTCCAGTAATTTGCCTTCCTGTCTTAGATTCAGAAGCTGCTGTTTCAATTCTGCTTTTATGCTTTCTGCTGCGGAGCTGATTCTTTCGCCCGGCAGAATATAATGCTGGGATGGATAGATAAAAACCTGTGTTTCATCTGCAAGCAGTTCCGCTGATATCGGATTAATATAGCTTATCTTTTCTACCTCATCACCGAAAAATTCAATCCGAACCGCAAAAGATTCATAGGAAGGATAGACTTCAACCACGTCTCCTCGAACCCTGAACGTCCCCCTCTGAAAATTAACGTCGTTTCTGGTGTATTGAATATCAGCTAATCTGCCTAACAAATGGTCTCTATCCATACAGTCGCCTATTCGCACTGCTACCACGCTTGCTTTATAATCCTCCGGCGAGCCAAGACCGAAAATGCAGGAGACTGATGCAACGATGATAACGTCATCCCGTGTCGAAAGAC
>JBHPEQ010000045.1:0-19628 GCA_042576845.1 Planctomycetota bacterium
CGGGCATATTGCACCGCTTGAGGGTATTGAGGCGGATGATTTGACAATTGACAAGCTCGTCGAAAGAATCCGGGTAGGTGATGTTAAGGAAGTGATAATGGCGACAAATCCCAATATGGATGGTGATGGAACTTCTCTTTATATAAGCTCCCTTCTAAAGCCCCTCGGCGTGAAAATCACACGCCTGGCCAGAGGGCTTCCCACGGGCACCACTATAGAATATGCAAACAGTAAAATGCTTACGGATGCTATAATCGGCAGACAAGAGTTAGAATAACTTTCACTTTGTGCCCGGCCTTTTTTTTCTGTCGCTACAGACTATTGCCAAAATTTTCCAGAACATTTATGATATAATGTAAGTTGTTAAGCTAAGAGTGTGCTGAAGATTTTATGGTGAATTTATGAAGCTGGAAATGCAAGGACAGATGCGGCTGGAGCAAAGGATGAAGCTTGCTCCGCGGATGATACAGTCGATGGAGATACTCCAGCTTCCTATCTTGGCCCTTCAGGAAAGGATTGAACAGGAATTAAACGATAATCCCGTTTTGGAAATCGAGGAGCAGTCAGAGCATGAAGAGACCGGCCCGGCAACTGAAGAGGCCGACGATGAAACGGATGAGAAAGACCTTGTTGTAAACACCGATAATAACAAGGTCGAAGATTTTCAGCGTCTTGAAGGTCTCGATGAAGAATACAAGGATTATATGACCCAGGCCGACACTTTCCGCCGAACAGCACAAATCGATGAGCCGGACCCAAAACTTCAGGCGATAAAAAATACAGCCGCAAAACCCCAGTCCCTGCACGAACATCTCGTCGAGCAGTGTGGGCTGATTGATGCCGAAGAAAGCGTGAAAAAAGCAGGCGAAGCCATTATAGATTATATCGATGACAGAGGATACCTGAGTGTTCGGCTGGAGCAGCTTCACAACAAGGATAAAAAAGATTTTACTTTTGAAGATTTGCAAAAGGCGCTTGTTTTAGTTCAGAAACTCGAGCCCGTTGGTGTTGGTGCACGTAACCTGCAGGAATGTCTGCTTATCCAGATGTCCCAGAGTCCTGAAGATATGAGTTTTGAGCAGCGGCTTGTTTCCGAGCATATGGCCGAATTGCTCGAAAATCATCTTCCCGAGATAGCCAAGAAGCTCAACTGCAGCATTGAGGATGTCAACAGTGCCATTGAACGAATGAGCAATCTGGACACGTCTCCCGGCCTTCAAATAGGTATTGACCACAACCGGCCAGTTGCCGCCGATGTTATAGTAGAAGAACTGGAAGGAACCGGCCAGTATCAGGTTCGTTTAGCTGATTACTCGCTGCCGGCTTTGAAGGTAAACGACTACTATCAACAGATGGCGAAGAGTAAAAAGGTCAGCAAGCACACAAAAGAATTTCTGAAAAAGAACATCCGCTCCGCCCAATGGATTATCGATGCAATAGAGCAGCGAAAGGAAACTTTGCTCAAAGTCGCCGTCGCCATCGTGAAATTCCAGAATGACTTTTTCGATAAGGGCCAGCTTCATCTAAAGCCGCTTCCGATGTCGAAAGTCGCAGATGATGTCGGCGTCCATCTTGCCACTGTCTCCCGAGCAGTATCCGGGAAATATATTCAGTGTTCGTGGGGAGTTCTTCCGCTGCGGAAATTCTTTAGCGGCGGCAAGGAAGATATCAACGGCAGGGCACGCAGCTGGGAAGCGATAAGGGCAAAGCTTCAAGAGATTATCGATGAAGAGGACAAAAGCAAGCCGCTCAACGACGAGCAGATTCGCGAAAAACTGGCTGAGGTCGGAATTAACCACATCGCCAGACGAACCGTTGCAAAATACCGCAAACTCCTGAACATCCCCGCCGCAAGGTTCAGAAAAAAATATTAAATTTGTTGAAGCACCTGTCAAAAGAGAATTTACTCAGCGATGATAGTTTCTCCCTTTATCGGCGAATAATTTGTCATTAGCTCTTTTTCATCATCCTTTAAAACGCACAGTTTTTGGAAATAGCACTTGATTCCTGTCCCGTCTTGAATAATGGGTGTATTCTGAAGGTGGTGGTGTAGATGTGGCTCTGAAGAGTTTCCCGAATTTCCACAAAGACCTATGACTTGCCCTTCTTTAACTTTATCGCCAACCTTCACCGTTATACTACCAAATTTCAAATGAGCAAGAACCGATACCTCGTGCTCACGATGCTGAATAAACACAGCGTTACCCAATGCCGAGTATGGATTCATTGACACGGGCTTGTTATCCCTGATGCCATTTATGACGTCCGTTACAATCCCATCTGCCGGTACCAAAACCTGCCTGCCAAAGGCAAAATAATCTTCATTTACTTGGCCGTTGCCTTTGTGGGTCTCGCCTTTCTCATCGACACCGACAAAATCGAAAGCAAATCTTTGATTGGGTGCATCGTGGTGCTGATTAAGTTCTTTGGTATCTCCACCCCAGACAACCAGCCATCTACCTTTGAAAGGCAGCGATAGATTAGTTTCGTGTTTCTCCGGCACTGGTATATCCGGCTTATGTGGTAGGAATAATAATCCGATAATTTTGTCACCCTCGTCCAGCCAAGCCGTTATATCCAACTTCCCACGTTCGCAGTGCGCAACAAAAATCGCCTGATTCGGTGAAATCAGTCGCGGTTCATCAAGCTTCTGGATTTTGCCATATTGGGCTGAAAGGCCTTGGAAAAATGGTTCCCTCTTTTCTAAGGGAAAGAAATCCTCCATACTCTGAGCAAAATCCTTTCCAGTACCGGCGTAATTTCCTTCATTGACGTCCTTGACCATCCTTTTGACAACTTTCTCAAATCTTTTTGTGGAAGACTCTCCTGCCGAAAGCAACGCTGCCAAAGATAATATGGCTAACACTATAAATAGTCTTCTCATTTTACATGCCTCCTATTTATCCTTCACGTTTTTTCCCTTAGATATCGTCAGGCGCACCGTCACAAAAAATCGCAAACTCCTAAATATTCATACTGCAAGGTTTGAAAGAACATATTAAGTTCTTACCCAACTTACAGCCAGCAAAAAAACTTGAATTTTTTTGAACAATATGTTACTATATGAGTATATAATCATATAGTAATTTAGTTGGAGCAAAGCTATGGTAAGTATGAAAAAACAACTTATTTATGAAAAACAGGCGGAAATCGTAAAGGGGGCAGCACATCCGCTGCGGATTGCGATTGTGGATTTTCTCAAAGACGGCGAGAGGTGCGTATGTGATATTGCCAAACACGTCGGTTCCGAAAGGTCAAATGTATCGCGACATTTGGCAGTAATGGTCAAAGCCGGCCTGCTCGAATATCGCAAAGACGGGCTGAAGGTCATCTACAAACTCAGGACACCGTGCATACTCGAATTTCTGTCCTGCGTCAGTGCCTGCTTGAAAGAGCAGGCCAAAGAAGCCAAACAACTGCTTGGAGTTCTGTAATATAAGGGGCCGCAGAATTGAAGACGGAATTTAAAAAGGCAGCAATTATAATAGCTGTGTTTCTGGGCTGCTTTTATTTGCCTGTCGGGATTGGTCGTTTTGATAATGCCGTTACCGAGTCCCTGCTTTTGGTCAAGTCTTATGCCCGAGAACATGTTTTGCTGTGTCTGGTTCCGGCGTTTTTTATAGCCGGCGCTATATCAGTATTTGTCAGTCAGAGTTCGGTGATGAAATATCTCGGTGCAGGAGCTAATAAGGTTCTATCTTATACGATAGCCAGCATCTCAGGTACAATTCTGGCTGTATGTTCGTGCACGGTACTTCCTTTGTTTGCCGGTATTTATAAAATGGGTGCCGGGCTTGGTCCTGCGACGACATTTTTATATTCCGGCCCTGCGATAAATGTACTTGCGATAATTCTTACAGCACGGGTTCTGGGATTTGAGATGGGCCTGGTGCGTGCGGTTGGCGCTATTGTTTTCAGTATTGTAATCGGTCTATTGATGCATTTTATCTTTCGAAAAGAACAACTTAAAAAAGCAGCCGGGCAGGTACAACTTACTGAAGAAAAACTCACAAGAACATTGTGGCAAAATGCGATTTATTTTGCTGCTATGGTCGGGATTCTGGTATTTGCCAACTGGGCCAGGCCGACACAAGGGGAAGGGTTGTGGTATACGGTTTATTCAGCGAAATGGATTTTGACGGGACTGCTGGTATTAATCCTGGCTGCCGTTTTGATTCTATGGTTCGCAAAATCGGAATTGAATTCGTGGCTTCAAGCAAGCTGGTCTTTTGCAAAGCAGATTTTGCCATTATTGTTTTTTGGTGTTCTTGTGGCCGGCTTTCTTTTAGGCAGGCCCGGGCAGGAAGGAATTATACCATCCGGCTGGGTGGCAAAAGCGGTCGGCGGAAACTCCATAAGAGCTAATCTGTTTGCCTCGATAGCCGGCGCTTTTATGTACTTTGCGACCTTAACCGAAGTACCTATACTGCAGGGATTGATGGGAAGCGGGATGGGCAAAGGGCCTGCACTGGCGCTGCTTTTGGCAGGGCCTGCATTGTCGTTGCCGAATATGCTTGTGATTCGCAGCGTGCTGGGGACGAAGAAAGCGCTTGTCTTTGTCGGCCTTGTGATTGTTATGGCTACAATCAGCGGAATAATTTATGGTTCGATTTTTTAGCTGAGGTTTATTTTATTATGAAGATACAGATATTGGGCACGGGCTGTCAGAAGTGTAAAAAGTTAGTGGAAAATGCCAAGGCCGCTGTCAGCGGAGTGGACGGTGATTTTGAAATTGAAAAGGTAACCGAAATCAATGAAATAATGAAGTTCGGCGTAATGATGACACCGGCACTGGCTTTGGATGGAGAAGTTAAAGTCGTAGGGAAGGTGCCGAGTGTGGATGAAATCAAGGCAATGGTTTTCTAAGCGGAGGTTTTTAAAATGAATAAAACAATTAAGATGGTTATTATTGTAACGTTGGTCATAATTGTCGGAGTTGTAATAGCACTCAAACAGAATAAGTCTTCCGGGCCGCATCAACCTGTGAATGATTCTTCCGATGCAAGATTGCCTGTTAAAGAAACCGTCCGGTCAGTTGTTGAACCGAGCGATGTTCATCAATCGAAAGCGCTGCCGCAACTAATTGACCTGGGGGCCGACAAATGCATCCCCTGCAAATTGATGGCACCTATCCTTGAAGAGCTGAAAACTGAATATGCCGGCGTCTTCGAAGTAAAATTCATCGATGTCTGGAAAAATCCAAATGCAGGCAAACCATACAAAATTAAAATGATTCCAACACAGATATTTTTTGACCCGGCCGGCAAAGAGCTTTTCAGACATATTGGTTTCTTTTCCAAAGCGGACATTCTTTCCAAATGGAAGGAGTTCGGTGTCGGAGACACAAAAGAGAAATGATACAGCAGCTTTTTACAACATTAACGCACGCGGTCGAGAGCGCTTCCGTAATCGCTTTTGCAGCGGCTTTTGTTTGGGGAATATTAAGCATTCTTTTGAGTCCCTGCCATCTTGCAAGTATCCCTCTGATTGTCGGTTTTATCGATGAACAGGGAAGGATTTCGACTAAACGGGCATTCTGGATTTCAACTTTGTTTGCCGTGGGAATATTGATAACTATTGGAGCTATTGGTGCAGTTACTGCCGCTGCAGGCAGAATGATGGGGGATGTCGGAAAATACGGCAATTACTTTGTGGCGCTGATTTTCTTTCTGGTCGGCTTGCATCTTCTTGATGTTATCCCTATGCCTTGGTCGAGTCCCGGTCAGGTAGGAATGAAACGCAAAGGAATGCTGGCAGCATTTATTCTTGGCCTGGTTTTCGGGATTGCCCTTGGCCCTTGCACTTTTGCTTATATGGCGCCTATGCTCGGTGTTACTTTCAAACTGGCTTCGACCAATCTTTTCTACGGCGTACTGCTTTTAATAGTCTATGGCCTCGGCCACTGTTCGGTCATTGTTTTTGCAGGTACATTTACCGAAGTTGTTCAGCGGTATATGAACTGGAATGAAAAATCCAAAGGAGTGGTAGTTGTTAAAAAAATCTGCGGTGTGCTCGTTCTTATAGGAGGAATATATCTTATATATTCAGCTCCCTAAAAATTTAATTATCGAGGTAAATACATGGAATCTGAAGCCTGTGTAGCAAAACAGCTTAATATTTTCGAGAAATATCTTACTCTTTGGGTAGCCCTGTGTATAGTAGCGGGCATAATCTTAGGCAAATTTGCACCGGCGATTGCTACGTACCTCGACAGCCTGGCTATCTCGGTTAAGGGCGCCCCTGTTGTGTCGATACCCATTGCCGTTTGTCTTTTCTTTATGATGTATCCAATTATGGTTAAAATCGACTTTGCCGAGGTTGTCAAAGCCGGCAAAAGCGGCAAACCAGTTGGTTTAACCCTTTTCGTAAACTGGGCCATTAAGCCATTCACTATGTACGCCATCGCCTTGTTTTTCCTGGGCACACTATTCCACACATTCATAGGCCCGGATGCTGTTGATAACGTTAAAATGCCTTTCGGACTTGATTTGCCCATAGGAGCAATTTATGGTTCAGGCCAGATTATCCTTATCAATGGCGTTAAGATGCTTCAGGTTCCTCTCTGGCGGAGCTATCTGGCCGGCTGTATCTTATTAGGCATTGCTCCCTGCACTGCGATGGTTTTGGTTTGGGGATATCTTGCCAGGGGCAACGATGGCCTTACCCTGGTGATGGTAGCAATAAACTCACTAACGATGCTTTTGCTTTATGGAATTCTTGGGGGTTTCTTATTAGGTGTCGGCAGACTGCCTGTGCCTTGGCAGGCACTATTGCTGTCCATAGCTATATATGTTGCCTTGCCTTTGGTAGCAGGATATTTATCACGAAAATGGATTATAGCAACTAAAGGCCAAGTGTGGTTTAAGGAAAAATTTCTGCATGTTCTTACACCTGTAACTATAATCGCTTTGCTTATTACCCTGGTTCTGCTTTTCTCATTTAAGGGCGAGGTTATCCTTTCAAACCCATTAACGATTCTATGGATTGCGATACCGCTTTTTATTCAGACCAATCTAATCTTCTGGTTAGGATACGGCCTGGCAAAATTGCTAAAATTAAACTATAAAGATGCAGCTCCAGCCGCTATGATTGGTGCGTCAAATCATTTTGAAGTTGCCATAGCCACATCGACGATGCTTTTTGGTTTGTCCTCAGGCGCTGCTTTAGCGACTGTCGTGGGTGTACTAATAGAGGTCCCGGTCATGCTGATGCTTGTTAAAATTTGCCTGCGAACACAAAGATGGTTTAACCCCCCGTCGGTTCCGATTAGCTAAAAGGGTTCCTTTTAAATAATTGAAGGGAATAATTATGAAAAAGGCAAAAGTTAATCTCGTAATTGACGCATTATTGCTGTTGTGCATCGCTGCTATGGCAGGAATTGGCCTGTTAATGAAATATGTTTTGGTTCCGGGATATCGGCGATTGGAAATTTACGAACGCAATGCCGAGCTGTTTTTCTGGGGACTGGACCGTCACGAGTGGGGAACAGTTCATCTTGTGATAGGATATATTTTCATTGCTTTGCTCGTTCTGCATATTGTTCTGCATTGGAGATTGATTGTTGAAATTTACCACCAACTGATACCGAATCGTTTTGCACGCTGGGTCATTGCGCTGGCTCTTATCTGCTTAACAATCGCTCTTTTGGTTTTTGCTTATTTCGTAAAGCCCGAGGTTCGGGAAGGCGGGCATAGACAACATGTATCCGGGGCCAATGTAAAAGTCTGTTGGTCATACCAACTTCTCTGACAAAAAGGTTTTAAATCCTTCTTTCTTTACGGGTCGAACGGCAAAGCTGTTTTAGTAAAAGATTTGTAAGACCTTGCTGAGCCGGCCTGTATCCAATCTGCTCATTTGAATAGAAGGCCCGTTTTACAATGCTGAAAAACGTCCGTTGACATTCCCGTCAATTCCATTGTATAGTAATCTACGTGTGAAGGTTAGATTGTCAAAAATGATTGCTGTTTAACGAGATATTACCGTCATTCAAATGGAAGGAATTTTGCAAGATGGACCCTGCGATTTTTAAAGCATATGACATAAGAGGTATTTACGGTGAACAACTCAACGAGGACGACGCCTGGAAAATCGGCTGCGGTACCGCGAGGTTTCTTCGCTCTCACGTTACCGGATATGAGCGAGGTCTGGCCAATACGCGTGCTATCTGCGTGGGGCGTGATATGCGGACGCACAGCAAGGCCATTGCCGGCGCTCTGATTGAAGGGATAAAGTCTGGGGATATGAACGCCATAGATATAGGTATGATTGACACGCCTCAGATGTATTTTGCAATTAACCATCTCGGCACATGCGGCGGGATTCAGGTTACGGCATCCCATAATCCGGCCAAGTATAACGGATTTAAGATATCCGGCCTCGGCGCCAAGCCCATCGGTGTTGATACGGGCCTGAAGGATATTAAGCATATATCACTGGCTTTACTGCATACGAAAGGCAAAATTACGGGCTCTGTTAAAGAGCGGGATTTATGGCCTGAATATAAAAAGCATGTCTTGAAATTCCTAAAACCCAATCTAAGAAAACTGAAAGTTGCTATCGATGCTTCAAACGGTATGGCCGGCAAGGCCGTCCCCGCTGTCTTCGGTGAACTGCCTGTCGAGATAATCTCCATCAACTTCGAGCATAAAGGCAAATTCAAACATGAGCCAAATCCTCTTATAGAAGCCAATCTCAAAGAGCTGAAGAAGAAAGTAAAGGAGAAGAAATGTGATTTCGGTGTTTGCTTCGACGGGGATGCCGACCGCTTGATGATTGTTGATGAGAAAGGCAGGACCATCGGCTGCGATTTAATGACGGCTTTGATGGTGCCTTATTTTCTTGAAAAGGAACCGAAGTCGACGGTTGTTTATGATTTGCGCAGCAGCTGGGTAGTTGTCGAAGAGATTATCAAACACGGCGGCACGCCGCGAAGAGAGCGTGTGGGACATTCCTATATGAAAAAGGCGCTGCGGGATTCACACGCCGTGTTCGGAGGCGAGCTTTCGGGCCACTTCTACTATCGGGATAACTTCTGGGCTGATTCGGGCCTGATTACACTGGTTCATATATTGAACATTGTAAGTAAAGCCGGAGTTCCGATGAGCGAATTGCTCAAGCCGCTTCGAAGATATTACACCAGCGGCGAAGTAAATTTTCAGGTCGATGACAAACAGGCAAAGATGGATGAACTGGCAAAGATTTACAGGGATGCAGACATCGATAACCTCGACGGAGTTACTGTGCGGTATAAGGACTGGTGGCTTAACTGCCGACCGAGTAATACCGAGCCGCTGCTGAGATTAAACGTGGAGGCGAAAAGCAAAAAACTGTTAGATGAAAAATTTTCCGAACTCAAAGATAAGCTCGGTAAACCGATTTAAGTGAACAAATCACACAGGGTTCAAAGTTACAAAAAGTAATCAGAAACTAAAAAGGATTAAAAATGGAGATACACACAAAAACATTTCAAACTCCTAACGGAGAAGTTGAAGGTGTGCAGAGCAAGTGGTCCGGCTTTAACATCCTTCTCGTAACCGGTGAGAAAGGATTTCTGGCGTGTCCTGCGATTGATGTCGAGGCCTGTCAGGGCTACGGCGTTGCCGCAGCTATAGTCGAAAGCACGCCAGATAATCCTATAGGGACGCTTGAGCGGTTTCCAAATCGCAAGATTACAAAAGCTAATGCAAAAGCGAAAGAGCTTGGGATAACCGAAGGTATAGACGTTACCGAGGCCTTTGGACTTATTGCATAACCTCCAAAAATAAAAATGCGTTTTTAGAAAAGAGAGGGAGAACAGGAAAATGGAAAAATGTAATTTTATTAAAACACTATTTGCTGTATGTTTATTGTCAACACTTGGGGTTAATTCTCTGGCAGAAAAAAGGCAGGAACGCAATGCCCTGCGAGTAGTTAGTGGAGTAACTGTTGGGATAAGCTGTACTGAAGACGCAGAAAAAGCAGGCCTGGAAGCAAAGATTGTCCAGAGAGATGCTGCTTTGCAGCTCCTAAAGGCCGGCATTAAAGTAGTCGACAAACAAAGTGGTTACATGCCACCCACAATACCGGATTTACAAATAAGGATTAAAGCATATGAAATCAGCGAGAAGCAAATTATCGTTGATAACATAGACATCTTTCTAAAACAACAAACAGCTCTGGTTAGTAATGCCGACCAAAAGATTACCGCTATCACCTGGTGGCGTTCCCGGCTCTCGCATAGCCGGCCCCAACAGTTTGTTGAGCACATCTGGGAACAAGTAAAATTCCTGATTAGTGAATTTATCAAAGACTACCAGGCCGCCAATCAATCTGAAGCTGAACCTGCCGATACCGATAAAGCTGCAACACCCTCGCCTAAGCAAGCCAGCTTGACTGAAAAAACTCAGCCGGTTAAATTCAAATTCGTCGCGTCCAAAAACAGCAAAGTTTTTCACAAACCCGATTGCAGCTCGGCAAAAAGAATCAAGCCGGAAAATCTCGAAACTTACAACAGCCGGGATGAAGCTGTCAAAGCGGGCAAAAGACCTTGTAAGCAATGCAAACCATAGCACAATATGGAACGAGACAGTTATGAACGATGAGAATAATGTAATCTTTCACGAAGAGCAAAAATTCAGTCTGTGGATTCGTATAGCCGTTCTTATAGTTATGTTTGACGCTGTGACGTTGAGTTACCTTGCATTACATGAAATGCTTACTCAACAACAATCATATGAAACTCAGCCGATTATTAGGCATATAATTGTAGGAATACTGTTACCGATAACAATTGCGGTTCTTTTTTTAATGCTGAAGTTAGAAACACAAGTGCGTACCGATGGTTTATATGTGCGTTTGTTACCCATTCACATTCGCTTTAAAAGATTTTCACCCGATGATTTAAGCGAGTTCTATACTCGGACATACCATCCCATCCTCGAATATGGCGGTTGGGGGATAAGGTACGGATGGTTCTGGTTTGGAAAACCAGGCAAGGCATATAACGTAAGAGGCAACAAAGGCATTCAGCTTGTATTGAAAAACGGAAAGAAGCTGCTGATAGGTTCACAAAGGCCGGAGCAATTGGCTCAAGCAATCAGTTCAGTCATACAAAATCCTTAGCTGTCTGACTAATGATGGTGAGTCTTTGCTTATTGTTTTCTTAGATACTATTTTTTAGGATATTTTCTCATAGACAAACAAGGCCAAACTCGGATGGATGATGTTTACAAAAATATGTCACTGGATGATATTCCCTGGAATACGGAAAAACCACCGGAACTGCTGGTTGAGTTGATTGACAGCCGGAAAGTGCAGCCCTGCAAAACTATTGATTTAGGTTGTGGTGCAGGTAATTATGCTGTTTATCTTGCCGGCGGAGGATTCGAAGTTACAGGGGTAGACTTTTCACCGACAGCTATAAAAATTGCCAGGGAAAACGCTAAAAGAAAAGGAGTGAAGTGTAACTTTATCGTCGCTGATGTGGTTGAAGGGCTAAGCGAAATAAAAGAAAGCTGGGACTTCGCGTACGATTGGGGACTGCTTCATCATATACTTCCTGAGCAAAGGCAAAAATATGTTGAAAATGTTTATCGAATACTTAATCCGCAAGGCAAGTATCTTTCTTTATGTTTCAGCGAAAAGGATAAGGTTTTTGAAGGGTCGGGAAAATACAGGAAAACTCAGCTGGGCAGCGGTTTATATTTTTCCTGCGAAGATGAACTCAAAAAACTTTTTGAGCCGTACTTTGAGATAGTTGACTTGCGAACAGTCGAAATCAGCGGTAAATTCGAAGCTCACATTTTCAACTATGTTTTTATGTGGAAAAAATGAATGGAACCGCGATGTGTTTCAACAAAATATAGAGCAACAAGCAAATAAAGGAAATCTTTTCCAAATATGGAACTGGTTACAATTATATTTATAGCTGTCGGCCTGGCAATGGACGCCTTCGCGGTATCCGTTGTTACCGGCTCAGTATATAGACAGCTAAAGCTCAAACACGCTTTTCGTATAGCCGCCTTCTTCGGCTCCTTCCAGGCCTTTATGCCCCTGATAGGTGCACTGGCGGCCCTGAGTGTAAAAGAGTACTTAGCAGCTTACGACCACTGGATTGCTTTCGCCCTTTTAATCGCTATCGGCGGAAAAATGATTTACGAATCATACAAACTTACCCCTGACGAAAAAAATTTCGACCCATCGAACATTCCTGTCCTGCTGGTTCTCTCCATTGCTACCAGTATCGACGCCCTCGCTGTCGGAATAACCCTGCCGTTTCTGAAAGTTTCGCTTATAACCGCTGTAATAATCATTGGCCTGATTACATTTGTCCTCTCATACATCGGTGTATACATCGGCAATAAATTCGGGCACTTTTTCGAAAACAAAATTGAAGCAATTGGTGGTATTGTGCTTATTGCTATCGGCGTAAAAATGAACATCAGCTTTCCTAACCTGCGCTTGAACCCGGAAGCAATAACAATATAATTCTCATCAGTTGAGTGTTAACAAAAGGCACATAAATCCTGTATGTTAAAGGGAGTAATTAGTATGGCTGCGAAGGTATATTTTATCAAAGCTTCAATTGGTGACGGTGAGAAGAAAATCTCAGACAAAGCTGTAGAATTGTTTAAGGCCGGTAAATTTGCAAAGCGCTTTAAGGAGAACGATTTTACCGCTGTCAAGGTACACGTCGGTGAGCATAAAAATACTACCTATCTAAGGGCGCCTTGTATAAAAGGGCTGGTTGATGAGCTTATAAAGCTCAAAACCAAACCCTTCATTACCGACACCAGCACGTTGTATACAGGCCGCAGGCACAACGCCATCGACCATACAATTCTCGCCGCCGAGCACGGTTTTGATTTTCACGGTCTTGGAGTTCCGTTCATTATCCCCGACGGATTATTCGGCACGTCTGAAACCGCTGTAAAGATTAACGGTGAGCTGAATAAGGAAGTTCTAATCGCATACGACATCGTCCGCTGCCAATCAATTATGTCGGTAGCTCACTTCACCGGTCACATTGCAACAGGTGCAGGAGCCACACTGAAGACATTGGGAATGGGCTGCGCCAGCAGAAAAGGCAAGATGCGGCAGCACTCCGCACTCAAACCATCGATAAGCAACAAATGCACCCGCTGCGGCGAATGCTATAACCACTGTCCCGCCGATGCGATAACCATCGATGATGTTAAGGCGCATATCGACAGCGATAAATGTATCGGCTGCGCCGAATGCGTTGCCGTCTGCAGGTTCGACGCTGTCAGATATGACTGGGACGCAGAAAATGAAGAGCTGCAAAAGAATGTTGCCGAACACGCTCTCGGAGCACTGAAAGGTAAGGAGAACAGAGCTACCTTTTTCAATTTTCTTATATCTATTACCAAAGACTGCGACTGTTTTGACACACCTGATATGCCCAGGATAGTTGATGACATTGGTATAGTCGCATCCGGCGACCCTGTGGCTGTGGACAAAGCAGCTTTGGATTTGATTGAGTCTACAGCCGGCAAAAAACTACCCCAACTGCTGAAAAATAAACAACTCAACCCGAATCACCAGATTGGCCACGCTGAGAAAATCGGCCTTGGAACCACCGATTATGAGCTTATTGAGATTGATTTTTAGGGCACTTGTTGTTTTTTGTTAAATATTTACCTAATTTTTGCTTGTCTTTTGCATCAAAGCTACTATTGTATAAGTATGTCTTTAGGTCAGATAATAAGAAAGAAGCGCGAAGAACTGAATCTCACACTTGATGAGGTGAGCAGACGTGTTGGATTCTCCAAGCCCTATCTTTCCACCATTGAGACCAACAGGATAAAAAATCCGCCGCGTGACAAGCTGCTCAGAAAACTTGAGGGGGTTCTGCAGTTTGAGCCGGGACTTCTGCTGCACATCGCTCATATGGAACGGCTGCCCACAGACATCCGCCAGCAATATGAATCCGCCGAGGCCGAGAATCAGCGATTCAAGAGCTTCATTAAAAAACTTATTGACAAAAAACCAGATGTTCCTGAACTTGAGACCTTTATCTCAGAGAGCGGATTTGATATTGAGCAGGCCTTACCTCTAAAGTCCGGCCGATTGGTGCCGGTTATAAACAAGGTCTCCGCCGGTTATCCCGCTGAATTCAACGACCTCGATTATCCCGTCGGTATTGCTGATGATTACGTCCGCTGTCCGGGTGTTCATGACCCGAATGCTTTTGCGGTCCGTGTCGTCGGCGACTCGATGGAGCCGAAATTCCACGAGGGTGACATCGTAATTTTCTCACCAGCCGCTGAGGTCAACAGCGGCGACGATTGCTTTATCCGTCTGTCAGTACCGCACGAAACCGCTTTCAAGAGAGTATTCTTCGAGCCGGATAATAAAGTTCGACTCCAGCCGAGAAACGATAATTATCCTCCTCTTATCGTCGACGGCAAACGAATCACAGGCCTCTACCGAGCAACCATAAAATACGAAACACTATAAAGTGTCCATTGTTTTAATCACTCGATATTTTGTCCAGCGACGGCTAAAACCAAGGCATAAACCTTCGATGCTCCGGCCCGTTTCAAGGTTTTCGCACACTCGTTCAGCGTCGCACCGGTTGTTTTGATGTCATCGACAAGGCAGATATTTTTGCCTTCAAAACTGTGGTCCCTGCGAACGGCGAAAGCCCCCGCAACGTTTCTTGCCCGTGCGGCCGGACTTATCATTGAAATTTGTGACTGAGTATTTCGAATACGAACAAGGTCGGTACTGATTTTACCTTTAGCGTTCTTTAGTTTTTTGACGATAATCAGCGACTGATTGTAGCCGCGGCTCAGCCTTCTGAGCCAGTGCAGGGGGACAGGGACGAACAAGTCCACATTTTCTAAAAAGCCGCTTCCCTGCAGGGCAGAATCAGCTAAAAAACCCAGCGTTGAATCCAGTTCCGTCTTACCCTTCTTAAACGACAGAATCATCTCTCGTACAGCATCCACATAGACTCCGCTTCGGGCTATCCCGTCGAAATATATCTTTTTCCCTTGGCAAGCCGGACATGCACCTTCGACCATAGCATATATGCCGGCGTCTCGACCGCAGCGCGGGCAGTAATCACCGCCTGTGCATTCCAGAAGCTCGTCCCAGCAGCTGCTGCACAGCCCATCGTTACGTTCACTAATACTTTGGCGGCAGTTGAGGCACACCGCAGGCCATAACAAATGGTTTAAGCCCTGCAATACGAATCCAAGACTTTTCTTTACCTTTTCCGCTTTCACACAACTAATTATACTACTATCCATAACAAAACAAAATACCGCCCTTCAAAAACAACAAGCTCACCTTTTATCCACCTTAATACTCGTCTTTTGATACTCAATATTTTTCCCGATATACGAGTAAGTTATTTCAAATCGTAAGCGCTGTTATCTTTCGAGATGAAACCGATTTTGACTTTATGTGTTTTGTTATATTCTCTAATCCTTTCTTTACTCGCAGTGTTGGTATAAATGTCGCTAACAGCCCGTGCGCTTCCATCGCAGTATGCAACGTTAGTAGCCCCGCAATGCTGATAGCCCTGCGTGCCGGCATATCTGTAAGTATCGCCGAATGTTTCATCAAGCTCGCCTGCCTGCGGGCTTCGCATATATTTATTCGCTCCCAGCTCGAACTCTCCGTCTCCGAATATTGCGCATTCGGATGCCCCGTTCACAGTAACGGCCTTAATCGAATTGTTTCCTTGCAGCGTCCCCATTACTTTCATAATAAATCCGCCGATGTAGCTGGCATTGTAATTGTAACCTGTATAAGGGTCGCCCGGCGAGTTGGCACTGCCATCGTAACAGGGACATTGCTGGACCTGCAGATTTGTATGTCCAGACCAGAGGGATCCCGGTCTGATTTCTTTTAGCTGTCCGTTTTCGAAAGTTTTGAAATAGTCCCATTCATACGTCCGGGAAAGGTCGTCAAAATCCATAAAGCAGGCCAGAGGATAATATCCGTCATTATCAGCAACGTAAAGGTTCGCCGCAATAACCATCTGCCGCAGGTTATTCAGGCAGAATACGCCTTTGCCCTGCTGCCGAGCCCTGCTCAAAGCCGGCATCAGCAACGCCATCAGCAGCGATATCACCGATATCACCACGAGCAGCTCTATCAATGTAAACGCTTTCCTCAACATCGTATTGGCACCATTAATCCCGCCGATTTATTCATTACATTCCCACGAACATTTTGAGAAGTTCTCAGCTAAGACAGCCCAGTCACGAAAATCTATGAAATTGTCTTCATAAACATCTGCAGCCGCAGCCGACTCACCCGATTTCGTTACTTCATCCAGCCAATATATACAGAAAAGCCGCAAATCTTCATAATCAACCCTGCAGTTCTTATCGATGTCACCTGCGGGAAAGGGATGTTTATAGTCACCACAGCAGCTTACGTCTGATACGGCATCTATTTCCGGTAAATTGGCATCTGCCGGCTCCGCAGCGATACATTCAATCTTTATATATTGAATCCACCTTCGTCCTGTATTCGCATCGACCGCCAGCTCCGACAAATCACAGGGGTCAAGGTCGTTAATATCAAAGCCCGTTCCCCCTGCTGATTTTCCATACGCCTGGCACATTTCCGCCACGCTTACACCGGCAAAATCTTCCGGGTTAAGATTCGGGTCCAAAGGCACCGTAGGATTTGTCGCCTCACCCCACCACTGGTTATCCCAGCCCGGATAACCAGTGTAAGGGTCGTTAGTGTCAAAGACTCTGCCGAGTGTCGGTGCAAAACTGTCTCCAAAAGGACCTTCTTCAAAAGCATACCAGCTTACACCGTCCTGGCTGACTGAAATCCTTGCCGGTTCAGTATTTATACTGGCTGTCTGTATAACTACCTCGCAGGGGTCTGAGTAAGTCCAGTCATTATATATGTCTACAAACTGAAACGCATTGCCGAACACTATAAAATCAATACCGTAAGGATTGTTCTCATCGTCAGCAATTTTATGATTGAACTTAAGTATTAAATATCCTTCCGGGCCTACGGTAACAATTTCATCTGGCTGCCATTGAGGATACACCGGTACAACAGGCCTATCTGCCCCCAAGTAATTAGTATCTATCGAAGGCCTTCCAAGAGCAGTTTCAGGATAAATATATATTACGTTTCCTTCGCCGGCCCTGTAATCCACTACGTAAGCCGCAAAATCATTCGCATCGTAATCATAGCCGTTCGCAACCGACGCCAGAAACAGCATTATCAGTAAAATTTCTTTTGTCCTTTTTGCGAATATCATTTTTTCCTGCAATGTAAGCAATCCTTAAACAACACCTCATTCACCGAATCCGAAATAGTTCTCTGTGAAACTTTAACGCCTGCCTTTACGCCTGCGGAGCATCAGTCCTCCGAGTCCCAGCAGGCCGAACGTCATCGGCTCGGGCACAGGCGCTTCGCCGGGACCGCGAAGCGGCAGCCAGCTTTGGTCATAGTTCGTCCACACCCAACTGTCCCAGTCGCCGTCATTGAGAATACGATAATCGACACCGGTGTTTTGAGACCAGTTCTCATTATCACTGCTGCCGTAGTAGTGCCAGCCGGGAAAACCATCTGCTGAATAATCATACTCTACCCCGCCGGGATAATCGAAATCATTGATAAAGTGACTTTGCCAATCCTCAAACCATGTAGAATCCACATACAAATCACCTGCTGTATCAAGCGCATCAAGAGCATCCCAGCCCATCGCTTCGCCTTCCCAGCTGTAAGTGAACATAAAAAAATCATCGAGGTCGAAGTCGATAACGATTGTCGCCTCATTACTTCCGCTTCCCGCTGTGTATTCTATCTCGCCGTTGTAAGTGTCGGCTTGTGCACACACAGCAAACGCAATTACCAAAAATAAAATCATCAAACCCTTTTCAGTCATTGTCTTCTCCTATGATTTAAAAACCAATAAAAAAAGCCGCCGTTCCCGCAAAGGGAACGGCAGCTTAACTTGTGTCAATCAGACTCTCAGACATTTTCCCCTGACAAACAAGGTTTTAAAGTTCCTGAGAGCCACATCGTATCCCGAGCGCGAGAACACTCTATGTGGAACTAACAGCAGGTAGGTTTTCTGACTTGTGCCTTACCTGAAGACTCCTTCCCGCCCACAATTGCGGACAGTGGATAAAACGTCCTTCGGACTCCTGATTCTTTAATCAGGACAGACACTCACAGCGGCGCGACCGCCGCGGACTTTAACCGCGTTCCCACTTGGCTATCTCAAAGCAAAAGCTTTAAGGCCTGCAGTTAGATTATTTCTTTTTCAAAGAGCATATCCAAGCTTATAACAGTCGGCTCTTTCATATTCAAGTAAAAAAAATAAAACTTTTTGCAACCGCCCAAACCGTCTTTATAGTACGTAAAAAGTTTTTGATGATGCAAATTAAGCTTACATTTGTTAACATTTCATCTGTAATTTACTTTCGAGAATCGTAGAATGAAATTAGCAGCATATTCCAGAGATGAATTCGTATCGTGTGCCGTGCTTACCGATAAGGGGCTTGTTAATATCCCATCTGTCTGGCAGGGGCCGAATCCGCCACGGAACGTTATCGAGATTCTTCGACGCGGCCCGTCCTGTCTTGACAAACTCGCCTCGCTCGTTGATTCTGCTGACATCTTTATTCCGGCCGATTCGGTAAAGCTGCTGGCTCCAATAGCTCGGCCGGGCAAAGTAATCGCATTAGCTGGCAATTACAGTGAACATATCGCTGAAGCCGACCTGAAAAACGGCTTCAAGCTAGGCCTTTCAGAATCAACCTGCAGGAGAACCGTCCCCCGCCCGTTTCTTATTCCGTCGTCGGCCATCATCGGAAGTGGTGATGAAATTCCCTGGCCGAGCTACAGTGGTAACATAGATTACGAAATCGAGCTTGCGGTTGTAATCGGTAAAGAAGCCAAATGCGTCAAAGCCGCTGAGGCGCTCGATTACGTCGCGGGCTACACAATCTGCAACGATGTCTCGGCACGGTCCGTTACTTTCAAGGAAGGAAGAGCCGAACGGCCCTGGGATGATTTCTATGATTGGTTGAACGGTAAATGGGCTGACGGCTTTTTGCCGATTGGGCCGTACCTGCTCACAGCCGAAGAAATTGATAACGTCCAAAATCTCGATATGACTCTTTCGGTCAACGGCAAAGTCCGACAGAAAGCAAATACCGCACAGATGATTTTCCCCGTAGCTGAAGTGGTCTCGTTCCTGAGTTATCTAATGTCACTCGAACCGGGTGACATCATAGCCACCGGCACACCTGCCGGCGTCGGAGTTGTCACGGGTGAATTCCTGCAGCCCGGCGATACAATCGAATGCACTATCGAAAAACTCGGCATTCTCACCAACACACTCGGCCCAAAGCCGGAAAATTTCTACAAACCGCTACTGTAATAATTTTCTGTCTTCGTAATTCCAGGCTTTATATTAGCATACCGTGACAAACCACTAAACCACAAGGCTAAATACAAAAGCTTTGTTGGAAGAGGAATTCCTGAAGCTGATTAAGCTGGATTGACAGCGTTAGCGTTAACAGAAAGACAAAAATAAAGAGGATTCAAAGTCTGTCGAATCCTCTTTTTTTTTAACGGCAATTTAAAGCTCCATCAGCCGGGGGTTACATTTACCGCACAAGGCCCTTTTT
>JBHPEQ010000046.1:0-19598 GCA_042576845.1 Planctomycetota bacterium
CTGATTCGCCAGCCATCAAGCTCGGATTTAAGAACTTTGATATGGACAAATTCGGTCTGCTGCCGGACTTTTCCAATAAATGGGAAGATTGACCTTGTGTGTTCCGGTATAAATCTTAAGCCGCCGCTGTGGATTTGACTCCCTGGTAAAGGAGCTATCACGCAGCGGCGGCTTTTAGCACAATAATTATTTGTGAGCAACTAAGGGAGCATCTGGATTACATCTTCAGCTCGTGACTCGGGTGTCACCTTCAGCCGCTCAACCTTGCCATTGCTATAAGTCCCTTCAACGACGGTGTTTTGCGGCGCATGGAGCTTAAACTCAACATCCCATTCCTTAGGCCAGGTCGGAAACAGCAGTATCTTCTCATCTTCATACTGTAACAGCATCGCCTGAAGCAGTGACATATATGACAGTGGAAACTGCTCCGTATTAAGGTGCCTAAACCGCAAACTACTTTCTCGTAAAGCCCTCGAGACTACATAGTCACGTGCCTGGTCCACCAATCCAAGATACGCCATATATACTCCGTTATTAAAATGTGCACTGAATGGATTCTGCAGCGTTAGCTGGGCAAGCTCAAAGCCTGGTTTTCCAACACCGTAAATACGGTATGGAAAAACAGCATACAGCTCACAATTCTCACGGTTCGCTTTTTCTGCATACTTTTGGGCCGGTGCCAGAATTGTTCTGCCGTCTTCGAGCTTCCTTGTAGGCAGCTCCGGCACCTCCGAAAGTAAGCGCTCCCATTTCTGACGCTGTTCTGAGCTTGTATACTTTTCAGGCAATTTCAGCAGCTTACCCAATACGTACCTCAGGCCCGCAACTTCGGGCATGGGATTCACGCAATCCCACCACGCCTCAAGTGACTGGGCGGGCCAGATATGAAGCTTGCCGTTTTCATCACGCTTGTAATGCAAATCATAAAAGGTTGTAATCTCCTTTGCTATTGGAAGCAGTTTGTCTGTAAGAAACTTCTCATCCTGCGTGTGCCAGTAGTAGTCCAGCATTATCAACGTAAGCTCCAGCCCGCCTTGCCATAACCTCGCCGTCCACCTGCACTCTACCTCTGAAGCATGCCTGCCCCGACGGTCCCATCCATAATGGTCGGTCGGATAAGCACCCCAGAAATATAATTGTTCAGGAAAGTGTGCGCCTGCATGACCAAAATAAATCTGGTTGCGCTCCTTGGCCATTGGCAGAGCTCTCAGGTACAGTTCAAAATACGGCCCCATCAGCTCAAAGTCACCGGAGGTCATCATCGGCCAGTACATTGCACGGGTATTCATGAACCAGTAACCCGGACCCCATACACGCCAATCGGGGTCGTTATCGCCTTCAGTATTCCCAACTGAAAACAGAAAGCCGTTGAACTTGATAGGATTAACTCCTCTGGCATTGCAGGCAAAAATGTAACGCTGAAGAGTATAAGCTTTTGCTACTTCCTGGGCATTATCATCATCGCCTGAAACCCGAATCCAGCTGCGGTTCCAGAAATCATCCCACCATTCCTGGTGTCCATTACGTGCTTGCTCAATATTTATTTCGTTTACTTTCTCAATTAACTTATCCAGTTCGGTTAACCACTTTTTTACCGTTACAGGATGTTTGGTCAGCAGGTATACGTTGAGACTGTGTTGAGTGCTCGACTGAGCCGACTTTAGCTCTCTATCGCTATATGACATCATTTTTGTTGCATAAACGGGCTCCGGACCTTCAGTTTGATGCTCTTTAATTACTGACTCGAAACCATCGCCTTGTATTGCACCGCCGAATGTCCTATCCAGCAGGGGGTCAGTCATTGTATTGTAAAAGTTTTCCAGCCCTTGAACCTTCATTGCCACACCACATGCCGACTTGACATTATGGTGATACCAGATGATGCGGTCTTTCACACCAGGAACGATTACATCCGGATAAACAACTGTTGGGTAAGGGTCGTCTTCAGCGGGTGTCCGCGTACTGTGATTATCGTAATTAAACATATCGCTCATTGTAGTTGACTGCAGCTTGTATCCGGTCTCACGCCAGGTCTCGAAATTTACCTGCATATCAAATTCATCCTTGCCTTCTGCCTCAACGCGAACAACAGGATTATTGGCATCGACCCATACCCTAATCGTTACCTCAGAACCTTTCGCACCGGCAGTAATCTCTATCTCGCCCTGACGAAGCTTCAGCTCCTGCTTAAATCCCGCCCCTGCTGCAAAAGGATTAGGCAACAGTTTTACGCGAACACGGCCTAACTTGAGCAGCCGACCGTTCTCACTAAAACTGTCATTCTTGGCAATATAAAAAACAAGGTCCCCGCCTTCTTCGACCCAAACATTCAGACATATATCACCGTTGCCAATAGGCATCGAGCCCGCAGCATCCTTGCTCGGACTGTCCCATACTATGTTGCAACTATCTAAACTGTCTGACGCTCCTGCAGTTGTGCTCATCATACCAATCAAGCCGACAACTGTCAGAAAAACAAAAAACGATACGCAATTTTTTCCTGACTCCATCATTACACCTCACTTTCTCATCTTTGATTTAGTTTATTTACAGCCGTTTTCACTATCTTGCTTTCTTGAATTCCGCTGTAGCAATAGGACCGACACCCTTGGTATAGAAAAATGCCCTGGTCTTTACGACCGCCGGGCCTGTCAATTTGAATGGTTCCGTATAGAGAGTCGATGTATGGTCAGGGTCTGTCCCATCAAGAGTATAACGAAGATTAACACTCTTACTTGGGGCGGTCAACGTCACGATAACATCATCAAAATCTTCGAATGTCCCGCCTGCCGGTTCAATCATTGCCTTGGTTTCTTCATCAAAACTCGGAATTACATAAGGTCTTACATTACAGGCCTGCGCATCGATAATCACACTGGCGGATTCCAGACCACCGGATTCAGCCTTCAAAGTAATAGGCCCCGGTTCGAATCCTGATTGTACAAACACCATCAAAAGCCCACTGAAAGCCGGATATATTGTCTGGTTCTCAAGAACATGGCAGGCCGGGTCGCCGTTGCAAATCCCGATTATCCTGCCATCGCCTTCGATGCTGAATTTTATATTATTATCAGCAATAGGCACCACTCGGCCTTTTTTATCTAAAACCTCAACCGTAACAAGACTAACATCATGGTTGTCAGCTTTGATTGTCATACGGTCGGGATTTAAACGCATTGTCGCTGCCTTACCGGTCGTTTCTCTTCTTGTTGTAGCAACGAGTTTGCCGTTGCTATAACCTCTTGTCTCGATATAGCCGGGTTCATATTTTGCTTCCCATTCCAGGTGCGAGTTGCGGGGTATTTGCTTTTTACCAATACTCTGGCCGTTGATAATCAGCTCCACTTCATCACAGTTGCTGTGACACCAAATCCGGATTTCCTCTCCTTCCTTACCCACCCAGTTCCAGTGAGGCAGCAAATGAAGGACCGTCTCATCACCCCACCAGCTCTGGTAGTAATAGTAGTTGTCCTTCGCAAAGCACGCCCGGTCCATAACACCCCAGTCTGTATGCACGCAGGGCCATCGGTTGGAGTCGGGTTCGCCGCCATAGTCAAAACCGGTCCACACAAACGTACCAGCTAAGAATTCACGTTCCGCCACATATTTCCAGGACTCTTCTGCGGGTCTGCCCCATCCGGGTGAATGTGCCCCATCATCGTAGCCGGTGCTTCGATGCATCTCGTCACGTTCGTATATTCCCCGGACGGTCGAGGTGCAGCTTGCCTCACTGACAAAAATCGGTTTTCGCTGCTTGGCATGTAATGCATCCAGGTCGCCAAGGTTCAGATAATTACATCCCAATATATCAAGCGACTCGTTCACAGGCCCGCCGTCACCTCCGTGCACAGATAGTGTTACCGGCCGGGTGGGGTCCAGTTTGCGTACCAGACGCCTCATACTGCGCATTATCCGTTGACCGGTAACATTGTCCTGAATAGCAATCTCCTCATTGCCAAGGCACCAGATAACTATGCTCGGATGATTGCGGTCTCTTCGTATCATAGTGCCTAACTGTTCAAGCAGTTCCCTGGTGCTGCCGGACATCCGGGTCTCGTCCATCACCAGACAACCCTGCTCATCACATGCGTCAAGCGCCTCGGGTGCAACCCAGTTATGAGCCGTTCGAATGGCGTTTGAGCCCATCTCCTTGACTCTTTTAACCCGGTAATCCTGCACAGCGTCCGGAACCGCTATACCGATACCGCCATGGTCCTGATGCAGACAAACACCTTTGATTTTCACATGCTTGCCGTTAAGGAAAAATCCCTTGTCAGGGTCGAATTTAATTGTCCGAATACCAAAAGTGGTTTCGTAAGCATCAACGACCTTTCCATTCTGTTTTATTGTGGTAAACATCTTGTACAAATTCGGCGACTCCAGCGACCACAGTTTTGCATCCTCAACCCTGGCTTTCTGCCAAACGGTCCGTTCCGAGAAGCCCCATATATCATCCTTTACCGGCGTACTTACTTGAGCGACCCTTTTGCCCCGGGCATCGACGATAGTCGAAATCACTTCACATTTAACCTTAGCATCCTGCTGATTCTCCACAGTTGTCTCAATACCAAGTGTTGCAGAGGCCTTGTCGCCTTCCATATTTACTTTTGACAAAACATACGTCCCCCATTGCACAATGTGTAGCGGGGCCGTTTTTACCAGCCGGACATGACGATATATACCCGCCCCTTCGTAAGACCACAGTTCGTAACCGCTGGCGTCAGCACGAACTACTATCCTGTTCTTGCCGCCATAGTTTATGTAGTCGGAAATGTCAAAGCCGAAACTTGTGTAGCCACTTTCATGCTCCCACATCAGGTGGCCGTTAAGCCATATCCTGCTGTCGCGGAAAATCCCATCGAATTCCAGCGTAATTCTTTTGCCCAAATCTTCTTCAGGAACCTCAAAGCTCTTGCTGTACCAGCCAATACAGTTCTCAGGATATTTCCGCCCGATTTTCATATAGGCGTGAAGCGCTTCCGCTTCTTCGTCATAACCTACGCCTATGGCCCAGTCGTGAGGAATATCCACTATCTCCCAGTCACTGTCATCAAAACCTTGATGAGGCGGACCTGCTGTTTCACCTGTCTTGGCATCGCCTGCAGGGTCACCGCCCCAATAATCAAAGTCTTTCTCCATATCTGCAGCGTGGCCTAAACTAAATCTCCACCCAAAATCCATATTCAGCACTTCGCGTACCGACTCACCGGACGTAAAAGCTGCTGGTGGTCCTTCTTTCGTCAGACCGGCACATCCAATCCAGAACACCGCAATAAATATTGCTGTTACTACAGTAATGATTGTTTTTTGCTTACCCATTTGCATTGCTCCTTAATAAAGTCCATAAGTGTTGTCTGACATTTAGTAACGCATCAAATAATAATACTCACCCCAATTTGCCAATATGGAAAACCGTTGCCAAAGACAAACATATAAGAATGTTTGCTGTTTTTATAACCATTAAGGTTCCTCCTTGAGGACCAACATTTGCCACATCCTATTCTTTTTACTCGGCAGCATCGCTAAGCTGCCCAAACCACAGGATTTTATCGCATTGCAGGGAAAATTGCAAGAACAAAAAAGCGAGGTTTGCTGTATATAGCCGGTTTCCGTATGAGCCGGATGAAGACTATTGGAGGAGGCCTTACGTCCTGGACAAGCTCTAAGTAAAAAACAACCGGGGCCTATGCAAAATGCATAGGCCCCGGATTGATGCTAATTAGAGGCAGGCGCAATGACATTGTTTGCTATTTTCTTTTGCATACCTCCTGAGAATCAGGTGAGGTGCTCGCAATGACACGACCAGATATTTTTTCAACAGAGCATAAGAGTATTAAAATTGGAAGAACAGAAATGTTCGATTTGTTTCGATTCTGTTCTTATTTATACAAATTCGTCATTTTTTTGTTGGTTTCGTTTGTTTTGTAGGCAGATTTATGCTATATTCGTTTCTTTAAGAAAGCTTCAGGTTATTGATTCAGGGCTGTTTTTTTTTGTCATCTTGTATTTTTGTTTTATCAGGTGTAAAGTTAATTTAAAGAGAGCATAATGTTATCGAGGTTTTAAGTATGGATTTTAGTATTGAAGATATGAGAAAGAAAGCGGTTCCGAAAATAAGCGAGCTTATCAGGGAAGGTAAAATCAGCCAGGATGATATAACCGATTGGCTTCGGACCATTTATGAGATTCGCTTTTTTGAGGACAAAGTCTTTGAGCTTTTAGGCCAGAATATTATCAAAGGTGCTTCACATCTTTATGCCGGTCAGGAAGCCGTAGCGGTAGGGGCCATAGCAGCAATCGAACAGGGTGATGTCATCGGTTCAACGCACAGAGGCCACGGCCACTGCGGGGCGATTGGAAACAAATATGCAACCTCCGAAGAAGACCGACAGAAGCACTGGAACCGGATGATGGCTGAGCTTATGGGAAGAGAGACAGGATACTGCAACGGTAGAGGAGGCTCAATGCACATTGCCGACGTTATGAAGGGCAACCTCGGCTCAACAGGTATCGTCGGAGGAAATATCCCTCCGGCAGTAGGAGCTGCCATCGCTGAAAAATACAAAAAGACCGGACAGGTCGTGCTTTCTTTTTTCGGTGACGGTTCAACAAATACCGGAAGTTTTCATGAATCGATGAATATGGCTTCAGTCTTAAATGTCCCATTGGTGGCTATAATTGAAAACAATCTCTACGGGATGTCTGTGCCTTATTCAAAAAGCGAAATCGAGCACACCGGCTGCGCCAGCAAGATAGAAGATATTGCCGTAAGATCAGCTGCCTATAATGTACCGGGTGTCATTGTCGATGGTCAGGATGTCGTCGCAGTATTTCTCGCCGTTACCGATGCTGTAAAAAGAGCAAGACAACAGTCAACAATGACTATGATCGAAGCTAAAACTTATCGCTGGTATGGTCACAGCAGAAGCGACCCGCGAGCGTATCGAACTAAAGCTGAAGAAAAGGCCTGGCACGACAGGGACCCCATTATTGTCCTCAGTCAAAAACTTCTTAATGAAAATCTCTGTACCGAAAAGCAGCTCGAGGAAATCAAAAACAAGGCCTTTGAAACAATCGAAACAGCCACTCAGTTCGGCCTCGACAGTCCCTGGCCAGATGTTGCTAACCTCACAAAAGACGTTTATGTCATCGAATCTTACGACCCCAAGCTCATCGAAGATGAAAAAACAACCGCAGTTAAAATCACAGAAGCTACAGCGACCTTTGAAGATGCAATGGCTGCCTCCACTGCAAGAACCAAAAAGGAAAAAACAGCACAATCGAAGGGACTAATTAAAGAAAAATTCCAAATGGACGTTATGACCATGGGAGAGGCCGTCATCGCCGCCCAGGCCGAGGAAATGAGAAGGGACCAAGACGTCATCCTCATCGGTGAAGATGTCGGCCTTTATGGTGGTGCTTATCAGGCCAGCAAGGGACTCGTAATGGAATTTGGCACCGACAGAGTAATTGATACGGCAATCTCAGAAGCCGCCATTGTAGGTGCAGGTGTCGGTGCCGCTATTCGTGGCCTTCGTCCGGTCGCTGAGATTATGTACGTCGATTTCGTTACCATTGCTTCCGACCAGTTAATGCACAATGGCGCATTTAATCGTTATATGTTTGGCGGCAAGGCGAAAGTGCCGATGGTGCTGCGAACCGAAGGCGGAGTCGGCCGATGCATAGCCGCACACCATTCAAAATCGCTCGATCCCTGGCTTCTCAACATCCCTGGCCTTTACGTTGTGATGCCTTCTACTCCCTACGATGCCAAAGGCTTACTAAAGGCTGCTATCAGAAGCGACAATCCTGTTGTCTTCATCGAGCATAAGGCAACCTACGGCCAGCTCGGAGCGATACCTGAAGGTGATTACATCATCCCGCTCGGCGTCGCTGATATCAAAAAAACCGGCTCCGACGCAACCATCGTCAGCTACAGTAGAATGGCAATGCGCTCACTTGAGGCATCTAAGGTACTGCAGGAACAGCACGGCATCAATGCCGAAGTAATCGACCTGCGAACTTTAAAACCGATGGATATTACTACTGTAGCAGAATCAGTAAAGAAAACAGGCCGGTTAGTCACCGTTGCCGAAAGCTTCTGCGTTTGTGGTACGGGAAGAGAAATATCCGGTGTTCTCATGGAGTACAAGTTTGATGATGGCAGCTGTGGCTTTGATTATCTTGATGCAGCACCGATAAATCTGGCAGCAGCCGACGTACCACCGCCGATGAGCGAACCGCTGGAGAACGCAAGCATACCCAGCGTTGAAAAAATAGTTGAAGCTGTAAAAGCAATTGTATAAACAACATTAAATATGTTAAGGGTTATCAAATGGCAAAAGAAGTAAGATTACCACAGCTTGGTCAGACAATGGAAGAAGGGACCATCGTCGAATGTATGGTCAAAGTCGGCGACGAAGTCAAAAAGGGCGATGTCATTTTCGAGGTTGAAACCGACAAGGCCACACTCGAGGTCGAATCCACCGCTGAGGGTTTTGTAAAGCATGTCCTTGCCGAAGTGGACCAGACTCTGCCGGTCGGGGATGCGCTGTTAGTGCTCGGAGCAAAAGATGAACAGGTTCCACAAGCTTTTATCGACTCATTAAAGTCCGAAGCACTGGCAGGGGGGCAGGTCCAGCCGGCAGCTCCTGCGGAGCCGGCGGCGGAACCAACAACTCAGCCGCAGCCGCAACAGGCACCGGCCAGAGTAATCGCTTCACCAAGAGCGAAAAAACTGGCACAGCAGCTAAGTGTCGATTTAGCAACAGTTACCGGCACAGGACCGGGCGATAAAATAACCGAGGACGACGTCAAAAAGGCCTCTTCAGCAAAACCGGCTGCCAAAGCCGTAACCGAACAGGAGGTTAAACTCGGAGCAACAATAAAGATTAATAAACTGCAGAAGATAACCGCTGAAAGAATGGTCAAATCTAAAAACGAAATACCGTGTTACTACTTAACTGTAAAAGCCGACGTTACCGACCTTGTCGCCCAGCGGACCAAAATGAACGAAGAGGGCAGCGTGAAAATCGCCTATAACGATTTTCTGATAAAAGCTGTTGCAGCCGGTCTGGAGAAATTCTCCATTATGACAGGTCAGTTAGAAGGCGATGTAATAAAATTACCCAATACCATCAACGTCGGCCTCGCAGTTGCGGCACCAAAAGGTCTTATCGTGCCGGTGGTAAAAGACGCCCAGAAAAAGAACCTAAAACAAATCGCTGAAGATACCAACTCGCTAATTGAAAAAGCCCGCAATGAAAAACTTCAGCTTACAGATTTGGAAGGGGCTTGTATCACCGTCAGCAACCTCGGCGTCTTTGGTGTGGATTTCTTTATTCCGATAGTTATCCCTGGCCAATGCTCTATTCTCGGCGTCGGCCAGATAACCGACACCTGTGTGCCGAACAACAACGGTATTGCTGTACGAAAGCTAATGAATCTTACTCTTTCCGTAGACCATAAAGTTGCTAACGGTGCTTATGCCGCCCAGTTTCTGGACTACGTAAGAAAACTTCTTGAAGACCCCTCCACACTTGTATAACAAACTATGGCTCTCGCTCAATAGCTTTATCGTATTGCGTATTTCTTTTCGCGCATCACAGAGTTTCAAATCAGGGTTTCAGCCACGTTGCTCTGAAGTGCCTCTTTGCCGGGTTTCTCAGGTGCTTGTTCAGGCACTTTCCATTATTAAGAATTTCGCCCGGCAAACATTCGCGGCTGTCGGAGATTTCGACTTCCAAGGCGTCGTCGTCGCTGAGCACAAATAACTTCTGGGACTCCTTAAAACACACCAGCGCTTCAGGAGTGAATTTGTGGATTTGCGAACAGATTTGCCGCTCCAGCTTCGGTGAGGTATCCTCCTGTCCCGACCAGCGATACAGATAAAATCCGCCATCTCCGTTATGCGGGCCGGCGATGATAAAATATGCTTTATGAAATTGTGAATATTCCATACTTCTTATCCCCAGTCCATTAAAATTCCACAAGAGTGGCTGGCCGAAAATCGGCAGGGCAGCTTTTTCAACTACTTCGCCTGGATTTTTCAAAGGCACCACAAGCGCTTTACCGCCGGGCCGGGGATTTCTAAAACCGATGTACATTATCTTTCCATCGGCACAGGCACAAAGCGCCTCGATATTAAGACCGCTTTCTTTCGGTGCGAGCCGCTTTGATTCCATAACGGCGAAGCTCGTCGCCTTATCCAGTAACAGCGACTGCAGTGTATCAGCTCGAATCAAAGAATGAGCGAGCGTTTTGCAGGATGTTCCAACCGGCTCGATATTAACTTCGTTGTTTTCGATTCGAATGTCGGTGGCGAAAAAACGGTGTCTGGCTTCTCTGATTTTACCGTTTTTGTTTCTGCCGTGGGAAGTAATCCAGAATATTCTGTTGTTTATCCTGGCTGCACCTTCAATGTCTGCCTCCGGATGTTCAGGGTCGACATCGAGAAATTCCGTAAGGTTCCTGGAAGAGACAGGCATGCCGCCCTGAGTTGTTCTGTAAATCCTTAATACATTATTTTCATCATTTGCGACAATAAACAAATTTTTAGATAACCATACAGCGGCAGATGCATCGCCGGCTCCATAATACATCAGAATCGGTTGTTCAAAACAACTCTGTGCTGCATCCAAAGCAGCACATAACAATACCAATAGTATAAATTCGCATGCCCATTTCATTTCAATTATCCTTGGCAATAAGAACAATACACTTCATCAAATTGCCCTATAATATCATAATTATCCACTTCTAAACACAGGGTAATAGCGGAATTGGTGTTTATTTGCCAAACTCAATCCCTGGAGCAGGCGATTTTTCTTGAATCGTATGCTGAAATTTGTTAGAATAGTCTAATAAAAATCAAGAAATATTTTTAGGGGGTTTATGGGGCGGCCTAAAATTGCTGCTGTGTACCTTTGGGGTGTATACTTAGCTTTGCCCTTCCCTTTAGATATGGATAAATCCGCTAATATGAGAAACCTTCTCAGGATGTCTGTAACAAGGAAAACGATATGCGTAAAGCAATAGAAAGCTATCGCAGGTATCTTACTCTTGGATTATTCACGGCAATGCTGTTTTTATCGCATGTGGCGATTGCTGCGGACAGTGTTCCTTTAGCAAAAGGACAAAGCACACCGGTATCTTCTCGTCAATGGCTCAAAGCTCCGATTACATACAACTGCACGGAAAAACCTATCGAGCAGGTCTTAATGGAACTGGCCGAGCAGGCCAAAGTCGATATCGTAAAAAGCCCGAAAGTTACCGGCAACGTTACCGTCAAGCTCACAAATATACCGCTCGAAGAAGCACTGACCAATATCCTTTCCGCTCATGATTATACTTACGTTGCTACGGAAAGTATGCTCAGAGTAATAACAGTTTCGGAACTGGTCCTGGCGAGAGAGGAACTTATCACGAGAGTTTATCAAATCAACTATGCAGATGCCAATGATGTTGCAGGCGCTCTTAAGGATTTTGTATCACGCAACGGCAGAGTGGCATTTAGCAAAGGGACCGGCCATATCATAGTTACAGATACCGAAAATAAAATCAAAGGCATCGATAAATTCATCGAGCAGATAGACCATATAACACCCCAGGTGTTGGTCGAGGTAAGGATATATGATGTAACCAGTAAAGAAGGCTTCGAATTAAGCCCGGATTGGCACGTCGGACGCAACGCACCGTTGACCGGCGATGTAATCCCCTATACTGAAACAACGACAACTCTGTTGGAACAAGCGAGAACTGAATTCTGGGAGGAGACAGAGGGTGTTTACAGAGATTCCGACGATGTCCCTGGAAATAGTTATACTTATGAAGGCTGGTCGGAACCTGGTGATGTTGTCGAAACCGAGACTAAAACAATTCAGCCGCCGTATGCAACTAATCTTCGCAGGAAACCATTCGTTGGCGGCTCATTCGACCGTCAAACCGGCGGAACCCTGAGTTTCGGTCTCCTCAACGATGCGGTTGATATTGATTTTGCGCTCAGCATACTACACCAGCAACTCGAAGCCAAGCTCCTCGCCAATCCGCGAGTTCTGGTGCTTGATAACCAAACCGCCAATTTCGAGATAATACGCCAGGTTCCCTACAGGGAGTTACTGCAGGTAGCCAGGGAAGACCCTATAACATACACGGAATTTAAAGATGTCGGCGTTCGCCTCAAAGTTACCCCGCACATTGCAAGGGACGGGATGATAAGACTGCACGTCATGCCTGAATTTGGGATACTGGTAAGCCAGGATGCAATAAGTGTCTTGGCAACCAAGGATGACTTTGGCCGGGATGTGTACCAGAGTGTATTAAGTGCGCCGACTGTGGACACCCGCCGGGCCAATACAATAGCAATGATAAAAAACGGCCAGACTATCGTGATGGGAGGCCTTCGAAAAAGGGAAACATCGAAAGACATCTCAAAAGTGCCTGTTCTTGCCGATATCCCCCTTATAGGAGGCCTGTTCAAATCCGAAACCGAATTGGTACAAATCAACGAACTGGTCATATTTATTACCACTAAAATCGTAACCGAACCTGTCCTCTCAGATGCCGAACAAATCCAGTATAAAGCTACGGAGATGCCTCCGCTGAAGTCCCTGCCTAAAACAAAGCTCGAACGAAAATACACTACCGAATCCGACCTGGAAACCGAGCTAAGCGAATTGCTCAAACTCATTCCCGATAAATAAAAACCAGCGATTAATACTACATCGCGACACAGTTTTATTTGCCTGGTTTTTAAGCTGACCAACTGTGAACAGGTTCAAATCCTCCGGATTGCTTATTTTTTTTCGAGTAATTCAGCCATCTCAATATAGCGGGCAATTTCTCAATCCTCAGCGAATCTTAAACGGTTTTTTCGCCATTGCGACAAATACAATATGATAGACAACGGAAGGTATCCAAATGATATAAGGATAAAAGATTAATGATTAACGCATTGAGACTGCTGTATCTCGCCAAAGGACAAGCTATAATCCTGCGGAGGTGTGGAAATAATCGGTGCGGCGTTTTAACAAGCGCATAAAAAAAGGCCTAAAGCAGTTCGTGCTTTGGGCCCCTTAGTCCTGTAATTAGAAAATGGATTAACATTAACAGTTTACGGCTTCTTTGACGGCAAAGAAAGGCGGAGGGCGAATCTGCAACGGAAAATGACGTTCATTGCAAAGAACGCCTTCGTAGATTTGCTGATATGCACAACTGTTCGCCTGTTTTTCAGCAGGAACGTAATAAACAGGCACAGTTAAATATAACATCGGACCAACAAACAGCATCCCTGTACACATAGCAAAACTCCTTACCACATACAGATATATCGGGATGAGTGGAAAATTTTTATTAGCTTAATTTGCAATTTACGGACTGTTTTTTTAGCTCAGCGGCTTATCAGCTACGCTATAAAATAATTATCAGTGTCAAAATCGGGGGCACATTTTGAGCGGTTAATGGCGTGTATCCATTCGGCGAGAGAAGAAAATTTCGGCATTTTGATGCTGATAAGCGAGGTTTCTTAAGAAGGAGCGAATGAGCTTAAAGTTCGATTGCTTTGATTGCAGAAAGGTCCTACCCAGGGTTTTCCTGGTTTTATTTAGTTCTTTCCAAAAGGGCGAAGGCGAGATTCCTCAGGTTGTCGGCTTTTTGTCCAAACGGCTGTAGAAGCTGGACGGCTTCGCCGGCTAATTGTTTTGCCATCTCCCTGGATTTATCCAGGCCCAGAATGGAAGGGTACGTTGCCTTTGCGGCCTTGATGTCTTTGCCTGTTGTTTTGCCCAGTTGCTTAGTTGAGCCGGAGATGTCGAGAATATCATCAGTTATTTGAAATCCCAGGCCTATCTTCAGACCGTATTCGCATAGGTTATTAAATTGAGTTTCGTCGGCTCGGCCACAGATGGCGCCGAAGGCGGCGGCACACCTGAACATCCTGGCGGTTTTGTTGGTGTGAATATACTCAATGAGCTCTTTTGTGGGGCTGGTATTCTCGGCTTTGAGGTCTGAGATTTGGCCTGCAATCATACCAGCGGCCCCGGCGGCCTTAGCAAGTTCTGTAATCAATATTATCGCTATATTGGGTCCGCTGGTGCGTTCGGCGAGAACTTCAAACGCCAGGGTCAAAAGTGCGTCGCCGGCGAGGATAGCGGTAGCTTCGTCGAAGGCAATGTGACAGGTTGGCTTTCCGCGGCGAAGCTCGTCATTATCCATTGCCGGCAGGTCGTCATGTATGAGTGAATATGTATGCACCATTTCAATCGCTGCCGCAGCAATCTCAGCATTTTCGTTTATCTCTCCGCTAAGCAATTCACAGCAGAATAGCACCATCGCAGCTCTGATGCGTTTGGCGGGAGCTTCGAGTGTGTAAGCAAGGGCTTGTTTCAAATCATTTTCGATGCCGTGCTGCTCGGCGAGAAGCTGCCTGAGACGCGCATTGACGATACCCCGCCGGAGGGAAAGGATGATGTTGAAATCTGTCTTTAATGTTTTCGGTGTTGACATAGCTAACAGCACCGTTTTCCTGAGAATGTTACGTTTTGCATTTTTGGACCGCTGTTTGTATTATATGTTTTTTTGCGAATTTTGATAGAAAATTATGCACAGCTCAAAGAAATTAATACTTGGAGTAACGGCATCTGGGAAAGGACGGCTGGCTTTTGATTTAGCGAAAGAGATGGCCGGCGAGATAATCAGTGTCGATTCGATGAAAGTGTATCGCCGGATGAATATCGGCACAGCTAAGCCGCCGCCGGAAGCCCTTGAGCAGGTCAGGTATCATTTGATTGATGTGGTTGAGCCGAGCGAGCCGTTTAACGTGGCGAGATTTTTAGAGCTTGCGTATGAGGCGATTAAAAAGATAGAAGAACGCAGTAAGCCCGTTATTGCGGTCGGTGGGACAGCTTTATATATCAAGGCGATGCTGTACGGGCTTTTTGAAGGGCCTGGTAGCGATGAGCAAATCCGCCGTCAACTGCAAAAGCAAGCTGAAGCCGAAGGGCTCGAAAAATTACACAAGGAGCTTGCTGAGCTCGACCCGGAGGCGGCTAAACGCATCAACCCGAACGATGCAAAACGTATAATAAGGGCTATCGAAGTTCATACAATCACAGGCAGGACAATATCCTCTTTCCAGCAACAATTCGATGCGGCAAGGCCAGTTCACAACTGGACGATAATCGGATTGCGGCGGGAAAGAACCATCGAGAACCAAAGGATAAATGCCAGAGTCAAGAAAATGATGACCTCCGGCCTGGTCGACGAAGCAAAATCACTGCTGGCCGAAGAAAAATCCCTGAGCCGGCAGGCCGGATGCGCTATCGGTTATGCTGAGATAATAGAGCACTTACAAGGCAAGAGCACTCTTCAAGAAGCAATCGAGCAGATAAAAAAGAGCACCCGACGGCTGGCAAAAAACCAGCGAACCTGGTTTAAAAGATTTAAATACGTTAACTGGCTGGACATCAAAGAAGATGAATCTCCGGAGGATATAATATCCAGAGTGAAAGAAAAACTGAATGAAGACAAATGAGTCGGATTTTATTTCGCAGCACCAGGACAAGCCACCAAAAAAATTAAAAAACTAAACATACTCAGATACATACAAAGATAAAAATTTTTATGATTCACAAGTCAGCAAAGGGAAAAACGAAAACGCTCTTATAGAGGTGTTTATACAATGCAACTCGCTGCTACGTTGTTACTATGCAGGAGATGGTTGTTTTTCTAAACCGTTTGGAACTGCTGTTCGGCCCGGAGTACTGCAGCGGCGTCATTAAGGACGAGCTGCTTTATCAAACTCGTCGGGACGAGTGAAATGTCCATATTAACAATCCTTTCCTCGACCGATGATGCAACCGCCCTTGCTGCCTGACGGCTGAAGGAGCATTCGGCTATCAGGTCATTTACAATTCTGGATTTATCCCATCGAAGCCTGTCGCTTACATCAGTGTCATAAAGCAGTTTAGCATCTGAAAGTTGCCGTATATCAAGCGGCACGACTTCAATTCTGGAACGTTTAAGTTTGCGCCTGAAATGATGGTCGCTTAGCTCGGCGGCGGCATTTTCATAATCGGTATCAGTCAGAACCGCCTGTATGATAGAGAATATCTCGCTACTGGTGACGGGTAGAGAGCCGCTTTTATTGTACAGATGATATGTTACGACCTCTGCTATCTGTTCGGCTAGGCGTATATCGCTGTAGTCGGCCTGTGCCAAAGCATTACTGACAGCCCCGACAACTTTTGTATGCAAATACTGTTCGGAGCTGCCGTCCGCTTTAATAACTTTAAGCTGCATTTTTACCTCCCCCAAATATTATTTGCCCAGGAATAAATTCCATTTTCAATCCTTCAGACTGCGAGCAGGATGCTCTTTGCTGAAAGTCAACCCTCAAAAAGCTCCTGTTGTCCGGCATATTCAGCTTCGGCTATGGCCTGTCGGACTTCGTCAATCAATTCGTCAGCATCCTTGAAGTCACGGTAGACACTTGCGAAGCGGATATATGCAACTTTATCAATCATTCGCAGGTTTTTGATTACACTTTCACCGATAAAAGCTGATGATACCTCCTTGTCAAAATTCTGAAAAATGTCTTCCTCGACCCTGTCAGCAATCTCCTGAATCTGTTCCGCAGAGACGGGTCTTTTATAACAGGCCTTCTGTAGACCAACAACAACTTTGTCTCTGTCGTAAGGGACACGAGAGTCGTCCTTTTTAACGACTGAGAGTTTAAAACTGCCGCCGATTTTTTCATAAGTTGTAAAACGTCTTTTGCATACCAAGCACTGACGTCTGCGTCTGATTACTCTTCCGGCGTCACTCGAGCGCGAGTCAATAACTTTATCTTTGTTTTCTTTACAAAAAGGACATCTCACTGCCAGCTTTTACCTCAAAAATCCATACAGCTTTTCAAAAAAAATACCATATCTCGCACTTTTTAGAATTATAAGCTCAATATGTGGTATGTCAAATTTTTTTTGTATTTGAAGTTTTTTTTGGTTTTCCGGCTGGCTGAGGAGCTGTGAACTCCTTGACCCTCATGCACGTAATGTGTGTACAGGCAAACACTAACGATAAATTTACTTAAATGTCAGGGCCTGTGAAAAATTTCCTGATAAAATAAGGCCCCTGCACAAAAGCGCAGAGGCCTATTCGGAAAGAAACTTATATGGCCCCCCATAAGATCACATAAAATCCATCTTATCGCTCACAGTTGCCTTCTCTTCGGTGCGATTATTATCGGGCCGGATAGATTATTTTCCAGATAACCAATTTAATCGGTTGGAAGAATGTTCTGGATGTTGAACAGACCGACCATAATAAAATATACTATAGAAACCACAGGGAGCCAAATTGAGATGTGTATTTTTTAAACTTCTTTTATTTGGGCTTTGCTTTTGAGCCGGTCTATAAAATTCTCGATTGCTTTTGTTTTTGCTTGCTGTTTCAATTCGCTTATGATTTGTCCCTGTGCTTTTTCGAGAGGTATGAGGGATTGTGGTTTTCTGTCATAAAGTTTGGCAATGTGAAAGCCAAAACGTGTCCGAAAGATATCGCTTACCTGTCCGACGTTCAGGTTAAAGACGACGTCATCGAATTCCTCAACCATTTGTCCTCTTGTAATGTAGCCGAGGTTACCACCGTCCTCGGGACAGTCGGAATATTTGCTTACCAATATTTCAAAGGGATTGCCCGCTTTTAATTCATCCCGTGTTTTTTGAATCATATTGCGTGCGGCGCCCTCATCCGTCTGCCAGTTTATGTGTTTTACGATATGGCTGACTTTAATTCGTTCAGGTAACATAAAACGTTGTTTGTTTTCATTGTAAAAATCGAGGATGTCCCGCTCGGATGGTTCGGGCAAATCCTTACAAACATCGTCCAGCATATATTTAACCTTTAGCTGCAGTATAATTTCCTGCTCGAGCTTTTGTTCATCGATGTTTTTTGATTCAGGTTTGCGGTTCTTTGTATATTGTTTTTTTGCTTCGGCCAGGGCGGATTGGATTTCATCGGGATTTATCCGGCAGTCATACTTCTTTGCCTGTTGTTGGATAAGAATCCTTTCGATTACGTTTTCTTTGGACCATTTGAGCAGTTGAGCTTTCTGTTCGTCGGGACTTTGGTCGGGGAAGGCCTGCTGATAGTAGGGCTCCAGTTGCTCAAATTCGTCCCGTATTTGGGCATCATCAACTTCTTGGTTATTGATTATCAGGGGCATATATACTCAAATCCTGCGTGTGTTTTTCAACTTAGCCCTTGGCCTTGGCGTACCAGTCGGGGTCTTTTGCCAGGTTTTGTTTCGCTTCCTGCGTCATCATCTGAAAAGCCGGATGAGTGCTTTCCCAGGCGCGTTCGTTACATGGGCTTTGTCGCATTTTTTCGATTTCTTTACGGGCCTCGTCGAAATAGCTGCCGTAGATATGGAGTGAATCGCTTATATCCACATATCTTCCGACATTGACCTGCTGGTTGATTTTGCCGGCGATTTCGTCTGCGATTTTTTTTTGGAGGTCGGTGAGTGCATAAACATTCATAAACCATGCTTTATAGAGGTCTCTGCTTCGCCAGTGTGTGTTCATATTGAGAAAGAACCGGCCATTCTGGTCGGATACGAGCCGGCACCATATCCTCTGCAGGCAGGGCGGGTCGTCGGTGCCGATATCTGCGGTAGGCATCCAGGTAGTTGCCTGTGCTCTTCTTGTATGGTTGACGTTGGCAAGGGCATCAGCGATGTATTGAATCTGGTCGACCTTTTTAAAAGGCCTTGGAGAATCAGGGTTGCGGATGTCTTCGACAGGGCTGTATGCAAACAGCCGTTCATGATATGTGTATGTCCACTTACCTGCAGCGGGGTCTATCCAGTGGTCGTGAATACCGCTTACGACTTCCTGCCGATAGGCCTCGAGTTCTTCGGGGCCGCCGGGAAAATTCTTGTGAATTCTCGGTTCAGCAAAGGGCTCTGTTATGGTGATTACAACGGTGGCGTCTTTGCTTGGCGGGTCGCTGGGTTTGTCATATTGAGTTTTGATATCAAGGCCCTTGTCCCATACTGCAAGGACGGCTTTTTCCCACGCCTCGGGTAAACAGCCGGCGTGTACGGTGATTGTCGGTATCTGGGCACTTGTCGCAGCAATGCTCATCTATGCCTCCTTTATGGAAGTTAATAATTTTAAATTCAAAATTGGAACTTAATGACGTCGCCTCAGACTAATATCCCAAATTTTACTCCTCAATTACTATCTCGCCATCTGTTATGTTATATTGTTTGCGGTACTGCTCGGGTATATCACCGAGCATCCTTTTTGCTTTATAGGCATATTCGCTGTCGGGATACAGTTCGATTATCTGCCTGCATATGTCGACCATCTGCTTATAACTAACAACGGGGAGCCTGCCCATTGATCTAAATGACAGTGCATATTCATAAAGTTGCTCAGCATGTGCTTCTTGCTCAGGAGCCAGCTCTTTGAACAAAGGTTTACTTTCTTCGATGAGTTTTTGGGAGCCTGTCTGATTTTGAGCGGTTTGTTGCTGAAGTCTCCGAACAGTCTTTATATTCGGCTCTGCACGTAAGCGCTCTTTATCTTCTTGTATGG
>JBHPEQ010000047.1:0-19352 GCA_042576845.1 Planctomycetota bacterium
GTTTCCGCCAATAATGATGCGGAAATCGGAAAGATTATGGCCGAGGCCTTCCAGAAAGTCGGCAAAGACGGTGTCATCACCGTCGAGGAGGGTAAAGGGCTTGAGACGACGGTCGATTTCGTTGAGGGTATGCAGTTCGACCGTGGCTACCTGTCACCGTACTTTATAACCGACCAGGAGAATATGGTCTGCGAGCTGGAGAAACCCTATATTCTGATTCACGAGGAGAAAATCAGCTCGGTGACGAAGCTGGTGCCGATTCTGGAGAAGGTTGCGAAGACCCAGAACTCACTGCTTGTCATCGCAGAGGACATCGAGAACGAAGTACTTGCAACGCTTGTTGTTAACAAGCTCAAAGGCGTTATTCAGGTTTCAGCCGTCAAGGCCCCGGGCTACGGCGACAGAAGAAAGGCGATGCTTGGTGACATTGCCACGCTGACAGGGGCAGAGGCGATTTACAAAGACCTCGGGGTAGATATGGAAAATCTCAGCGTGGCCCAGCTCGGCAGAGCCAAGAGGGTTACCATCGATAACGACAATACCACGATTATCGAAGGAGCAGGCAGTGAAGCCGAAATAAAGGGCAGAATCAAGCAGATTCAGAGCGAGATTGAGACGACAACAAGCGATTACGACCGTGAGAAACTTCAGGAACGGCTGGCGAAGCTTACCGGCGGGGTCGCCCAAATCAACGTCGGCGCCGGCAGCGAAGCTGAGATGAAAGAGAAAAAAGCACGAGTTGAAGATGCCCTGCATGCTACAAGGGCGGCGATAGAGCAAGGGATTGTCGCCGGGGGTGGTGTGGCTTTGATACGGTCTCTTGAAGCGGTAGAAGGATTGAAACTTTCGGGCGATGAGCAGACCGGCGCGGAGATTGTCCAAAAAGCTTTGACGATGCCGTGCTATTATATTGCAGAGAATGCCGGGGCAACACCGAATCTGGTGGTAAATAAGGTGAGGACAGGTAAAGGCGGTTTCGGTTACAACGCCGATACCGATACTTACGAAGATATGTTTAAGGCAGGCATCATTGACCCTTCGAAAGTAACGCGGACAGCTCTGGAGAATGCGGTAAGTATCGCTACTTTGCTTCTGACCACGGATTGTCTGGTTGCCGAGAAGCCGGGAGAAAAAGATAAAGGGCCGGGCGGTATGCCCGGTGGAATGCCCGGCGGCATGGGAGGAATGGGAGGCGGAATGGGTGGCATGGGCGGCATGGGCGGTGGAATGGGCATGATGTAGAAGTTAAAAGCTAAAAGGCAAAAAGACGCTGCTTAAGAAACTAATTGCATTTTTAGAACTGCTGTTATTATCTTTTTGCCGTGGTCTGAAAGTGTAATTAAAAGATGAAGCATTATACGGCAATGTAATAAGGAGTCAGTTATGAAACTAAGACCTTTAGATGATGGAGTAGTAATAAAACAATCCGAGGCGGAAGAAAAGACATCGGGCGGGATAATTCTGCCTGATAAGGCGAAAGAGAAGCCGCAAATTGGCAAAGTAGTAGCGACGGGTCCCGGCAAGATGCTCGATAACGGCAAACGTCAAAAAATGTCAGTAAAGAAAAACGATAAAGTTATCTACGCAAAATATATAGGCAGCGATGTTGAAATTGACCGGGAGAAATACATAATTCTTCGCGAAAGCGACATTCTCGGGATAGTGAAAGCGTAGATGCATTAAAACCGAATTTCTAACATTATCGATTAAGGATTTAGGGGTATCAAAAGATGGCGAAGCAATTAATGTTTAACGACAGAGCCCGGCGGCAGCTCAAAGAAGGTTTGTCTGAGCTGGCGAATGCAGTGAAAGTGACGTTAGGTCCGACCGGCAGGAACGTTATTTTGCAGAAGAGCTGGGGCTCACCGAAAATAACAAAGGATGGTGTTACGGTCAGTAAAGAGATAGAACTTGCCGAGCCGTTCAAGAATATGGGCGCGAAAATGGTCAATGAAGTTGCGAGCAAGACATCCGACGCTGTGGGTGATGGAACGACGACTTCGACGGTTTTGGCGGAAGCCGTTTATACGGAAGGGCTGCGTTATGTAACGTCAGGTTCGAACCCGATGGCTATCCAGCGCGGCATCAAGAAGGCCAGTGAGGTTGTAACGAAATTTATCGAATCCGTCAGTATACCCATAAAAGGTCACAGCGACATTGCAAAGGTAGCGACCATAAGCGCCAACAACAACCCTGAGGTAGGTCAGATTCTGGCTGACGCAATCGACAAGGTCGGCACCGAAGGCGTCATCGAGGTTGAAGAAGGCAAGGGTATGACTAACGAGCTGACGGTCGTAGAAGGTATGCAGTTCGATAAGGGATACATATCTCCATACTTTATGACCAATGCCGATACTCTGGATGCGGTTCTTGAGGATGCTTATATTCTGATTTACGAAAAGAAGCTGTCCAATGTTCGCGAGCTTGTCGGGCTTCTGGAGAAAGTTGCGCAGCTCGGCAAGGCGCTTCTGATTCTTGCCGAAGATGTTGAGGGTGAAGCACTGGCGGCCCTGGTTATAAATAAACTGCAGGGAGTTCTGAAGGTTTGTGCGGTTAAGGCGCCAGCATTTGGTGAGCGTCGCAAGGCAATGCTCAAAGATATAGCAGTGCTGACGGCAGGTCAGGTAATCAGCGAAGATTTAGGTCTGAAGCTTAATAAAGTTGAGGTTTCTCAGCTTGGCCAGGCGAAGAAAATCGTGGTCGGCAAGGAAACAACGACAATTATCGAAGGTGCCGGAAACAGCAAAGATATAAAGGGCCGATGCGACCAAATCAGAAATCAGATTGAAAAGACGACCAGCGACTACGACCGTGAGAAACTTCAGGAACGACTGGCGAAGCTGACCGGGGGCGTAGCAATTATTAAAGCAGGCGCAGCCACTGAGACAGAGATGAAAGAGCGCAAGGACCTTCTTGAAGACGCTCTTCACGCAACAAGGGCAGCAACAGAAGAAGGAGTTGTATCCGGCGGCGGTGTTGTATTCCTTCGCGCGATTGCTGAGGTCGAGAAGTCACGAAGCAAAGCCAAAGGCGATGAGAAAATCGGCTTTGATATTATAAGCAAGGCATTGAAGGCGCCGACCCAGCAAATCGTTGACAACAGCGGGGAGCAGGGCGATGTCGTAGTTGCTGAGCTTCTGGAAAAGCTTGAGAGCAAAGAGAATATCGGCTATGACGCCAACAAAGGCGAGATGGTTGATATGTTTAAGGCAGGAATCATCGACCCTGCAAAAGTGGCACGGACGGCGTTACAGAACGCTGCTTCGGTGGCAGGTTTGATGCTGACAACGAATGTGCTGGTGACCGACCTTAAAGAAGACGAAGAAAGAGAAGCAATCCCCGGTGCGGTGAAATAAATTATTTCTTCGTTGGATGAATGTCTAACGTTTGAAATAAAGCCGGCACTTATGCCGATATACACAATACGCAATTATGGCTAAACGCGATTATTACGAAGTATTGGGAGTCAGCAAAGGCGCTTCCGATGATGATATCAAGCGTGCGTATCGTCGGATGGCGTTGAAGTATCATCCCGACAAGAACCCGGGCGATAAAGAGGCGGAGGCCAGGTTTAAGGAATGTGCCGGGGCATACGAAGTTTTAAGCGACCCTGAGAAACGGAAAAGATACGACCAGTTTGGTCATGAGGGTCTTCGCGGAGCCGGCATGCATGATTTTTCACGTATGAACGTGGAAGATATTTTCAGTATGTTCGGCTTCGATGATTTTTTCAGTGGAATTTTCGGCTCTCGCGGGAGGAGAAGGTCAAGATGTGCCGGACCAACAAAAGGGTATGACCTCGAAACGGCTGTTGAATTGACTCTTAACGATGTTTCCGACGGAGTTGAGAAGACGATTGAATTTACCCGTCAGGATATATGTCCGGAGTGCAGCGGCAACGGGTGTGCCAAGGGTAAAGCTCCTTCTCGGTGCCCCGGCTGCGGCGGCAGCGGTCAGGTTGCCAGAGGGGGAGGTTTTTTTCAGATGGTCTCCACCTGTCCGAGATGTAAGGGGACAGGACAGGTTATTACAGAACCGTGTAGAAAATGCAAAAGCACCGGGAGAGTTCCGAAGCGGCGAACGGTGAGTGTGAAGATTCCGCCGGGCGTTTATGAAGGACAAAGCGTAAGAGTTTCCGGTGAAGGCGAGCCGGGCCGCAACGGCGGTCCAAGAGGCGACCTTTACTGCTATGTAAAAATAAAGGGGCATGAATTTTTAGAGCGGGACGGCGATAACCTCGTAGCGAGCATTCCCATCAGTTTTACGCAGGCGGCTCTGGGTGTTACTATCGATGTTCCAACGCTGAAGGGCACGAAGCAACTGAAGATTCCAGCGGGGACTCAATACGGCAGCATATTCAGAATAAAAGGTCGTGGTCTTCCGAATATCAGAACCGGTCGAACGGGAGACCAGTTTGTGCAGGTAATAATTGAGACGCCGGCCAAACTGAATTCCAAACAGGAAGAGCTGTTGCGAGAGTTTGCTAATATCGAGAACAAAGCCGTTTTCCCCAAAACGAAGAGTTTTCTTGAGAAGCTCAAAAAATATTTTGGTAACCACAAATGAAGCAAAAACAAGACGACAAAGTAAAATCACAGGAAAAGTCAAAGAAAAAGAGCAAAGACGAATTAGACGACCTTCGCAGCCGGATAGAGTCTCTGCAGCAGGAGAAGGCCGAATTATTCGGGAAACTGCAGCGTGTCAGTGCGGATTACAGCAACTTTCAGAAACGAGTTCCGAAACAAATCGCCGACAGTATTGCGTATGAAAAGGAAATGATAATAAAGTCTCTGCTGGGCGTACTGGATAACTTCGAGCATACCCTTCAAACGGGCGGGAACAGTGATAATATCGATAAACTTGTCAAAGGTGTTGAAATCATTTACCGGCAGATGCTTGATATTTTAAGGTCTTATGGCGTCGGGCAGATAAAAGCCCTGGGAGAACAATTTAACCCGGCTTTGCACCAGGCAATGATGCAGCGAAGCGAGCAACAGAAACAGGAAGGGATTATTCTGGAGGAGTTCCAGAAAGGATATACTCTCAACGGAAGAGTCATCAGGCCGAATAAAGTGGTTGTTAATAAGCTTGTCAGTGAAGAAAAAGAAGTCGAAAGCTCATCTGAAGAAGAAACCGAAAAGTCAGTTCAGCAGGAAGCACAGAGACCTGACGAACTAACAGAACAACAGGACAAACCAAACGAGCAGGAGTAATACCAGGTGCCGACATACGAGTATAGATGTGAGAATTGCGGTTATGAATTTGAGCAGTTTCAGTCCATAACGGCCAGGAGTCTGCATAAGTGTCCTGAATGCGGCAGGAACACATTAAAACGGCTGCTCGGTACGGGAGCAGGAGTAATTTTCAAGGGCAACGGTTTCTATCAGACCGATTACAGGAGCGAAAGCTACAAGAAGCAGCAGGACAAGGAAAATCAAAAAAGCAAGAGCACTGCCAACAGCAAGAGCAAATCCGAAAGCAAAACCCCAAAAACCGAGACGGACAAAAAAAGCAAGACCACCGAAAACAAGAAGTAACGCTGCTTGTAAAAGCGCTGAGTGCCGCAATATTGTTACGAAGAGGAAGCGGTGTTGTGGTTTTGATGAGATTACTTTATCAGCTCAGCGATTTTTTTGAATTGGGGATGTTCGGTGGTTTTTAGAAGCTCAAATAAAACCATCTCTGTTGAAGTGATTTCAATTCCTTTTGTCTGCATTTTATCGAGCGCGATTTTATTATTCTGCAGAGCTCTGGAGGAGACGGCATCGGCAATTATCTGAACGCTGTAATTTTTTTCGAGTAAATCGAGAGCTGTCTGATAGATACAGATGTGAGTTTCTATTCCACAGAGAAGAACCCGGGGACGATTTAAAGAGTTCAGAGCGGTCATAAATTTTTCTTCACGACAGCAACTAAAAGATGCTTTGTTTATGGGCTCTTTTTCGGTTAAAAGCTCGACTATCTGAGGGATGGTCTCTCCGAGCGCCTTCGGAACCTGCTGAGTCCAGATAATCGGCAGGCCGAGGATTTTTGCTGCTTTGATAAGGGCCCGGATGTTTTTAAACAACAGTTCGCGCCGGCACATTAACTGTGCCAATTTGCCCTGTACGTCAACAACAATTAAAGAGCAGTTTTGTATATCAATCATTGTATTTCTCTTTACTTTTACCGTGAGGATTTCGAATGCGTAAGTGTACTATAAGGTCTCTTCGATTACAATAGTAAGGTACACATTTTTTGGACCTGTGTTTTGAAGTGGCGGCTGTTTTGGCGGTGATGTCTCTGGAGAGGTGAGGACAGGCTTGGGGATGGTTATGATACTTTGCTGCACGTCTTGTATAGCGGATAAGACAGCGCTGCCAGGCAGAAGCTCATTGATATTGTTCAGGACGGCAAAATCTTTTGCCATCTTCGTTCTGTTTTTGAGTGTCTGCTGATTTGCGAGCTGGATAATCTGCCGGGGGGCAACTTTTTTGACAGAAATGGGTTTGTTGAATAGCTCCGTCTCAACGAATAAGGTCGGCTCATTGAACCTTTGCCATATATTTTTCATCTCCGTCAGCAGAAGTTCCAGCTCCTGATGGCTGCAGTTAACAGCATATACGCTTCTGTCCTTGAGGCCGTTGAGCTGTGTGTTTTGCAATAGCCCGTTGTTTACGATAATCCTGTTTATGAAGGCGTCCACTGCAACTAAGTTGTCGGTTTTCAGTTGTATTCTGCCGTCAAATCGCAAATCGGCGGTATCCGCTTTAGCGATTGATTTTTCAGGTGTTAGTTCGGTGCCCTGTTGCTCTTTTTCGAGAGGTTGCCGCCACTCTCTGCCGGCAATGGTTTTGCGGGTTGCGGCGCTGGGTGCGAGGATGCTGTAAATGACACCGGCTAATACCGCCACGAGTCCAACCATAGCGGCGGCAGTTACAAGCTTGCGGAAGAATAAATGTCTTACCCCTTCGCGCTCTGGAAAGGGGAGAGTTTGCTGTTGTTCGTAAAGAGGTTTTCTTTCGAGCGATAGCTTGATGTCCTCAAGGAGGTTTGGTGGCGCTTCGGTCAGAGGTAAAGAGTTAACGAGCGTTTTACATTGCTGAAGTTCATGCAGCCGAGAGGCCACTTTGGGGTCGTGGTTTATGAGTCGTTTGACCTCGACCTCCTGCCTTGGTGTTAACTCCCCGTCAATGTAACCATTGAGCAATTCGTCTATATTCAAATCCGGTTTCATTTTGAAGCTGCCTCCAGAATTTTTCTAAGATCGCTCCTTGCCCTGCTTAATCTACTTTTGACTGTTCCTAAATTAATTTCCAGGATTTGTGCAATCTGTTTGTAATTCATTCCTTCAATATCCCTCAAAACAACAACGGCCCTGTGTGCATCGTCGAGCTTCCAGACGGCATTAATAATAATTCCTGCCAGTTCTTTGTTTGCCGCCACTACAGCGGGGTCCGGTAATGTTTCGTCTTTCAAAAGAGCTTTCAACGTCTGTTTCGTGTATTTCGGATTTTCATAATATTCGGCGTCGATGCTTCTGAGTCTGGGATTTACGCTTTTTTTACAGTAATTCAAAGTCAGATTTACAGCTATCCGAAACGCCCAGGTGTAAAAAGAGCTTCTACCTTCGAACTTGTCGATGTTCTGTATTATTTTGACAAAAGTATCCTGAGTAAGTTCCGCTGCATCATCTGAATTTCTACAAATTTTTAGTATTACGTTGTAAATACGGTTCTGATACTTAATTATCAGATGTTCAGCGGCCGTCGAATTGCCCTGGCGGCACTGTTCGACCAAAATCCTGTCATCGACATTGACCTTAACGGCCTGGTTCACGTTTTATCTCCTTTGTTAGACCGAAATCGCCGCGGAAAGTTCCATCTCTGCGAAGCATATTTCGTATTTGGCATCACGCTTGTCACTTTGCGTTTTGGAACCGCCATTTTGATATTACAATGGGCCATCAAGCCCATCGCATCCATAGAACCAGCGAAAAACAGGTCTAAATCACAGGATATACTCTCAGATTTCTACTTAGCGGTCAATGTATTTGTTCAAAAAGAAAGGGGCAGCAGGTCGGCCTTTAGAAAAGAGTCCGATACTGGTTCGTTTGAAATGGCAGCTTCTAAAAAATCAGGAAGTAGTTGTTTTAGCTTTTTGCTGCGGATTGGACGTTAGGAGGGTGAAGAAATTATTTGTGCGTTTTTCGGTTTTGTGGTAAGCTTCGGCTTCAAAAGCTGACAGATTTTAAGGAGGAAATTATGTTTATAGTTCACGTATTTGTTCATGTAAAAGAGGATAATGTTGAGGCGTTTAAGGAAGCAAGTATCGAGAATGCCCGGAACAGCGTGCGGGAGCCGGGCGTGGCACGATTCGACGTTATTCAGCAGCAGGATGACCCGAGGCGGTTTGTGCTGGTAGAGGTATACAGGACGGCGGACGACCCGGCTAAGCATAAGCAGACAGCGCATTACCAAAAATGGCGCGAAACGGTGGAAGATATGATGGCTGAGCCGCGCAGCAGTATCAAGTATTCCAACGTTTTTCCTGATGAGCAGGGCTGGGGTTAATGCGCTGGTTTGGATTGAATCAGGTTTAATATGAGATTTGAATTTGCGACTGCTACACGGATAATCTTTGGGGCGGGGACAGCCAGTGAGGTTGGTCCCATTGCCGCCGAGATGGGTACAAGTGCATTTGTCGTTACGGGCAAAGCAAGAGAACGAGCATTGCCGATTCTCGAACGGCTTGATAAGGAGGGGATTCAGTATGCAGTATTCAGCGTGCCGGTCGAGCCGACCACAACTATGGTTAAGGAAGGCATTAGGAAGGCCCGCAGCAGCAAAAGTGATTTGGTCATCGGCATCGGCGGTGGCAGCGCTATCGATACGGGCAAAGCCGTTGCTGCAATGCTGACCAATCCGGGAGAGCTGGAGGATTACCTGGAGGTTGTCGGGCGGGGTCGGCCAATAACTCAAAGAGCGGCACCTTATATTGCGATACCGACTACGGCTGGGACGGGGGCGGAAGTAACAAGCAATGCTGTACTCCTGGCGCCTGAACATAAAAGGAAAGTCAGTATGCGCACTCCCCTGATGCTGCCTCGTCTGGCGGTGGTTGACCCTGAATTATCTTATTCGATGCCTCAGACGGTGACTTCAAGTACCGGTCTGGATGCATTGACTCAGCTTTTGGAAGTATTCGTATCTAATAAAGCAAACCCGCTGACGGACGGTATCTGCCGGGAAGGATTGAAGCTGGCGGGGCGGTCGCTGCGAAAGGCATACGAAGACGGAACTAACAGAGCAGCTCGCAAGGATATGTCACTTGCAAGTTTGTTCGGGGGCCTGGCATTGGCGAATGCGAGGTTAGGAGCGGTACATGGCTTTGCAGGGTCCCTTGGCGGTATGATAAGCGCACCGCACGGAGTTATATGCGCAAGATTATTGCCTTTTGTTTTCGAGGCGAACGTTAAGGCACTGCAGAAGCGGGGGGCAGATTCGCCTGTGCTGGAAAGATTTGACGAAGCAGCTAAGCTTTTGAGAGGGGATGCTAAAGCAAGCGCGGCTGATGGAATGGCCTGGCTGCAGGAGCTCTGCAAGGCGTTAAAAGTGCCGGCGTTGAGTGAGTTCGGCTTGAGAGAAGAGGATTTGGAGGAGGCGGCAGCAAAGTCCAAAGGGTCAAGCAGTATGAAAGGCAATCCGATTGAGTTAACCGATGATGAGCTGATTGGAATACTTAACAAGGCCCTGTAAGAATCCAAAGGTTTTCGTTGGGGGCGTTCTAAAAATCCGATATACCAAGCAGTAGAGCATCCATATATCAAAAAAACTCGCACAACGCATTAGTTTTTTCGTGAATAGTATGTAGGTTTTAGGAGCCTTGGCCCTACATTGCACTTTGACCGGGGTAAAAATCTTTACGACGCAAATGACTTTTAGGCGAATAAAAAGTTCCATTTTCAGGGTGGATTTGATATATTATCTAAAGTTTGGTCCAGCGGCGTTGCTGAGCCGGTTCAAATGAAAACACACTTAAAAACAGGGAGTATGATGATGAAAAGTAAAACAACATTCACATTCAGAGTTATCGTATGCGCTTTTGCCGTAGGAACGGCTATGTATGGCCTCGAAGCAAGAGCAAAATTCGCAATTCCCAAATCACCGCGGCAGCGGCTTTCTATGGATTTTGGATGGAGGTTCAATCTCGGACACACTTCAGATATTAAGCTTGATTTCGGATATGGTGGTTCACGAACTTTTGCGAAAACAGGATCCAGCTACAATTCTGACACAGCGCTTGGTATTAATTTTGACGACAGTGGCTGGCGAAAGGTTGACTTGCCGCACGACTGGGCTGTCGAGCTGGACTTTAGCCCTGAAGCCGACAGGTCTCACGGCTTCAAGATGGTGGGGCGAAAATTTCCTTCAAATTCCATCGGCTGGTATCGAAAGACCTTCGAGCTGCCGAAATCCGACGAAGGGAAAAGATTATCACTCGAATTTGATGGTGTCTTTCGAGACAGCATAGCTTTTTTGAACGGCCACCTTATCGGTAGAAATCTGGGCGGCTATAACAGCTTCCGATACGACATCACCGACTTTGCGCACTACGGGGACAAAAACCTTTTGGTAGTCAGGGTCGATGCAAGTCTGTTCGAGGGCTGGTTCTATGAAGGTGCAGGCATTTACAGGCACGTATGGCTGACCAAAACCAATCCGTTACATGTAGCTGGCTGGGGGACGTTCGTATCATCAACCGTCCAGGAGGGATTACAATCGGTTTTAGCTGATGTAACGGTCCAAACTAAGATTGCCAATGAACAGGATAAAGATACCAACTGCCGGATAATTTCTACTATCCTTAACGCAAAGGGTGATATTGTCGCCGAGGCCGAATGCGAAGATGTATGCATCGATGCCTCGGCTGACCGTGAAATCACCCAGCAGGTTACTGTCGAGAAGCCAAATCTGTGGTCTGTGGATTCGCCTTATCTTTATCGTTTAGTAACGACCATAAAGCAGGACGGCAAAGTTGTTGATACGTATGAGACTGACTTCGGGATTCGCACGGTTCGTTTCGATGCCGATGAAGGGTTTTTCCTGAATGGTGAATCTATGAAGATAAAGGGAGTCTGTATCCATCATGACCATGCCAGCGTCGGTTCAGCTTTGCCTGACAGTATCCAGGAATTCAGAATTAAAAAGCTTAAAGAGATGGGAGTAAATGCTTACAGGTGTTCGCACAATCACCCCACGCCGGAACTGCTCGACGCCTGTGACCGGCTCGGCATGCTGGTTCTCGATGAGCACCGGATGATGGGCAGTTCTGAGGAGATTTTATCTCAGTTGGAAAGCTTGATTCTGCGTGACCGCAATCATCCAAGTGTTTTTATGTGGTGCGTTGGTAATGAGGAGATGAACATCCAGGCCACGGATGTAGGCGCTCGTATTATGACCACAATGAAGCGCGTGGTGAACCGTTTAGACCCGACACGTCTCGTAACGGTGGCGGATAATAATGTTAACGATAGCTGGGGCAGTGAATTCTCACTCGTTGGTGATGTGCTGGGATGCAATTACTTCAAGCTCGGGGATGCTGACGGTTTTCACGAGAAATTCCCCAACCATCCCATTATAGGTTCTGAGAACGCGAGTACGCAATGTACGCGAGGTATCTATGAAAATGATGAAGAGAAAGGTTTTACAAATGCCTACGGTACAACACTTCCCGAGTGGGGCCGTACGCCGGTGGATACTTGGAGTTATGTAGCTGTTCGACCTTACTTAGCCGGTGTCTTTCTCTGGACAGGTATTGATTATCGAGGTGAGCCAAGCCCATATAGCTGGCCGTGTATCAATTCACACTATGGCATTATGGACACCTGTTGTTTCCCGAAAGATTCGTATTATTATTACCAGGCCTGGTGGACCGACCAGACAGTCCTGCATATCTTTCCCCATTGGAACTGGGCGGGTAAAGAGGGCGAGCAAATCGATGTCTGGTGCTACAGTAACTGCAACGAGGTGGAACTATTCCTGAATGGAAAAAGCCAGGGCAGAAAGACAATGCAGCCATATTCGCGCCTGGAATGGAACGTTAAATACGAGCCCGGAACACTTGAAGCCAAAGGTTATAAAAACGGCGAATTAGTCGCCACTAAAAAGGTCCAAACAGCCAGTGCACCGGCTCAAATAAAGCTTGAGCCGGATCGTCAGTATATCAAGGCTGATAGTGAAGATACTGTAGTTGTCGCGGTAGCCATAACCGATGCACTTGGGCGTATCGTACCTACTGCTGATAACGAGATAACATTCAGCGTTAGTGAAAACGCAAAAATCATCGGCGTCGGCAACGGCAATCCCAGCAGTCATGAGCCGGATAAAGCGAACAAGCGCAAAGCTTTTAACAGCCTGTGTATGGTTATCATTCAATCTACCAGGGAGCCTGGAACAATTGAATTGACCGCTGAATCGCCGGACTTGAGGTCGTCAACTCTTGTTTTTCGCGCAGAGGAATGTGAAACCAAGCCCTTCGTGCCAAGTTTAACTGAATAATATGAATATCAAAGTAATGACCGTGTTTTTATTGGAGGCCACAAAAATGGGTTACAAAAAATTGATGACACTGCTGCTTGTGATTGCTTTCTATGTTACAGCAGCAATGGACACAATTTATGCTGAAGACAGATTTGCCGATACAAAGACGCGGCAAATGGTGATAGAGCTAAGCGAATTCATCCACATCCCCGGGCCTAATCCGCTTATCAGGACAGGTCAGCCGGGAGACTGGGATGATGAAAATGCCGAGACGGGTGACGCATTTGAAGATTTGGGAACCTACTACTTATATTATCATTCGATGAATAAAAGGAGCGATTTTCAGTATGCCTATCAGATAGGCGTGGCTACCGCTGCGAGTCCTTTGGGGCCATTCAAAAAATACGGCAACAAACCTATTCTTCCAGTCGGCACTAAAGAAAGCTGGGATGAAAGTGCTACCGCCTGTGCTATGGTTTTAAAGGAAGCTGACAAAAAGTATTGTATGTGGTACTGGGGAAATGAAGCTGTAGGTTTGGCTACTGCAGAGCACCCGGTCGGACCGTGGAAAAAACATGAGGGCAACCCTGTAATAGATGATTTCGGATATATCGGAGGCGTCGTAAAGGCCGAAGGAAAATATTATCTCTACGGTGCGAATCCTGTCAGCGCCCCCGGTTATCAGGGCGATTACGGCCCATTGGCAGTAGCGATATCCGATAAACCCGAAGGTCCCTTTGTCAAATACTCCGGCAACCCGCTTATGGAAAAAGGTAATCCGGGTGACTGGGACGATGGCGGAATCTCAGAAGCGGAAGTGCTGTATCACAACGGCATGTTCCATATGTTCTACGGCGGAACAAGAATACACGGCCCGCGACTGGAAAGTATCGGCTATGCTTACAGTTTTGACGGATTCAAGTGGACTAGGTATGGAAAAAATCCCGTGGCCAATCGGCAGTCAAATCCGAATGTTGCCGCCTTCGCGGAGGTCCATGCCATTATAGAGATGCCCTATATCTACCTCTATCACACCATGAGGCCGGAAACTGATCCGGATAGGAACCCTATGGATGTAGAACATTTGGGTGTTCAGGTGCTGGCTACACAAAGACCCTTTAGCATTGATATGCCGGCTTTGTACATTGAAAATCTTGACGCTGGAGCGGCTACAAATTTAGATGATGCTCCGCCTATCTGCTTAAGCAATATTGATTACTTGTCACTGACTGCGGAATGCGAATACAGCAATAATGCCGCAAAGCCGATCCGTGTCCACGTCCGTGCAAGTTACGATGGCCTTCAATACGACACAAGCGATTTGTACACACTCGACAACGTCCTGCAGCCCGGCCAACCGGCAAGAAAAACTTTCCAGTTAAACAGCAAAATGCGTTTTATTAAAGTAATGGTAGAAAACCTCGACAAATCCAATAGCGTCTCAGACGTGAAAATTATAGCTACTCTCGGTGGTTAATTGAAACATAATACTGATATGAATAACCAGTTGAACTTTATTGGAGGTTACAAAAATGGGTTACAAAAAACGCATAAGCCTGCTGGCAGTCTGTGCTATTCTATGGGCTGTAACAATTTCGAGTACGATTTATGGTAAAGACAGATTTGCCGATACAGCGACGCGGCAAATGGCAATAGAGTTAAGTGAGTTCATTCAAATTCCAGGCGCTAATCCTATCTTGAGGCCCGGCCCAAAAGGGGCGTGGGATGATGTGGTTATAGAAGCAGCTGATGCCCTGGAAGACCTTGGCACATATTACGTCTACTACCACGCCATAAGTACGCTTGCTACCGGCCAGTTCCAGTATCAACTGGGTGTGGCCAGTGCCACGAATCCCATGGGACCTTTCAAAAAACATGGCGACAAACCAATTGTGCCGGTCGGGCCTAAAGGAAGTTGGGACGAAGGTGCTACTGCTTGTGCTATGGTTTTAAAGGAATCTAACAAAAAGTATTGTATATGGTACTGGGCAATGGATGCTGTGGGTAACTGGGGAAATGAAGCTGTAGGTTTGGCTACTGCAGAGCACCCGTTGGGGCCGTGGAAAAAATATGAGGGCAACCCTGTAATGGATGATTTCGGATATATAGGCGGCGCAATTAAGCACGATGGAAAGTATCTACTCTACAGTGCGTATCCTCTAAGCACCAACGGCTATAAGAGCGATTATGGCCCATTGGCAGTAGCGATAGCAGACAAGCCTGAAGGCCCATTTGTCAAATACTCAGGTAATCCCATTTTGGAAATGGGAAACCCAGGTGACTGGGACGACGGCGGGATTTCCGAAGCGGAAGTTCTATTCCACAACGGGATGTTCCATATGTTTTACGGCGGAACAAGAATCTATGGTCCGCGACTGGAACATATCGGCTATGCCTACAGTTTTGATGGTTTCAAGTGGTTCAAATATGGCAAAAATCCGGTAGCTTCTCGTCATGCAAATCCCAATTTTGCTGCCTTTGCTGAGGTTCATGCCATTATCGAGATGCCGTATATTTATCTTTATCACACTATAAGGCCTGAATCCTATGAGAAAAGAAACTACCCCTGGAAAATAGATGGAGAAGATGTAGGTGTTCAGGTCTTGGCAACGCAGAGGCCATTCCGTATCGATATGCCGGTCTTCAACCGTGACAAACTTGCAGCAGGCGAGATCACAACGTTAAGTGATGCCCCGCCGATTTGCTTAAGCAATATTACCAACCTTTCCCTGACGGCTGAGTGCAAATACTCACCCAATGCCAAAAAACCCCTGCGAATTCACGTTCGTTCGAGCTATGACGCGATAAATTACGACACTACGGATTTATATACATTTGACAATGTCCTGCAGCCGGGCCAGTTAGCAAGAAAGACATTCCATTTAGAAAGCAAGGCCAAATTTATTACAGTCCTTGTCGAAAACCTTGATGAAAAAGAAAGTGTCTCTGATGTGAAGATTATCGCCACCGTAGGTGGATGATTGGTGTTACAAAGAAATTGATAACATTTTTTGGAGGTTGTGAGATTATGATTACCAAAAGTGTAAAGCTGTTATCAGCGACAGTTATCCTTTGCTGTCTGGTTATTGTAAATTTGAGTTTGGCTGATGTCTTTGCAGTGTCCGGCTCGAAGCCGGCACCGAGAAACGAGCTTATCGAGCACGGTCCGTGGATTTTAATTCCCGGTCCAAATCCCCTCATCAAAGTTGGCAAAGAGGGTTCCTGGGATGACCGTATTTTAGAAGCAAGTAACTTTATCAAGGATGGGGACACCTATTATTTTTATTATCATGCGCAGGGCCAGCGTCCGGACCAGCAGGGATATAGAATCGGTGTAGCGACAGCACCCAGACCGCTTGGGCCGTTCAAGAGATACGGTAATAAACCTATTGTAGACCTCGGTCCTGATGGAAGCTGGGACAGCGGAAGCGTGGCCTGTGCGGCGATTCTAAAAGAAAAAGCAGATACGTTTTATATGTGGTACTGGGCTTCCAGGGGTGGAGGTCACACCGGATTGGCTTATGCTTCAAGTCCCCTCGGACCGTGGAAGAAATATGAGGGCAATCCTGTTCTCAAAGATTTCGGTTATGTCGGAGGAGTTGTAAAGGTCAACGGTAAATATCATATGTATAATACCTACCCACTAAACTCAACCTCGCCGGACCAGGGACCAATTTGTCTAGCTACTGCCGAGAAACCTGAGGGTCCCTGGAAAAAATACGCAGGCAACCCCGTTGTGCCTGCAGGTGAATGGGGCGCCTGGGATGATGGCGGTTACTCCGAAGCAGGTATGCTTTATCACGAGGGCGTCTTTCACACATTTTACGCAGGTGTTAAGTGGAAAAAGCTGGAAAGCATTGGCTACGCCTACAGCTTCGACGGAATTAACTTTATTAAATACGGCGGCAATCCGGTTGCTCCCCGCGAACATAATCCTGATGCCGCCGCCTTTGCGGAAGTGCACGGCTTTTGGGAATCACCTTTATTTTATGTTTACCATACGATACGGTACACTTCCCGTGGAACTATGGACAGAACCAGAGGCGGTGAGGAATTGGGCGTCCAGATTATTGCGACTCGTACTCCGTTTAGTCTGGCGATGCCTGTCCTTTCTGTGGATTCTCTTTCCGCAGGCGGGTCAACCAAGCTTTCCGACTGTCCTCCAATTTGCCTTGAGAGTATCTCTGAGTTTGCTCTGAATGTCGAATGCAACTATGATACTAATGCGAAAGCAGGGCTAAGAGTTCTCGTTTTCGCAAGCTGGGATGGACTCAAATATGACACGGAGCCGTTATACAGCTTTGATATTCGCTCCGCCGGCGGACAAAGAGTGAGCAAAACAGTGCCGTTGGATGCCAAGGTAATGTTTATCAAAGTTATAGTAGAAAATCCGGACAAAGCAAATGATGTTGATGATGTTCAGGTGACAGCAACTTTGGGTCATAAATAGATTTGAAGTTTCGTTTCCGATGAGCTTTCATCATAAACTAAAATGGTCAGAAGCAGTTATTCGAAAGGAGACCGCAGTTATGAAAATCTCAGTAAGTATCCTTATAGTTATCTGCATTGTGACGAGCTGTATTGCGGCCGAACTGGATACGTCGATTATCTCGCCGAATCTTTATGTCGCACCAAACGGCAGTGACAGCAATCCCGGCACAGAAGCGAAACCATTTGCAACACTTGAGCATGCCCGAGATGCGGTGCGGAAATTTAAGCAGAACGTTCCAAAACCAATTACGGTGTTTGTGAGGGAAGGAACGTATTATCTTACGGAGCCGATAGTATTTACACCTGCTGATTCCGGTACGGATTTGCAGACGATAACGTATGCGGCTTATCCGGGCGAGAAGCCAACCATCAGCGGCGGTAAGGAACTTGATGTCAAATGGGAGCCCCATCGTGACGGAATTATGAAATGTTCGGTGCCGAAGGGGACGGACTTTAACCAGTTTTTCATCAATGGCAAACGGCAGATGCGGGCCCGCTATCCCAACTTTGACCCTGAAAAACCTCTGGTGGGTGAGGGGGGCTATATCACTACCACCGGAGCAGGTGAAAGAGAATTTAACTACGACCCTGAAACATTTACAAATAAGAAATGGGCAAAGCCGACCGATGCGATTGTCCACATCTTTCCGGGTTCTTACTGGAACAACTTTCAGTACCGGGTAAAGTCGGTTGACTGGGATAGCCACCTGATAAAACTGGGTGAGGGAGGCTGGCAGACCGCTATGCTGGATAATCCGCATGACTTCTTCGGGACAGCATTGGGCAGAGGTTCTCATTTCTTTATAGATAATGTTTTTGAAGAACTCGATGCCATTGGTGAATGGTATCTTGATAACGAAAAAAGTATTCTTTATTATATGCCTGCTTCCAGACTGGATTTAGCTGATGCCCGTATAGAAGTTGGTCAGCTTAATCAACTGATCGAGGTTAAGGGGACCCGTCAAAAGCCGGTTCGGCATCTCAATTTCGAGGGCTTTAGATTCGCCCACACTTCCGCAACTTTTATGGATGAGTATATTACTCCTTCCAACGGTGACTGGGGAATCCACAAGAGTGGTGCAATTTATATGGAAGGTGTGGAAGATTGTGCTGTCCAGGATAGTTTTTTCGATGCTGTGGGCGGCAATGCGATTTATATCAATCACCACGCCCGTCGCATTCGCGTTTACGGCAACACGTTCACCTATACCGGTGATAGTGCAGTATGCCTCGTAGGCGACAATCACATCATTGAAAGCGGGGATATGCCTTGTCCTTTCTGCGGGGCAAAAAGCTATTGGAGTTTTGGTCCTGACCCTGAGGACTATCCGGCTTACTGTACAATATCGAATAATCTTATGCACCACATAGGTGTTTACGGCAAGCAGACTGCCGGTGTCTTCATGGCGATGTCTCTAAAAAATACTGTCAGCCACAATCATATTCATGATATGCCTCGGTCTTCTATTTGCATGAACGACCCTTTCTGGGGCGGGCATAATATTGAATACAACTACATTCACGACACGGTCAAGGAGACCGACGACCATGGTCCGATTAATTCATGGGGCAGGGGACATTACTGGTGCGTGAGACATTATGGTGGAGGTGTTTATCATGACCCCGGCGATACTAAACGGGACTCCAAGTATACCACAAACATACGTTACAATTTCATCCGTGAACAAGTGTCTGATTTTCTGCCATACGGCGCCTCTAACTTAGGGATTGATATGGACGACGGCTCAGCTAATTTCCACGTTTACAATAATCTGGTCATTGGTGCCGGTGTTCAGAATCGTGAAGGTTCACACCGCATTATTGAAAACAATATCCTCATCAATCCCAACAGGGGCGTCAGCTATCATGTTGGTAATACAAACAGCGGAGATAAGTTTGTACGAAACATTGTTGTCCAGAATTCCGACTTTACCTTCTTCTATATTTTGCTGCAGACCGATGAAGCCCCGTGGGTTGATGAAATGGATTACAATGTATTCAGCGGGAAGGCAAAATTTGCTGCCCGTTCCGCAGGAAGTTTTACCGCAGAGAGTTTTGAAGATTGGCAGAAGCTCGGCTTCGACAAGCATTCGGTGTTTGCCGACCCTATGTTTGTCGACCCTGCTAATGGAGATTACAATGTTAAACCAGATTCGCCGGCATTGAAGCTTGGCTTTAAGAACTTTGATGTAAGTAATGCCGGGCTGCTCGCGGATTTCCCGGATAAGTGGGAAAAATAATTGAAGTAAGAGTTTTTTTCGCGCTCTACTCGTTTTGAAGTTATTCAGATAAAGAAAGGAAATTGAAAATGTATCATAAAGCAAAAATTTTGAGTTTCTT
>JBHPEQ010000048.1:0-19247 GCA_042576845.1 Planctomycetota bacterium
CTTTTGCACACTGCTGATTTCGCCGGCCCAAAATTCCTGCCATAATGTCGCATCGGGGAAAATCCAATAATTCAGGCCGATTATGCTGGAAGGTGTATGGGGACATGGAAGGCCTGACACCGAGATGGAGCCGCCAACTATCAGTGCGGAAGAATTGATAAAATACGTCAAGGCCTGTATGGCTAATGGCGGAGTGGTATCGATTAATATGGGTATATATCAGGACGGGAAAGTCGGAGAGGAGTCACTGAAGGTGATGCGGGCGCTGCGAAAGGCAATCAGAAAATAACTGTCCGGTTGATTTGCTTGTCTAATGTGGTCAGGAAAGCTTGTGAATGAAAGAATCGGCTTATAGGTTTAGTTATGGAGTGGACATTATGAAGGGTTACAGGTTAGTAAGTGTTACCATCATTATTTTTGTGCTGAGTATATCTTCGCTGGTGGGGGCTGAAAGAGTTGGCTGGCATGCATCGGGTAAAGGCGGGGCGGTCGCATCGACTGGAAGGGATGCGGTTCCTGCAGGTATAGGAATTCTTGAGCAGGGAGGAAACGCTGCTGACGCTGCGTCTGCTATGCTGTTGGCGCTGAGCATAACCGAATACGGTGTTTATACTATCGGTGCCGAGGTACCGCTAATTATCTATGATGCTAAGAAAGAGGAAGTAAAGGTTTTGAGCGGGCAGGGGGCGCCGCTTGCCCCGAAAGCTATGGAGTGGTACTACGAAAATGGAATTCCATCCAGCGGCAGCATAAAGGCGTCACCTGTGCCCGGTGCGATGGGACTATGTATAGACCTTGTCAAACTCTATGGAACTATGAGGTTCGAGGAGGTGGCGGCGCCAACGCTGGAGATGCTCGACGACGGTGATGAGGAATGGCAGAAAAATTTGGCGGTGACATTTCGTAAACTGATAGAGACGGAAAGGGATACCGAAGGCAGCAGGGAAGAAAAACTTCAGGCGGCTCGGGACCGATTTTATAAGGGAGATATTGCTGATGCGCTGGAGGCGTTTTATATCAGGGAAGGTGGGTTCTTACGGAAAAAAGACCTGGCAGCTCACGTTACACGCATAGAGGACCCGGTGACGGTAGAATACAAAGGGTACACTGTGTGTAAATGCCCCACCTGGACGCAGGGTCCTTATCTTTGCCAGGCGCTAAAGCTTTTGGAGGGATTTGATTTGAAAAAGATGGGCAGGTCGTCGGCGGATTATTTCCATGTTCTGACCGAAGCGTTGAAACTTGCTTTGGCAGACAGAGATGAATACTATGGTGACCCGCTTTTTGCCGATGTGCCGATGGAAGCATTGCTTTCAGATGTTTATAACCAAATTCGCCGGCCTTTGATTGATATGAGTAAGGCATCTGCTGAGGTTCGTCCCGGCGACCCGATAAATATGAAGGCAGTTAAGGGTCCCGGAGAATATCGTCCTGGCCCGGGTGGCACCACAACATGTGTTGTTGCCGATAAGTGGGGGAATATGGTATCGGCAACTCCAAGCGGAAATTCGCCCTACACGGTATGTGAAGAGTTGGGGATAGCTCACGGGAACAGACTGCGTAGTCTTAATACGACGCCGGGACATCCTAATCGTATTGAGCCTGGCAAGCGGCCGCGCATCACCTTGACACCCACGTTAGTTCTTAAGGACGGCAAACCGGTTGCCGCTAAAGCCAAAATAGCTGCTGATGAAAAACGTGCCAGGAATAGTCGTGCCAGTACAGATTGGATGGTGAAGGCGAAATACGGTGTGATGTTTCACTGGGAGCCTAACAGCCAGCCCCGGCACGGACCGAAAAAGCCTTACGCCGAAGCGGTCCGCGATTTTGATGTTAATGCCTTTGCAGATATGGTTGAAAAGACGGGGGGCGGTTATGTCATCTTCACCCTGAACCATGGTCATTCTCAGTGGCCTGCTCCGATTAAGTCCTGGGAGAAGATTCACCCCGGCTGGACAACTGAGCGTGACCTTGTTGGCGACATGGCCGATGTGCTGGATAAAAGGGGCATCAAGATGATGCTCTACATCGCTTCGCACTGCGTTGTAGATGATGCTTTGAGTTGTGACAGCATCTCCTCCGGTGAAGAGGCTGTTGAGGTCCACATAGAAACCCTGCAGGAGATGGGATTACGCTACGGCAGGAAACTGGCCGGCTACTGGTTTGACGGATGGGATATTATCCCACAGCATTCTCCGAGTTCGGCGACTCCGTTTGAGCGTGTATTTAATGCCTGCAAGGCGGGTAACCCGGAGCGTATCATTAGCGCGAACTATTGGTTGTTTCCGGACGCGACGGGCTGGCAGGAATACTGGGCCGGCGAGATTGATGGTCCTCTAAAGCCCGCAACGGGACGCTATATTGAATACTCTGCCGGCGAGGGATTGCAGCTTCATACCCTTATTATGCTGGAGGGTATCTGGGTGCACGGCAGGCCGGACTCTGAGATGGAATCGCCTGTATTTACTGAGCAAGAGCTTATAGACTTTGTCAGAGACATCACGGGTAAACAGGGTGTGGTAACAATAAATCTTGGAATTTTTCAAGATGGTACAATCGGACAAAAGTCTGCTAAGGTAATGAGGACCCTGCGAGAAGCGATTAAGAACTAACCGTCAAGTTACTTTAATTATCGGTCTGAATGCGGACGGTAAGGTTTGCATGTAAAAATAACAGAAGAGAAAAACCATTTAATCAAGGAGTAATTATTATGAGAACTTCTATGTTAATAAGTTTTATCGTTATTGTGCTGCTAAGTTCATCTACAATTCTGCAGGCCGAAGAGATTAACTGGCGTGCTGAGGGCAGAAACGGTGCGTTGGTGGCTGGAGATAAAGAAGCGGTAGAAGTTGGTTTGGAGATTTTCAAAAAGGGCGGAAATGCAATCGATGTGACAGCAGCAACGATATTAGCTCTGACAGTCACTGATTATCGCAAGTACTTCTGCTTTGGTAGTGAAGTACCAATTATAGTTTATGATGCTAAACGCGGTGTTGTGGAAGTGCTTTGTGGACAGGGGCCAGCGCCGGAATTGGCAACTCGTGAACATTTTATGAGCCAAGGTAATACTGCCAGTAGAGGTATCGAGTCATGGACTGTCCCCGGAGTACTGGACGCTTGTCTGACAGCTTTAGACCGCTACGGTACAATGAGGTTTGTAGATGTCTCGGCACCGATGCTGCGCATACTGGATAGGCATGAAGAGGATTGGCATGCGAGGTTTGCCAAGACCGTTCGTCGATTGGTCGAGGCAGAAAAGGGCGCTCGTGACCGCAAAAGAGGACTACGTTTAGTTGCTGATTATTTTTATCGCGGCCCCATAGCAAGAGAAATAGACGAGTGGAGCCGGGAAAATGGCGGGCTGATACGCTACAGTGACCTGGCTCGTTACATGACCCGCATTGAAGAGCCGATCACGGTCAATTACCGCGGCTACACGGTATACAAGTGCGGTCCCTGGTCCCAAGGCCCGGTCATGCTGCAAGCGTTACAGTTGTTGGAGGGCTACGACCTAGCCCAGATGGGACACAGTTCCGCTGATTTCCTTCATGTTGTCGCTGAGTCAATGAAACTGGCCTATGCCGACCGCGATGCCCATTATGGCGACCCTTTGTTTTCCGATGTTCCCATGGACGAGTTGCTGTCTGCAGAATATACACAGATGAGACGAGAACTGATTGATATGCAGCGCGCATCTGTTATACAACAGCCGGGTGATCCGCTTGCGGGTAAAGCCATACTTGAAGGTTATAAACCTCTCTGGGGCTCGGGCGAGTCGGAGAAGAACGACACCTCCATCTGTATTGTTGCGGACCGCTGGGGTAACATGGTGGCATCGACGCCCAGTGGCAATGGTGTTCCTGATGGGCATGAGGTTGGCTCAAACGGCGTTAAGATGGGTAACCGTATGTTATGTTTTAATATCTGGGAAGGTCACCCTAATTGTGTTGAACCTGGAAAAAGGCCGAGAACCACATTAACTCCGACACTGGTGTTGAAAGATGGTAAGCCGGTATTAGTGGCGAATGTAGCAGGCGGAGATTTGCAGGACCAGTCGAGTCTGCAGATGCTGATAAATCATCTCGACTTTGGCATGGATCCTGCCCAGTGCGTGACTTCGGTACCGTTAAGTACCGGCCATATGGTGGGCTCGTTTGGCCAGGGCGCGGCGGATCTCGGTAGTCTGGGTGTGCGGACAGAGGTCAGCGAAGATGTGGTTGAGGAGCTAAAAGCGCGGGGACATAAGGTTCAATTGGGCGCCTGGGGTTCACATGATGCCATTCTGACTATCGATCCCGAGAGCGGCTTAATTAGGGCTGCCGGTTATTCTGAAGATTACCGACCACGTGCTGGGGCGTACTGAGGCTGCGGCATCCATTTGAATACATAAAGATTTGTTGAGGCAGAAGGTAAACAATGAGCATAATTAGGGAGTTGATATTATGAGAGCTTCTACGTTGATAAGTTTTATCGTTATTGTTCTGCTGGGTTTTTCTACGATGGTTCAAGCAGGTGAGCTAAGCTGGCATGCTGAGGGTGAAAACGGTGCGTTGGTGGGTGGAGGAAAGGGAGGTGTGGCAACAGGTCTGGAGATACTGCAGAAGGGAGGTAACGCCATCGATGCCGCGGCCGGGACAATCCTGGCGCTTTCGGTCACTGATTATCATGCCTACTTCTGTTTCGGCGGCGAGGTGCCCATAATAGTCTACGATGCCAGGCGCGGAGTGGTGGAAGTATTGTGCGGTCAGGGAGCGGCGCCGGCTTTGGCGACACCGGAATACTTTGAAAAGTATGGTAATACTGTTGATGAAGGCCCGGAGGCGTGGGCGGTCCCCGGAGTTCTGGACGCGTGTCTAACGGCTTTAAGCCGTTACGGGACTATGAGTTTTACAGAAGTGACGGTTCCGATGCTGCGTATTCTGGACAGGGGTGAAGAAGACTGGCACACAAGGTTTGCCGGGACAATTCGTCGATTAGTCAAGGCGGAGAAGGGTGCTCGTGATAGAAAAAGGGGACTGCGTCTGGTGGCGGATTATTTTTATCGCGGTCCCATCGCACGCGAGATTGATAAGTGGAGCTGCGAAAACGGCGGGCTGATGCGCTATAGCGATTTGGCTCGTCACGCGACCCGTATTGAAGAGCCGATTATGCTCAATTACAGGGGTCATACGGTATGTAAGTGCGGGCCGTGGTCACAAGGGCCTGTCCTGCTGCAAACGTTACGGCTGTTGGATGGCTATGAGCTGGCCGAGATGGGCCACAATTCTGCTGATTACATTCATGTCATAACGGAGGCAATGAAGCTGGCCTATGCCGACCGAGATGTTTATTACGGCGACCCTTGGTTTGTTGATGTTCCTCTGGATGAGTTGCTGTCTGCGGAATATACCCGTATAAGACGAGACCTGATAGATATGAAGCACGCCTCTTTAATACAACGGCCGGGCGTTCCGGCGGCAATGAAGGCATTATTAAGTGGTTTTAATGCACCATTCGGCAAGGGGGGAATTGAGCATGATACCACTAATTGTGTTGTTGCGGACCGCTGGGGCAACGTGGTGGCTACCACGCCAAGCGGCGCCGGTGGTGGCGAGGTCGGCAATACCGGAATAATGATGGGCAACCGTCTGGAATGTTTCAATATCTGGAAAGGTCACCCCAATTGTATTGAAGGTGGTAAAAGACCTCGGACAACTTTGACTCCGACGTTAGTGTTGAAAGATGGGAAGGCAGTAGCGGCGGTGAACATCGCCGGCGGTGACTTGCAGGACCAGTCAACATTGCAGCTCCTGTTGAATTTCATCGACTTTGGCATGCTCCCCAAAGAGTGTATTGAGCCGCCGAGATTTAGTACCGGCCATTACGTGGGTTCTTTTAACCAGCCTAAGCCAAGACTGGGTAGTCTGACTGTACATGAGGATGTCGGCGAGGATGTGATTGAGGAGCTAAAAGCGCGTGGACATAAGTTAAGAGTGACTGACGGTCCAGGTTCTCATGATGTTATTTTAACTTACGACCCTGAGACCGGCGTAATTCGGGCTGCCGGTGACCCAAAGACAGAAAGACACGCTGCGGCATTCTAAGCTTCTGTTTTAAGTGATGTTTTTAGCTTATTAACGAACGTTTTATAAGGAGGTTAACGATGGTGTCTCAGGAACCTAACTGTTTGTCAGAAAGACGATTGTTGAGTTTCCAGTTAGCGCTGAAGATGACGAAGCTGCTGCTTATTTTAGTTTTGCTTTGTTGTGTTGGTCTTCCCGACTTAGCTTATGCGCAGCAGCGACATGCAGGGTATAGACTTCGCAACGAGATTATTGAGCATGGGCCGTTCATTCAAATTCCCGGCCCCAATCCTCTGATAAGCCCCGGGGAAAGCAGCGATTGGGATGGAGCCGTAGTCGAAGCGGGTAACGTCATCAAGGATGAAAATACATATTATTTTTATTATCACGGCGCGACGAGAGACAGAAACAAATGGCCTCGTGGTGGTTATAGAATCGGCGTTGCCAGCGCCCCTCATCCATTAGGGCCGTGGAAGAAGCACGACGCAAATCCGATTATCGACCTCGGGCCGGAGGGCAGCTGGAAAGGCCTGCATGTGGCCTGTCCGGCGGTAATTAAAGAAGAGGGTAACAAGTATTATATGTGGTTCGGAGGAATGAAAGATGACAGCGGTGAGTTCGGACGGTGGGACATCGCTCTGGCGACTGCTTCGAATCCGTTGGGTCCGTGGACGGAATATGAAGGTAATCCTGTTGTTCTTGAAGATTTTGGTTTTGTGGGCGGGGTGGTCAAGGTGGACGGCAAATATATGATGTATAACGTGCATCCTATAGGTTCTGAATCTCCGGACTCAGGGCCAATCAAACTGGCTACCGCTGAAAAACCGGAGGGGCCTTGGAGAAAATATGAGGGCAACCCTGTGATTCCAGGTGGAGAATGGGGCGCCTGGGATGACGGCGGTTTCTCGGAAGCCGGTATGCTGTATCACGACGGGGTCTTTCACTGCTTTTACAGCGGTGTCAAATGGGAAAAGCTGGAAAGCATCGGCTATGCCTACAGTTTCGATGGTTATAACTTCATCAAGTACAGCGGCAATCCGGTTGCGCCGCGGGAAAACAGCCCGGATACATCGGCCTTTGCTGAAATTCATACTCTCTACGAGCCGCCTTTCCATTATGTCTATAACACTCAGCGGTATTATTCGAGGCGGGGGGAGTACCTGGGCGTTCAGATATTAGTTAATCAGAGGCCTTTCAGTTTGAGGATGCCGGTGTTGAATATTGAATCACTTGAGGCCGGTAAAACGACTTCATTGGACGATTCACCTCCAATCAGCTTAGGTAATATCACTCGACTGGCCTTGACCGCTGAGTGCAATTACAATAATGACGCCGGTAAGCCGATTGTGGTTCACGTAAGGTCAAGTTACGACGGCCTTAACTATGACACGACTGATTTGTATTCATTTGCGAACGCTATTGAACCGGGCAGGACAGCGAGAAAAACCGTCGAGCTTGAGCCGAAGGTTCAGTTTATCAAGGTTCTCGTCGAAAACCCGCTCCAGTCGCACAGCGTCTCGGATGTAAAAATTATCGCTACACTTGGAGGTTGACAAAAAGTTCGGACCCGAATTGGCATATGTATATCTGCCTGGCCACGGCAAAGTATCAGCTCAGACCCTGGAAAAAATACTCGGGCAATCCCATTATTGACCAGGAGAAATTTGGTTTTGTTTGCAGCGTCGTCAAGGTTGAGGGCAAATATTATCTTTAAAGCCCTTTCTAAAAAGGCGAAAATTTCCTTAGCCGGTTCTGTAATGGCTTTGGCACTCGGTCTGATGGTGACACATTGTCTTATACCGCCAACGTCAGGTCCCATTGCAGCGGCGGGCATACTCAATGCCGACCTCGGTTTGATTATTTTATTAGGTTTATTAGCTTATTTACTATTTAACAACTTAAGAAAGTGTAGGTATTGAAATGGGCAATATGCGTGCGGCTGTACTTCGAGACTTTAATCAAATCGAACTTACAGAGGTTCCCATTCCACAGGCTCAAAACGTGGGCGAGGTGGTGGTTCGCATCAAATCCTGTGGTTTCTGTGCCACGGATTTCAAAGCAATCAAAGGTATTCGCAGAAACGTCAAATTCCCGACAATTCCCGGACACGAGCCGAGCGGTATCGTTGCTGAGGTTGGACAGGGCGTGGTGAATTTCAAAGTCGGGGACGAGGTCATCGTTCAGCCGTCAGGCTATTGTGGGTATTGTAAGCACTGCCGGATGGGCAATACTCATTATTGCGAACATTCCTTTGTGACCGGCGGTGACGGGCCTGATGATGTTTGGGATGGAGCTTTTGCAGAGTATATGAAAACCAGGGAATGCACTCTGTTCCACAAGCCCGCTAATATCAGTTTCGATGCCGCCGCCCTTACGGAACCGCTTTCAGGCGCCTGGAAGGGAGTTATTCATTACAGCGAAATGAAACTTGCCGATGATGCGGTCGTAATAGGCGTCGGCAGCATTGGATTGCTTTGCATGATGGTAGCCAAGGTGGCCGGCGCCGGTCGGCTGATAGCAATCGACACGAGTGACTATGCGCTGCAGAATGCAAAGAAATTTGGCGCCACGCACATTGTGAATCCAGCCAGGGAAGATGCAAAAAAGCGTGTCTATGAAATCATTCCTGATGGGCCTGATTTTATAATTGAGGCGGCCGGGCCGATAGAAGCTGTGCAATTAATGGTTGACTTGCGACGCAGGGGTACCAGATGGAATGTGTTCGGTATAACCACCCATGAGAAGTTCGAGCTGGACGGCGGGAAAACACATTTTCTTGAAGCCCGTATGGAAGCAAGTTTCGGCACAAATCCTTTAGCAATGACCAAAGCGATTCGGTTAATGGAAGCCGGCCTGATAGATACTGAAAAGATTATCACTCACCGTTTTGAACTTTCGAAGATACACGAAGCCATTGAGGTAATGGCATCATCCCAGAGAAATAAAGTGATAATCAACCCGTGAAAAAGAAGGTAAAAAATATATTTCGATTGTGAGGCATAAGGGTGTTTTAAGCGTTTTAAAGCTGAAGCTCATCTTAATTTTTTAAGGAGGTTGTAATGAGAATTTTAACGATAATATTGACGATAAGTTTAGTTGTTATTTCGAGCGGTGTTTGTTCGAATGCCGCCCAATCCTCGCATAAGGAATTTTATGTTGCCCTGGAAGGAAACGATTCTAATCCAGGCACGTTGGAGAAGCCATTCGCAACACTGGAGCAAGCTCGGGATGCAATTCGCCATTTGAAAAGGGAAGGTGAATTTACTGACAGAGGTGCGACCGTTTGGATACGGGGCGGCACCTACAAGGTTAAGGACACCTTCAAGCTGACGGAAGAAGATTCAGGCAGCAAAAACGCACCAATTGTTTATCGTGCTTATCTAAATGAGGATGTCCGTTTTAGCGGAGGTCAAAGCTTAAAGCAAGAATGGTTTGTCCCGGTAAGTGATAAGGAAATTCTTGGCCGTATTATCGATGAGGATGCCCGCAACCGGCTCTTAAAGGTATCTCTAAAAGGCCACGGTATTACGGATTATGGTGAATTGAGCCGGCATGGTTTTGTTATCAACGAAGGCAAACTTCCACAAATGGAGCTGTACATAGATGGTGAGCATATGAAACTGGCCCGCTGGCCTAATGAAGATTATGTTACTGTGGCGGAGATAATTGACGAGGGTCCAAGGCGGGGTAATGATGATTTCTGGCAGCGCGGCGGTACGTTTAGATATGATTTTGACCGGCCCGAATTATGGGACAAGGCGGATGATATCTGGCTTGCAGGCAGCTTTAGGCGTGTGTGGGAATGGACTTTTAAGAAGGTTGCAGAGATAGATACACAATCCAAAATAATTACCTTCCGTGCCGGAGAATATTCCGGACTCAGTCTTGATGTTGCAAAGGAAGTGGTTTTTTATGCACAAAACCTACTCGAAGAGATTGATGTGCCCGGTGAGTACTATATTGATAGAAAGACGGGTATCCTTTATCTTTTGCCGCCTGAGTCTTTTATCAGCGGAGATTCCGATATCATGGTATCGATGCTGAAAGTGCCTATGATGGAGCTAAGGGATGTTTCGTATGTAACGTTCAGGGACATTATTTTTGACAATGGCCGAAGTACCGCTATGAATTGTAACGGCGGTGCGAATGTGCGAATAGAGCAATGCGAAGTCCGCAATTTCTCCAACGGCGGAATATCTTTGGTCGGGACCAATCACGGAGTTTATGGCTGCCATATACATCATATCGGAGGTTCGGTGATAAGAATCAGAGGTGGGGACTTGATGACACTGGTGCCGGGCAATAATGTTGTGGAGAACTGCCATATTCATCATTTTTCTCACTGGAACAAGGTGTACAATCCCGGGATTTCAATGTCCGGTGTCGGCAATCGTGTTATACATTGCGTGATTCACGACGGTACACATATGGGAATTCAATTATCAGGCAACGACCATCTTATCGAGTATAACGAATTTTACCGCGTTCCTCAGGAGGTTTGGGACATGGCGGCTATCTATGCGATTCTTGGTAGCCGTCCTCAGCAAAGGGGGACGGTCATACGGCGGAATTTCTTCCACCACATCGGACTGACCGGTCGAGACAAGCAGGCATGTGTCTATCCCGACAACATGACTATGGGCTGGCTGGTTGAGGAGAATGTTTTTTATAAAATCGGTACACCGGGCAGCAGGGCATGTTGGTCTGTGATGAATCACGGCGGCTCTTATATTAATACGCGTAATAACATGTTTATCGATTGCACCAATCCCTATACTATGGCTTTTTGCCTTAATTCATATTTTGCGAGCAGAGTTCCAAGTTATTTAAATTCATTAAAGGAACTGTTTGAAAAAAACGACTTTGCCAATATGCCGCACGGCAAGAAATATCCGGAGCTATTGCTGTTATTAGAGGAAGACCGTGTTTTTCCAGATACGAACATATTTGAACGCAACCTGATTTATAATCCCACAACGCCTCGTGAATTTGAAGGAGGCTACCAGGTTACCTACGGCCCTCGAGAGCGATTGCAGGCAAGGAACAACTGGGTTGCAGAGCAGGACCCTGGATTTGTGGACTTGGAAGAGATGAACTTCTCTTTGCGTTCGGATGCGGCAGCTTTTAAAGAGATTCACGGTTTTAAGGAAATTCCTTTCGATGAGATTGGTCTGTCCGGTGCATACGGACCATTTTTTAAAAATAGGATAAATCGAACAGCAGATGACTTTAACAAATGACAATTATGATAGCAGGAGTGGTTATGACGAGAGTTTTGTTCACTTTAGATTGTTGCGAATCAAGGATTATTTTGATATTACAGTGCGTATAAACGGAGCAAAAGGGTTAAATTAGAAATACAAGCTTAAATTTCAAGTGAGGTTGTAATGAGAATCTTAACGATAGTATTGACGATAAGTTTAGTTATTGTTTCGAGCGGTCTTTGTTCAAATGCTGCGGGCACTTCAGGTAATGAATTTTATGTTTCAGTGGATGGGAGCGATTCGAATCCGGGGACATTGGAGAAGCCATTCGCAACATTGGAGCAAGCTCGGGATGCAATACGTCATTTGAAAAGGGAAGGAGGTGTAACTATCTGGATTCGAGGCGGCACCTACAAGGTTAAGGACACCTTCAAGCTGACGGAAGAAGATTCAGGCAGCAAAAACGCACCAATTGTTTATCGTGCTTATCTAAATGAAGGTGTTCGTTTTAGCGGAGGTCAAAGCTTAAAGCAAGAATGGTTTGTGCCGGTAAGTGATAAGGAAATACTTGGCCGTATTATCGATGAGGATGCCCGAAACCGGCTCTTAAAGGTTTCTCTGAAAGGCCGCGGTATTACAGACTATGGCGAGCTGAGCCGTCACGGTTATGTGTATAATGAAGGCAAACTTCCACAAATGGAGCTGTACATTGATGGCGAGCATATGAAATTAGCGCGATGGCCCAATGAAGATACCGTCAACATGGCAGAAGTAATTGACGAGGGCCCAAAACGAGGCAGCGAAGGTGATTTTACAGGGCTTCGTACGGGAAAAGATGCTGCTGATTTCTGGCAGCACGGCGGAACATTTCGATATGATTTTGAAAGGCCTGAATATTGGGAGAAGGCGGATGACATCTGGCTCGCCGGCAGTTTTAACGAAGCGTGGGAATGGACATACAAGAAGGTTGCGAAAATTGATACGAGTGCAAAGACAATGACCTTTCGTTCCGGTGAGTATGGTGGACTTCGTAAATCAGAGGATTCGTTTTTTTACGCAGAAAATCTCCTTGAAGAGATTGATGTTCCCGGTGAGTACTACATCGATAGGAATACGGGAATTCTATATCTTTTGCCGCCTGAGTCTTTTGTCAGGGGAAATATTGACATCATGGTATCGATGCTGAAAGTACCTATGATAGAGCTAAGTAAGGTTTCGTATGTGACGTTCAGGGACTTCATTTTTGATAATGGCAGAAATACCGCTGTTAATTGTAACGGCTGTGAGAATATTCGCTTAGAGTACTGCGAGGTTCGTAATTTCACAAGAGGGGGTATTTCAATAAGCGGCAGCAATAATATAGTTTCAAGTTGTCATTTGCATCACATCGGAGCCTCGGTCGTCAGGGTCAGTGGTGGTGACATGATGACACTTAGGCCAGGGAACAATGCTGTGGAAAACTGCCATATTCACGACTTTTCACATTGGAACAAGGTGTACAATCCTGCGATCTCCTTACGCGGTGTCGGCAATCGTGTTTCCCATTGCCTGATTCACAACGGCCCGCACCAGGGTATCAGCACATCAGGAAATGACCACCTTATTGAGTATAATGAATTTTTTAGCGTCCCCGACGAGATTTGGGACATGGCGGCCATCTATTCAGTCTCAGGACGTTCGCCGCACCGACGGGGAACAGTCGTAAGGCGGAACTTCTTCCATCACATCGGGCTTAGCGGCAGAAACAAAATGGCTGGTGTTTATCCTGACGATATGACGATGGGCTGGTTGATTGAAGGGAATGTTTTTTACAAAATCGGCGTCCCAAAAAGCAGAAATTGCTGGGCTGTCTTCAATCATGGCGGTTCTTATATTAAAACACAAAATAACATTTTTATCGATTGCACAAGTCCCTTTACGATGGCGTATCCGTTTAATTCATATTTCGCGAGCAGTTTTCCGAGATATCAGAAATCCTGGGAAGATTTGTTCGCGAAATATAACTTTGCAAATATGCCGCACGGAAAGAAGTATCCTGAACTTTTGCTGTTATTAGACGAAGACCGTAAGTCTCCGGATTCAAACACATTTAAACGCAACCTTATTTATAATCCCACAACACCTCGTGAATTCGAAGGGGGCTTTCAGGTCAATTATGGCCCTGAAGAGCTTTTGCAGGCAAGGGACAACTGGGTTGCTGAGCAGGACCCCGGATTTGTGAACTTGGAAGAGATGAACTTCTCTTTGCGTTCGGATGCGGCAGCTTTTAAAGAGATTCCCGGTTTTAAGGAAATTCCTTTCGATGAGATTGGTCTGTCCGGTGCATACGGACCATTCGGAAAAGAAAGTATAGAGAGTACGGCTGAGATGTTTTAATAATTTCTTACGGTATGATATAGGAACGGAGTAAATTATGAATATAGAGAACAAGTTAGTGAAATTTAAAATATCGGTTTTTATTTTCGTTCTTGTTGCAGGATACGGCCTTGTTGGAGTAGCAGCGAATGAGGCAACAGGCCGGGAACGGTTGCCGATGGATTTCGGGTGGAAGTTCAGTTTAGGGCATCTGTGGTATATGGAGGAAGACTTTGGATATGGAGGCGGCAACCCAGTTTCGAACTCCAAGGCCGGTGCCGCTGTTGGCGCGGTGAAAGAAAATTTTGACGACAGCGGTTGGGAGGATGTTGATGTTCCGCATGACTGGGCGGTGGGTCTTGAATTTGTAAAAAACGAGCAGTGGCCTGGATTCAACCAGTACATCAAAAAAATTGGAAGAAAACACCCCGAAAATTCTGTTGGCTGGTATCGCAGAAAGTTTAATATCGAGCAAAGTGATTTGGGCAGGCGACTTTCAGTCGAATTCGATGGAGTGTTCGGTCAGTGTAGTGTATGGCTTAACGGCTTTCTGCTTGGTATTCACCAGAGCGGCTATACCAGCTTTGCGTTTGACATAACTGACTATGCCAATTACGGGGGTGAAAATGTTCTTGTTGTGCGAGTTGATGCAAGCCGCTACGAGTTGTGGTCATATGAAGGTGCGGGGATATATCGGCATATATGGCTTACAAAAACTGAGCCGTTGCATGTAGTTCGATGGGGCACGTTCGTTACGTCGGATGTTGAGCAAAGTAGCGATAAGGCCTCATCTGAACTGACCATCAAAACCACCATCGAAAACCAGCAGGCCAAATATGCAAATTTCGAACTGGACTCAACCATCATTGACCCTGATGGCAGAGAAGTTGCTTCGGCTAAATCGAAGGAATCAATGGCTGCCTGGGACAGCAGGGAAATCACGCAAAGTGTAAAAGTTATCAACGCAAGGCTGTGGTCAGTGGATTCACCAGATTTGTACACAATGGTTACGAGGATAAAGCAAGCCGGCAACATTGTTGACACATACGATACGACTTTCGGCATTCGCACATTTCATTTCGATGCCGACAAGGGATTTTTTCTGAACGGAAAGCACATCAAGCTCAAGGGGGTATGCTGTCACCAGGACCATGGAGGCGTTGGAGTGGCTGTTCCGGACAGGATACAGTATTATCGAATTGAAAGGCTCAAGGAAGCCGGTGTCAACGCATATCGCTGCGCACATAACTGGGTGGCGCCGGAGCTGCTGCGAGCATGCGATGAGCTGGGGATGTTGGTTATGGACGAAACAAGGATGACAGGCAGTACGGATGAACTACTGGCTCAATTAGGGAGCATGGTGCGCCGTGATCGCAATCGTCCAAGCGTGATAATGTGGTGCTTAGGCAATGAGGAGCATGAGCTGCAGGGTAACGAAAGAGGAGCCCGCGTGATAAGGACGATGAAGCGTCTTGTCCGTAAGCTCGACCCGACTCGGCCGGTGACGCTTTCTATGAACGGTGCTTGGGGCAGTGTAGTAACAGAAGAAGTTGACGTGCAGGGCTGCAACTATTTGGCAATTGGTGATATTGAAAAACTTCATAAAGATTTTCCGAATAAACCTATCGTACTTGGTGAATCCGCAAGTACCTTGTCTACACGAGGGATATACAGGAAAAGCCAGGAGCAGGGTTACTACAGTTCCTATGATGAAAATCATGCACCATGGGGCAAAACAGCAGAACAAATGTGGACCTATTGTCTGCAGCGGGATTGGATAGCAGGGACATTTGTATGGACCGGATTTGATTACTGTGCAGAGCCGCATCCTCGCAGCTGGCCTTGTGTGCATGCAAACTATGGTTTTATGGACCGAGCCGGCTTTGCAAAGGATAATTACTATTACTACAAGTCCTGGTGGTCTGATGAAACAGTGCTGCACGTTTTACCACACTGGAACTGGCCGGGAAAGGAAGGAGAGCCAATCGAGATATGGTGCCACAGCAATTGCGACGAAGTCGAGCTGATTGTAAACGGCGAAAGTCATGGCAAGAAAACTATGCCTCGAAATTCACACCTCGAATGGACGGCTGAATATGAGCCAGGTCATATCGAGGTACGTGGTTTTAACGATGGTAAACTTTCAGCAACCTACCGACGAGAGACGACCGGTGAAGCCGCTGCAATTCAGCTTAAACCAGACCGAAATATAATCAAGGCTGACAAACAGGATGTTTCAATAGTAACTGTAGAAGTTGTTGATGATAAGGGTAGGGTAGTGCCAACCGCTGGCAACGAGATAACGTTTAGTATCAGCTCCAGTGGGAAAATTATCGGCGTATGCAATGGGGACCCAAGCTGTAAAATCCCGGAGAACCAAAAGACATATCCGGCTTTCAATGGTTTGATGATGGTTTTCGTTCAGTCCGGCTGGGACGCTGGGCAGATTATGCTAAAAGCCGAAGCGAAAGGATTGAAAGGGGCTGAGGTAACTGTTGATGCTGAACCTTAATTGCTGCGGTTTTAATAAAACGTAAAGAAATTCTCAGATTTAGTCAGTATAAAAAAAACTGGCAAAGTAACACAGGTTCTGATAAGAATAAGGCAGGGTTAATGTAAATTATTCGAACTATGTACCTGGAGGTAACAAAAATGGATTACCAAAAAAATGTAACATTGTTGGTAATTACTGCGGCTTTATGGGCTTTGGTATCGGCGAGTCCGGTTTGTGCTCAGGATAGGTTTGCTGACCCGACCACGCGGCAAATGGCGATAGAGTTAAGTGAGTTCATTCAAATTCCAGGCCCTAATCCTATTCTAAAGCCAGACCGCAGGACCACCTGGGATGATGAAAACATTGAGGCAGGCGATGCCTTGGAAGACCTGGGTACTTATTATTTGTTTTATCATGCGGTCGGCAGCGGCGGGTTCTACCAGTACCAGTATCAGATAGGTGTCTCAAGCGCTGATAATCCGACAGGACCCTTCAAAAAGCATGGAGTCGATCCAATTATACCGATAGGCCCCAAGGAAAGCTGGGAGCAAAACAGCGTTGCCTGCCCTGCGGTGTTAAAGGAAGGCGATAGAAAGTATGTAATGTGGTATGGCGGCCATGATGAGGAGGGTGGATGGGATATAGGTCTGGCCACTGCATCGAATCCGCTCGGGCCCTGGGAAAAATATGAGGGCAATCCTGTCCTGCGCGACTTCGGGTACATAGGCGGTGTCATTAAAATTGATGGAAAGTATCGACTCTATAGTATGCATCCTCTCAGTCCTCGAGGTTATCATGGTGATTATGGTCCCCTGGCAGTAGCGATCGCTGACAAACCCGAGGGTCCCTATGTAAAATATGTTGGCAATCCACTTATGATACAAGGCAATTGGGGTGATTGGGACGATGGCGGTTTCTCTGAAGCGGAGGTTCTTTATCATAACGGTATGTTCCATATGTACTATGGAGGATGCAGAATCTACGGCCCAAGAATAGAGAGTATCGGATACGCTTACAGCTTTGACGGATTCAAGTGGTACAAATACGGCAAAAATCCGATAATCACCCGTCAGTCCGATCCCGTTGCGCATGCCTTTGGGGAGGCACATACCATTATTGAGCCTCCCTATATTTACGTCTATTATACACACAAACCTGAACATTACCGTGGCAGAAACTACCCGTGGAGTTTCGGTGGTGAACATCTCGGAATGCATGTGCTGGCAACACAAAGACCATTCAGCATCGATATGCCGACCTTTTATATGGAAAATGTTGCAGCCGGTGCAACTACAAAGCTGGGCGATTCTCGTCCTATCAACTTAAGCAACGTTAGCCGGCTGTCATTAACTGCAGAATGCAGATACAGCCAAAATGCCAAAAAACCAATTCGTGTCCATGTTCGCTCCAGTTATGATGGAGTCAATTACGACACCATGGATTTATACACATTCGAGAATGATTTACAACCGGGTCAGTTTGCCAGAAAGACACTGCAGTTAGATTGTAAGATGAAATTTATCATGGTGATTGTTGAAAACCTCGACGAAAATGAAAGTGTATCCGACGTGAAGATTATCGCAAACCTCGGCGGTTAAGCACTAAACCTTATAGCTCAAATGAACTTCTCTATTCTTTTTCATTGGAGGTGGCAACAAATGCGCTACAAAAAATATTTTATGCTATTGGTGGTTGTTGGAGTATTTTCAACAATGATAGTAGGTGATTCTGTTTATGCCGGCGACAAATTCGCAGGCCCGTCCGTACGGCAAAAGATAATAGAATCAAGCAAATTTATCCCGATACCAGGGCCGGACCGGATTATAAAGACCGGAGAAAAAGGCCAATGGGATGATGGGTTCATAGAGGCATCTGATGCATTCGAGGACCTGGGGACATATTACTTCTATTATCACGGTAACGGCGGAGGCAAAAGCTATCGACTGGGCGTCGCCACTGCTACGAACCCTTTGGGCCCGTTCAAAAAATACGGCGACGGACCCATTCTTGACCTGGGAAAACCGGGTAGTTGGGACGACCGCACAATCGCCTGCGGGATGGTCCTCAAAGAAGGTAATGAAGAGTATTATATGTGGTATTTCGGAGAAGGTTCCGGAGGAGGGGCAAGAGGTATGGATGTCGGTTTGGCAAAAGCTGAGAATCCCTTGGGACCGTGGAAAAGATATGAGCAAAACCCAGTAATGAACGATTTCGGCTTTGTCGGAGGAGTTATCAAGGTCGATGAAAAATATTACATCTACAGTTCATATCCGCTGAATCTTGACAATTATATGGACGGCCCATTATCAGTGGCCGTAGCTGACAAGCCCGAGGGACCCTATGTCAAGTACACAGGCAATCCCATTATGGTGAAAGGCAATTGGGGCGAGTGGGACGACGGCGGAATCTCAGAAGCTGAAGTGATGTATCACAACGGGATGTTCCATATGTTCTACGGTGGAACTCGAACGCACGGCCCTGGGCTCGAAGACATCGGTTATGCGTATAGTTTTGACGGATTCGAATGGTTCAAGTATGGTAATAATCCAGTAGCCCATCGAAAACTCAGTCCCAATTGCGCTGCGATGGCTGAAATCCACACCATTATCGAGATGCCTTACATTTATTGTTATTACACCTGGCGGCCCGCATTCTACGAAGGAAAGAGTCATCCCTGGGTTGAGGATTTGGGCGTAATGGTTTTAGCAACTCAAAGTCCGTTCAGTATTGATATGCCGGCCTTGTATAAGGAAAACCTTGCAGCCGGGGTGACTACGAAATTAGAAGATGCTTACCCGATTTGTTTAAGCAACATTACTCGATTATCTATGACTGCCGAGTGCAAATACTCCAGCAAAGCCACTAAGCCAATTCGCGTCCACGTCCTTGCAAGTTATGATGGAGTAAAATACGATACGACTGATTTGTACACTTTGGACAACGTTTTACAACCGGGCAAATTAGCAAGAAAAACATTTGAGCTGAACAGCAAGGTTCGTTTTATGAAGGTTATTGCCGAAAACCTCGACGATTCTGAGAGCGTCTCCGACGTGAAAATCGTCGCTACTCTCGGCGACTAATATTATCTTTGCTGTTGATAATAGAAATAGTATATTAAAACCGGTATGATTG
>JBHPEQ010000049.1:0-18880 GCA_042576845.1 Planctomycetota bacterium
TTGCCATCGTAGCGAATGAGCAAAGCAATAATGCTACAATGACAATTGCCAACATTGGGGAGTTTTTAAAGTGCTTCATAATAGGTTCCTCCATAAAAATTGTTTACATTTCTTGTATTAGCCGCTTCATCATAGCGTATTATGTGCGCATATTATCATCGCTTGCCCTTTATCCTCATCCGGCTTAGGCACTTTATGGCCATTCTTTGACTTAGTTTCCTACGGTTGCCGTTACGTTTACTGAATTAACTTTTTGTGATCCGTCCAAGTTCTTGACAATAACCCTCGCAAACTTCACACTGGGGCTCATTTCGACCGTTTTATTTACTGTCTCTCCTGCATTGAGAGGAATATCGAAGGTGTACAAGTCTACAGTGTTACAGTTCACGCCGTCGTCGCTTCCTCTTACGTGAAGCCGAAGTCCAGCTTTGGCACCAGAATCATAGGTGCACTCTGTAGTAATGGCAAGCGTTGTAGCAGCCTCAAGGCCTATAGGAAGGCAAGATTGTATTCTGCTGCTCTTCCCAGCACCTAATGACTCCATCATCAGAATTGGAAATGTTACCTTGAAATGTGGATCGATTGTAAGAACCTGAACCGCCAGGTCTTCCGTTTCCCATTCTGGATAGCTTCCAAAACCCCTAGCTGTGCCTTCACCCGTGTAGTAGCGTAATGTGTGAAATACATAAATATATGGACCCTCGACAAAACAATGCACTTCAGCAAAGCCCGAACCATCTGGAATTCTACTCAAAGGTACAACCGGATTGGCTTGGTATTTATGCCAACTGATTCCGTCAAAACTCCAAGCGTAGCCGAGAGACTCAATTTTCGGGGCTTTCGTTCCACCGTAAACACAGTGGAAGATGCCTTCGTGATACTTGGCAGCCGCTTCTGAGTAACCGCCGTCGTCCCATGCACCCCAGTCGCCGGGAGTCATAACAGGATTTATCTCGTGTTTTGTCCACGGTCCTTTTGGTTTGGGAGCAGCGTAGCCCTTCTTGTTTCTCCGTTTGTATAAATCCTCATATCTTGTCCATGGTCCTTCTGGTTTGTAGGCGGTGGCTATACAGAATGGCCCCTGGTCCTGGAGCGAGACGGGACTCTGAACGAACATATAGAACATATTACCAATTTTGGTTACGCTACCTGGATAGACTCCGGGCTCGTCTCCCCAATCCATAACAGGATTATTCTCATACTTTTTCCAGGAACCCAGTGGATTGTCGGCTGTAGCCAAGCCAATGGCCCCGTCAGACCAATACCACATATAGTAAGTGGCATTATGTGAATGAATGTTGTAGGCACCCTCTTTCATAAGACAGGCACAGGCCACCACATCATGGTCCCACTCTCCTTCTTTACCATGTTCCAGTACAGGATTGTGCTCGTACTTTTCCCAGGGGCCGAGAGGATTCTTAGAGGTTGCTACGCAAATCCGGTATCCTTCGGGCCAGCGGTCCTTATCCTTGCTTTCTGCATGATAATACCAGTACCAGGTACCGTCAGTGTCTTTGAGGACGTCACAGGACTCTAGGATGAAGCTGTCAACGGCAGATTTATCGGCGCTCGGAACAATAGCTGGGCTGGGACCAAGAACGTGAATTAAAGGCCTTTCCGCGAAGATATTTTTCGTCGGGGCTACATTCTTAGCGGCAACCATTGTTGCAAATGAGCAAAGCAATAATGCAAAGGCAACAATTGCCGTTATGTAAGAATTCTTAAAAAGTTTCATGATAAATTACTCCTAATTTTTCGAGCTTTTATAACCAACAGATTCAATTCAAATTTAAATATCTTTGTTTTAACTTTGTCCAAACAAGTTTTCACTCACTTTCAACCACCAAGAGTGACAGTAACCTCCACGTCTGAGACAATTTCCTTTTTATCAAGGTTTTCAACTATAACCTTTATATACTGCACCTTGCTATCTAACTGGAATGTCTTTCTTGATAATTGACCTGGCTGTAAATCAACGATGAGTGTGTATAAATCCGTGGTATCGTAATTGAGCCCGTCATAACTGGAACGTACATGAATGCGAATGGACTCTTTGGCTTTCTGGTTATAAATACACTGTGCGGTCAAGGATAAACGTGTGATATTAGCTAAGCTGACCGGTGTCGAATCATTCAATAATGTCGTCTTACCCCCCTCTAGTGACTCTATATTCAAAACCGGCATTCTCAGGCTGAATGGTGTCTGGTTCACCAGAATCTGAACACCAAGATACTCCCCTCGTCTTGATAAGTATCGATACGTATGGTACAAATAATGAAAGGGCGGCTCCCACAGAGCATGGACTTCCGCAAACGCATGTGTGTCAGGATAATTTTCCCGAGGCGCCACCGGGTTTCCGCTATACTTAATGAAGTTAATACCATCGAAGCTGTAGGCATAGCCGATGCTTTCCAGCTTTCCCCATTTGACACCACCATAAAAGCAGTGAAACACTCCATCGTGATAGAGCATCCCTGCTTCTGAGAACCCACCGTCATCCCAGGCGCCCCATTCTCCTGCTTCAATAACAGGATTGCCTTCATATTTTTCCCAAGGCCCTTCTGGCTTATCGGCCGTAGCAAGGCAGATTGGGCCCGAGTCTGGTGAGACTGAACCCACTGGATATACGTTATACATCATGTATTTGCCGTCAACCTTGACCACTCCGCCAACAAAACCAAAATCCTCAAGAACAGGATTACGCTCATATTCTTTCCATGGACCCAACGGGTGCGAAGCCGTCGCCAGAGCGATGTCCCACCTACCATGCGACCCTCCAAACCACATATAATACTTGTCTCCTTCTTCCTTGAGCACCGCCGGACAGGCTACATGACGGCCCTTCCAACTGTCCACTGGTCCCAGGTCGATAATAGGATTGGCGTCATGTTTCTTCCACGGCCCCAGCGGGTGCTGTGCGCTGGCAACACCAATGCGATATCCTCCTCGCGGCCAATTCTCATGGTTCCCAGGCGTGCCGTGAAAATAAAAATAATACGTGTTTTCAGCCTTGATGACAGCACCAGCTTCGACAACGGCGCCGTCCCAGTCACCTTTATTACCTGGACTTATGAGAGTGGGAGGACCTGGAATTTGAATGAATGGCCCATGTTCAATAATCTCGTTACGAATTACTGGTTTTGCATTAGAACCTTCAGCATTGGCTGTTGTAGCTAATGAATAAAGCAACAATACAAAAATAACAATTACTAACATGTGATAGTTCTTGAAATGTTTCATAATAGCTTCCTCTGATTTAAATGTTTATAATGAGCAGCATGTTTTGCAATAAAACGTCTTAAATACTCGGTTAATCAACCTTAATTTGATAAAAATTACCACCTCTACCCCTGGGGCCTTCTTTGGCCTGGTATCGCTTGCTTGTAATCGTTGTGCCATGCAAATCAGTTGTTTTTATGGAAATCATATCATACTTTTTCACAGTGACAGTCGTCATTTCACCTGAATTTATCTGTAAATATATATCTTTATCTTTTACATAAAGTTCGCTTATGTTTTCTATCCGCAGCAAGTATTTCCCCGGGCTGAGAATTCTTTGGAATTTTTCAGGATAAACAATAGTTGGCTTCGTATATCTGTAACCACTCATATAAACCATGCTCCAGGCCAGAGCATAATGACCAATCTCCAGACCGGGGACATCATTAAAATAATGTGTCTCTTTATCAAAAATATTAATGGCCTCATTTAACCTGAACAGAGAAAATTCTGAACTCTCAAAACCAAGTGCTGTCTTATCGAGTTCAACTATCAAGCTAATGTTATCTGTCTTTTTCTGTGTTTGGGCTTCTTCGGCGCATCCCACTAAAGCACATACACAAAACAGTAAAGACAGGGTGAAAATTAACGCCATGTGAAAATTAATTATATTCTTCATTACAGCTTCCTCAAGATTTATAGGTTTTAATGAGCAACATGTTCCCTATAACAATTTTACATTACATGCTATTGACGTCTTCCGGCAGAGCTGACATCAACCGGAACTATGCCCAGCTTATACACAGGTGAATCCGGCGCCAGTCGCACCACTCCTTTCTCGTAATCAATCAGCATCGGGTCACTAAAGATATTCCCCTGTGTTGCTTCAAGGGGGTACACACCGACAGTCGCGTAGTCTTTCAGCTTGTGATAGTTCATCTGGCCTTTTTCGCTGAAGAGGACGTTGTTGCTAAAGGTGGTCAAACCGTCGGGATTAGCTATCCCGAATGAACCGGTGGTATAGACAACGTTTTTCTCGAAAATTTGGCCCGACGACAGGGGAAAATCGAGTTGGATGGGGCCATCCACATTGGCTATGAAGAAGTTGTTGCGGAACGTGTGATTTTTCGACATGTGGTTTTGAGATGGGCAGGAGACATTGACAGAGAGATTTCCCTCAAGCAGGCAATTCTTACTGTTTGCGTCAAGAAAGAATGACCAGGCTCCCGTGAACTGGATTTTGTCCTCGATGTCGCGGACGAAGTTACCGCGGATGACCACCTCGTTGCCGGAGTGAATAGAGTAGGAGTCTTCCAAATGGATGCGGCCAGGCACGCGGATGCCGCCGCCATCGTGGAGTTCGGTCATCACTCGATATATCAGATTGTTTTCAATCAAATGTCCGCTCCCTCCATAGTCGATCCCGGAATAGGTCGTGTCGTGAACCTCGTTGTGGCTGATATGAGCGTCAATGCCGCCGCCCCAGATTCCAATACCGCTGGGATATATCAGGCCGACATCGTGGACGTGGTTGTTGGTAATGACTATATCGTGACCGCTTGAGCAGATGCCCCCAGCGCCGGTATGATGGATGTGACAGTTTTCCACTCGGAAGTTACTCCGCCTCGCCTTGATCCCGTAGCCGCTCACATTGAAGACTTCCAACTCAACGAGTTTGCAATCTTCGGCAAACACCAGCGAAACCGCCCCGTCAAACTTACCTGCCCCAAAACCACCTGTTATCATAGGCGTGTGCGTAGTCGATAACTTTATACCCCCTATGGTGATATTTATGGCCGGTGTCTCTTCTGTGCCTTGAATCCGTATGATTGATTCGACAATCGGCACAATCGCCTCCACTTCGTTTATATCCTCGCCCGGCAGTGGCCAATAAACGAGTTTGCCTGCCGTACGGTCAAGATACCACTGGCCCGCCTCGGTCATGCCCTCGCGCACATTCCAGACGATGTATTTTTTCATACCGTACATCCCCGGTGCGTAAAGCGGGCGAATTGAGAATTTCAACTCGTTCTGTTGCGTGTCATTTGCTGCCACCCCAACAAGCGTTTCGTTCCACATGTGATACAACCGGATCTCCGCGTTCTTGACATCCAGCCACGGCCCTATATCAGCGGGGTTGTATTTCATTGTCCTGTGCGCTTCCATCACAGGTTCAGGACGCTCGGTCATTTCTGTTCCATCATCATTCAATTTCTCGATGTAAGGGTTTAGATGGCTATATGTACCTTTCTTAGGCAACCGTGCGCGCTGACTGAGCTTGTTATTGACAACAAGGGCTCGAAAATCAAACGTGCCGTCTTTCACTTCCGGTATGTCAATAGAATAGAAATTATCACCATCCTTTTTCCAGCCGCTCACTTTACGGCCACCGTACAACGCAACCTGTGCACCCGGTGCAGCTTCAATAGAAATACCGCTGTCTCTTGCATCTAATTCAAGCGGTTTACTGAGGAAATAATTGCCTTCAAGAACAATTATTCGCTGCGGCTGTTCCTGATTCAGTTTACGAGCTGCGTCACGTGCAGCACGCAAGCTGGCAAAGGGACTGTCCATTCTACCGGACCACGTGTCATTGCCATTCGCAGAGACATAGAGCGTCGCTTTATCAGCTTGTTCTCCCAGCACGCGTGAACATACTATTACTGAAAGGAGTGCGAAAATAAGATAAACGTAATGAATCGAGCTTCTCATAGAATGTGCCTCCAAAAGCTATTGTACAATTTATGAATAAATGTGGGTCTTTCAATATAATTAATAATGGATAATATGCCGCAATTAGCGCTCTATACGCAACCATTTACCATGATTTGCTATTTATTGCTCACGTTTTTCATATGAATATCACGTTGTGGATAAGGTATTGATATACCGTTTTGGTCGAGACTGAGCTTGACCTTTTCAGTTACATCGAAATAGACATCCCAGTAATCTTCCGGTTTGACCCAGGGACGAACGACAAAATTAACACTGCTGTCACCAAGCTCAGACACTGCCACAGTAGCAGCGGGGTCTTTGAGGATCCTATCATCATCGGCAAGGACCTGCTCGATTACCTGTTGAGCTTTCTTCAGGTCATCTTCATACGAGACCCCTACTACCAAATCGACACGTCTGGTGCCGTTGACTGTGTAGTTCATCATATTGCCGCCTGTCACCTGAGCGTTAGGAATAATAACTCGAATATTATCAGGGGAGGCGAGGATTGTATTGAAAATCTGAATCTCTTTTACGGTTCCCTTGGCCCCGGCTACCTCCACAAAATCACCCACCTTGAAAGGCTTAAATATGAGCATCAGTACACCCGAAGCGAAATTAGCTAAAGAGCCCTGCAAAGCTAAGCCAATAGCTAAACCTGCTGCGCCAATAACCACGCTGAACTGGACGATCGGTACACCTAATGTTCCCACTGCTGCTATAATAACGAATATTAGTAATGCAATGTAGCACAGACTACCGGCAAACTTCGTCAGAGTCTTATCTACTTTGGCTTTGGTTAGTGCTTTTGTGATAAGATTCGACAATAGTTTGGCTATCCATCGCCCAACAATAAAGATTACAATCGCACCGACAACTTTAAGGCCATATTCGGCTATATACCCGTAGATTGCGTTCAAAATTTCTTCCCCATCTTGCACTTTCATTTTTCACTCCTTCTATTTTAATCTAACATTTCCCATATTAAACGCTCAGCTTCGCCGCTAAGCCTCATTTTCAATAGAATATCAAACCTGTATTGAAATTCAAGCTTTTTGGCGGCTAATCCCTACAACCAAAGTACAACCAAAAGGCCAAATAGCGTGTAATGATCAGATTTGGTGTGAAATCCGAAGATTTTACCATCGAACTAACGCCTTGCACTTGCTTTTCTCTCCAAAAATTGTACCAATTAAAGCAAGTAAATCTTGGATGATTTAAGAATTCTAGGAAACATTTAGGCTATTGCGCAGCCGAATGCCTTATAAACCCATTCAATGAAGACTCGACTCCACATCCTTTTATTTTTGGTAATTTCTTTGTGCCATTTTATCTATTTTAACCTAATTCTTGATATCTACCATCCAGTGATAATTTCGTTTTGCATTTCGTTTTTTCGTTTTAAATATAATGTTTGAAGGCCTCTTTTTGGGGATTTAATTTGCTTGTAATAAGCCTTAAAAGCCCTTTTAAACGGTCTTTAAATAAAATGTTTTTAAATGCCGTTAAACTGGTTTGAACATTTTACAACTTTGTTTTTTTGCTTTTTCACGTATTTGTCGCATTTTGAAAGTAACATAATATTAACTCATTCATTGCCATAAATTCTTCCTTTTTACCCTGCTTTCCCACTTAATCCCGCCTATTCCCGCCTTTTCCCACCATGTTTAATTTTGTCGCATATTGATGTTCCCATTACTTCTGCTGCCGAAAAATCGACCAAACGCGCAGGGGGGTAAAACCAAAAATCAAATTTTTTGAAAATTTTTATCTCCTTACCGCACAAGCACTTGCGTTTTTTTTAATCGCCCAAATAAAGTGAATAATAAATTAGGAAAACTTATAATGGCTACCGTGTTTCTACCAACGAACAGAGTTTACACTGAGTTTGCCGAAGTGAAATATGGTCGACCATTTTTCACTAATTATGCAAAACAAACCCAATTTGCTGGATACCCAAATGAACGTAAGCGCAATTTTAACAAGGGATTATGAAAATAAAAGATGATTTCAGACTAACGAAAACAAACCCAAAATAAAGCCAAGCAAACCCAATTCAAACCCAATTTCAACTACTTTTATTTTTCTCTCTTCCTGACTTTTGGTCATTGCCTTATGACAGTTGCTGTTTAATTTAGGGAAAAGCGAGGGAATTGCTCTATATTACTTAAGTTTTTGCTGCGTGAAACAGTAGTTGCCAATTTTATCACAGGCCTGTTTTAATTTGAGCCACACTTTTTCATCCTTTATGACGGCCAAAGCAGTGGGATATAGAATGTTATTCTCCTTTAAGATATGCTCCCGAAGGGTCGGGGCGAGAAACCTGACAACCGCATCCAATTGCAGTTTGAATTTGCTCAATTTCATTTCCTCGACATCTTCGGTGAGGGCTTTAAGCTGGTGTGTATATCCTCTTTGTGTTGCATGCTCCTGTTTTATTATCATCAGCGGTGCGAACAAACCCCTTCGCTCAAGCTCGGAAAAAAGAATATCCTCTTCCCGCTCATGATGCCGCTCAGCGGCAGATAAGTGTTCAGCGACTTTTTTTAACTTAACGAAGACATCACAATCAGCATCGAAGTTTTCCATATCCTGGATTTGCCTGTTTATAAAATCAAGCTCATCGAGAAAACACAGGATGGATTCATGTTCGCTGAGCATAGTTAATATGACATGATCGGAAGGGAGATTGGGTTTCATTTTCAAGACCTGATCCTCTATCAATTCGAGATGCATCTCACAAAGCCGCTGCAAATCGTCAATAATCAATCCCTTCTCCATCAAATTCTGCTCGGCAATCGTTAAATCGTGGGCATCGATATTCTTGAGGAATTCTCTGGCTTCTTCTTTTACGAGTGCCGGGTTTTCCCCGCCATCAAGACGTATTAAATAACACATCAATTGTTCAGCTTTGGTCATTTCATCACCCTTTTTAGCTTAGCCGTTTACAGCCGAAAAGGCATAAACCTTTCTATGTATTTATACGTTTATCGTCATTAAAAGGTTGGCAGATATGTGAGTATCGGTATTAGTTATTCCTGGAGGCGTCGAATTGAATCTTCATATTAGGGGCTTTCACGGGCCGAATGAAGAGAGGCGGTTTTACTATCGCTGAGTATTTTCAAAGCTGAATTTATCTTTAAAAACCTGTTGAAAATCGTATACATCATCGAAGTCATCAACTGTGTCTGTCGGCTGGGCGCTCATCATTTTGTGTCTTATCATCAGATACACTATCTCGCCGAAGTCACGAGTGGTCTTTATCCCCCAGATATTGAGAACTAATTTTGCGAGCCGGCCCCACTTTTCAAGGGCCAATTTTCTTAATCCCTCGCACAGCGTCTGGCCGGTAATATGCGGGGGTTCGTCAGTAACATTTTCCATAGTATATCCGAGTCCCTCATAGACGAATTTTATTGCATTCGTGCTGAATCTACCGTCTTTGCTGGCGATTTGTTCGAGTTTTTTGTTCATAAGTTTTTTCTTATCGGCTCATTGGTTCCGGAAAAGTAATTCTCAATTATACTCTTTTAAGATATTACAAACAGCAGCAGTTATTGTAACAGATAAACTATGAGAGCAGAGCCCCTGATGAGGTTAATATACGGGGTCGTCTGTCACGCCCCAATTTTTTCTTTTTCCGTGGTCTTAAGCCACAATAACCTTTTGCACAGGGGCTCCGAACAATAATTATATCAGATTTGATAACCGATAGTCAAGAAAAAAAGGTGCCGCTATCCCTATTTATTCCCTCAGCATTCATGAGCAGTTTTCAATAGGCGAATACTGCTGGAAATGCAAAAATTTGCAGTTTTAGAGCATATAGAGTTTTAGGTTTCCTCGGCTCGGCCTCACGTATTACAGCTACAAGGTCATCGAATATATGAAGGTTTGGTCTTTTCTCCTTGTCAAGAGGCTAAGACCTAAGATAAAATGCTCCATATACATTTTACCGTAAATGCTTTTGGGTTAAGCAAGATGGAATTTCCGTTTGGGGCGTAGCACCGGAGCATGCTTGCAGAGAGCTTATCCAGGAAATATGGGTTTAAGCCTATGGAAAGGATAGAGAGTCATGCTAAAGGCAAATGAGTTTACGCTTGAGTTAGAAAAAATAGATGCTGGTGAAAACCCGCTTCGACTGGAGGGGGAGAATAAAGGTATTGCTGAGTTAGCTGCATCGATTAGTAGGATTGGCCTTATTAATCCTCTTGTGGTTGCTCCTGACGGTAAGCGTTATCGTCTTATCGCCGGTCATCGGCGGTATGCTGCATGTCGAAAAGCCGGTCTCAAGGAAGCGGCAGTCCGTATCACTCAAACTGATCAACGGGAGATATGTGAGGTGGCGCTGGCGGAGAACTTATTCCGAAAAGACCTGAGCCCTATCGAAATGGCGGTGGCCGTAGTAGCTTTGATTAAGGAAGCCGGTATGGATCGCGAACAGGTGACAAGTGTTTGCCATCGGTCGACTGCATGGGTGAAGGAGCAACTGGAAATTGTAAGCTGGCCGCAAGATGTGCAGCAGGCTGTTCACAATGGTTGGCTGTTAGTGTCTGCCGCGTCGAATATTGCCCTGATTCAGGATGATGTTTATAGGGTGCTTCTGTTATCACGAGCGAAAAATAAAGGTGTTACTTCTCGGACTACAGCAGCCTGGCTGCAAGCATGGCGTAGCGCTATCTCGTGTCAGGAAACCAAACAAGCGGAGTCTGTTCCCCTACGTTCTGAGATGTTGGATATTAGTCTGAATGAGTCATGTTTTGTGTGCGAACAGCATTTCCACCATGATTCAATGACTTTCCTTGCCGTATGTCCGGATTGTCTCAAGAGTATTGGGGAAGCTCGGGCCAAGGTCAGTTCAGTAGATTCATCCACTAACTCTGGTGTCAACAAGCCCTAATTGGTGGGTAGCTTGGGTACGGTGGCAGTGAGGAGAAAAAGCTCGAATCTTGGACGAGAGCAGGGACTCCTGATAATAATTATATCAGATTTGATAACCGATGGTTAAGAAGAAAATAGCTGTCATTGTTTATTGTTACCAAGCTGTATCTTATTCTTCTTATGGGGAGGCGCTGTTCCCTGACCGTCCTGAAAGATCGAAATGCTCACAAAATATAAGACCGCAGCTGGCTTGATAAAAAGGCAATGAGCCGGCTTTGGATGCGGGGAAAGGGCTGGCAGTCCGGGGAGACAGGAATCAAAAAAGTTAGCTGCTTTCGCTGGACAAATCTTTTGGCGGAGGAGCGGTTGTCGCTCCTTTAATGAATTTGCACTGGAGCTTTACTATGAGCTTGGGACTGGCAGGATGGCGCAGGCGATTCAGCAGTCTTCTGACCGCCTCGGCGCCTACGCTCAGAGCAGGAACTGCCATATAAGTAAATTTCGGGCCTTCAATCCTTTCACTTTCTCTGTCTCCGAAACCCGTAATGGAGACATCCTGTGGCACTCTAAAGTCCTTATCAGTCAGCCGACGATATAAATCATAGGCGACATCGTTATCTGTGCACATCCATGCTCGCACACCTCGGCGAATCTGCTCGACCACACGCTTTATCTGCATATCCAAAGTAAACGAATTATCATCGACGATTTTCTCAGCCAGACCGCAAACGGATTCAGGTTCAAAATCGAGGCCTAATCGATAAACGGAAGCTGCGTATGCACCAAACCGAACAAGGGCCTGATTTGACACACCTGTCCTTGCGAAGAAACCGATTTTTCGATGTCCCAGGTTGTGAAGGTGGTCCATCAATTTTGAGATACCGCTGAACTCATCGATACCAACGACGTCCACCTTCAAATCAGGAAGCTCATTAATAATCGAGACGCAGGGTACTTTTAAGGTCAGGTATTTTGTAATGTTTGGGGGCCATTGATTTACTAAAATGACCCCCGATAACAACTGGTCGCGCATAGCAGGCGGCTGAAATTCAGGTTGCATAATGAGCCTGCTATCTTCTGCGCAACAATAGTGAAAAAGGAGGGAGATGTTCATTTTTGCATATGTACTACTCATCCCAGCGAAGTAGTTTGAGTGTCGCCATTGGTCTTCTTTGTGGGATACAAAAACGCCTACGAGATGGTGCTTTTCAGGCATGAAGCTGGTTTGCTGTTTTGAGCGTCCGGCGATATCATATCCCAGCTTTGTGGCCATATTAATGACTTTAGTATGGGTATCAGAGTTGACGTCGGAATGTCCACTTATCGCTTTTGAGACCGTAGCGACAGAAATGTCCAATTTGTCCGCTATTAATTGCTGTGTTACTTTGTTTCGAGCCATAATAATGTATTTTAAGAGACAGCAAGAAAATAGTCAAGAAATATTTTCGGTTGTCATTACGATTTAGCTTTATGCCGGCTTGCGATATATCTTGCAAACATTGCTATCTCCTTTATATATAAGAACTTATATCGACAGCGAAATCCTGCAAGCTCGAAATATAATTTTCGAAAAAACTCAATATTCAACGAAAATTTTCTGCAATATCATTTTTGAAATTAGAGTGATAACGGTGTATCGTTAGTATCAAACACACCAAGGGCGTATGCTACACCGTCTCGAAGAATGAATTTTGATATGCGAGGTGGGTTCTAATGGAGAAATTAACACTATTATGGTGATTTAAGGTCTATCTCTGCTGAGAGTCTTTTGCCGTTGGGCAACATTGATGTTACCTGCAATATATAGGATTTGTTCTCTTTGGGCTCAAAGTCGAGTTTGAATTCATAAGCTCTGAGGAAATCGGACCAGTGATTGTTATTTTCAATCAGGCCGGTCAAATCAATGTCCGGCTGCCAGTGATAAATTCTTTTTCCTTTTGGTTCAGCAGACCTCTGGACTTTCTCGTATATCTCAAAACGGAAAACGGCAGGCGCCTTTATCTGAGAGTTGAATGAGTCCAGCAGCGATACATACAAATGTATTTTGTTTTCAGGCAGGTCAAATTTGGTCAGCGGTATAATACGAATTTTAATCGGTGCGTAGCGGGCATAAACAGAAATCGGCTGGTCGTCTGTTTCGATGCTTGGCCTATGAGTATTCTGTTGGCAGCCGGTTACGCCAAAAACTAAAGTGAAAACAGCTAAGCAGTTTATTGTTGCGGATTTTTTCATCTGCGAAGTCGTTAATTTTCCTAATCTGTATTTGTATTGTAATTACAGGTCATCATTAAGCAAATGTCCGAGACGTGACTTTTTTGTCCTCAAATAATCGATGTTATGTCTGCCGGGAACAGCTTTCAGAGGAATCTGTTCGACAACCTTTACACCATAAACCTCAAGGCGGCTTATTTTTTTGGGATTATTGGTCAGGATACGTATTTTTTTAAGTCCCAAATCGCGACAGATTTGAGCTCCAATGCCGTAATCCCTTTTATCAGGTAAAAACCCGAGTTTAAGATTTGCTTCGACCGTATCAAGACCCCGCTCCTGGAGTTTGTATGCCCTCAGTTTGTTTTTTAATCCGATTCCTCTGCCTTCCTGGCGGAGATAAATCAAGGCGCCTTTTGAAGTTTCTTCAATCATCTTCATTGCGGATATGAGCTGGTAGCCACACTCGCATTTCTGCGAATGAAACAGGTCGCCGGTCATACATTCTGAATGGACTCTTACCAGAACCGGCTCATCGTGTTCGATAACTTTTCCTGTCTGGTCTGGGTCGCCGACCCCGCCTTTGCACAGTGCCAGGTGCGGCTCGGGACTGGTAATGCTGTCGTAACCAATTAGTGTGAATTCGCCATAGTCGGTGGGCAGAAAGACCTGCTCAACGCGCTTAATCTGGCTTTCACGCTGGAGGCGGTATTCAATCAGCTTTGCGATGGAGACAATTTTAAGGTTATGCTTTTCGCAGAATTTCAACAATTGCGGCACTCTTGCCATTGAGCCGTCGTCGTTCATTATCTCGCAGATAACAGCTGCGGGTACTAGTTTTTCCAGTTTCATCAGGTCAACAGCTCCTTCGGTCTGTCCGGCTCTAACGAGTACCCCGCCTTCTCTGGTGCGGAGGGGAAATATATGGCCGGGTCTAACGAGGTCACGGGCTTTTGCATCATCAGCAACAACGGTCTGAATGGTATGGGCCCTGTCTGCGGCACTTATGCCGGTGCTAATTCCCTCAGCGGCGTCGATACTGACTGTAAAGGCGGTGTTAAAACGAGCAGTGTTTTCTACAGTCTGAGGATACAGGGCAAGTGAATCACACTTATCCGCTGTCAAAGGCAAACAGATAAGGCCTCTGCCGAACTTTGCCATAAAGTTGATATGCTCGGCAGTTACCTTCTGGGCGGCGCAGACTAAATCTCCTTCGTTTTCACGGTCTTCTGCATCCACGAGGACAATAAATTTGCCTGCTCTGAGGTCTTCGAGCACATCCGGAATTTCGCTGAATTGTGCTGTCATATTACTTAAACTTCGTAAAATTCACTTCCCGGCAATGATAAGGTCGAGTCGCCTGTTTTGTTCCTCCAGGGATAGCTCTTCGCTGCCCTCAATGGTCATCCAGCCATTATAGCCGATGGTCTCAAGAGCTTTACAGACACCCGGCCAGTTAACACTACCCTGGCGAATGTTAACAAAACTGCCTCCATGTCCATTGGAGTTAAGCTTAAAGTCTTTGACATGGCATTTTACTATACGCTTGCCAAGAATAGCAATCCACTGCTCCGGCAGAGAGTATTTCACGTGATTGCCGATATCGAAATAAGACCGAACCCAAGGGCTGTTGAAAGAGTCGATAAAATACGCCATATGGTGCGGGTCCACGAAAAGGTTGTTCCAGACATTCTCAATAGCAATAACAACGCCCGTTTTTTCGGACATCGGAATCAGCTTGCGGATGGCTGACTGAAAAGTCTCGAAGGCATGGTTGTGTGCAGAAATATAGTCGTGATAATTTTCATTATCCTTCTCGGCAACAGTTATCACGTGTCCGGTTGTCCTATCGAATTTAATCTGAAATTCCGATGGCCTGGGTACAGCCGGTGGGTCTATTGCGCCGGGGGCCAGCAGAATGGTATCAGCCCCATAGCCTTTGGCGGCAACAAGAGCATCAATTGTCACGTCAAAACTTTTTTCGAGTTCCGCTTTGTTGCTGCTGTTGAACTGAGCCCATCCGCGGATGACCGAGTGTATACGCAGTCCCAACCTCTCGGCGATCTGACGGGCTTTTTCTGCCTCGGTTCGGCTTACAACCCCAGCTTCGAGACCTTCAAATCCGGCATCCTTTATTTTTTTTAGAATCTCTTCTGATGGTTTATCTACAATGAGTGCTTTACGCAGAGTATGTTTGAATGTACTTTCTGCATTCAAGGTCCGCTTTAGCCCCAGCGTTATCCCTGCTGCTGTATATAACGATGTTATTAAGAATTCACGTCGATTAAGATAATGCTTCATAAAGCACTCCGTATTATTTCAGATAAGTTTATTTTTGCCGGGGACCGCTACGGGCCTGGCCGGTAAATCACCAAACTCGTACGTGGGAAGTGTAAAATCCAGCTTGGATGCATTCATAACCCAGTTCCATGACAGTGCTCTGCCGGTATATGCGCTCATTCGGCCCATAATCGCTGTCAGCGTACTCTCGGCAATTCGCCGGCCTTCGTTTAGAGCTTCCCCATTACGAATCGCTGCGATCTGGTCGGCATGCTGGCGTATACAGGGATCTGGTGTGGGACCATCGTATTTGAAAGGATTTTGACCTTCGATAACAGCATTACCGAAGTCTATATATGCTGAACCTTTTGTGCCAACCAACCGCTGGTCATTCCGAAAGCTGCAACCATCAATTTGAGAGCCAATATAACCTATGCGTATACCATTTGGATATTCATACTCAACGGCAAAATGGTCATAAATATTGCCGAACTCTGAGCCGGTTCGCACTTCTCTACCGCCCATGCCTGTGCATTTGACCGGATGCGAACCTATCGCCCAGTTAACAATATCTAAGTTGTGAATATGCTGTTCTACGATAAGGTCGCCGGAAAGCCATGTGAAAAACAACCAACGGCGCATCTGCCATTCCATTTCCGATGAGCATTGTTGTCTGTTCTTCGAACCCCAATCCAGCAATGCTCCGCCAATCCTGACGCACTGACTGGACAAAATGTCACCAATGTCGCCATTATGAATTCTTTTCATTATCGCAACCAAATGCGATATTCGCCGCATCTGAGTACCCGCTACTAACGTTAGATTTTTCTGACTGGCTAATTCTGACGATGCAATAACAGAGCGAACACCGACAGGGTCAACTGCTGCCGGCTTTTCCATAAACACGTGCTTACCCGCTTCGACAGCAGCTTTGAGATGCTCCGGCCTAAAATGTGGCGGTGCCGTCAGTATTGCCATATCCACATCGCAAGCTAAAACTTTCTTGTAGGCATCAAATCCCACAAAGCTCGTATCCGGTGTTACTGAGACCTTATCATCTACATTTTCTCTAAGCTCAGCGAGTGATTTATCCAGACGATCCTTAAACAAGTCTCCCATCGCCACGAGTTCCACATTGTCTGAGGAGTTTAAACAGTTTGTTATGTCATATGTACCGCGTTCGCCGCAGCCAATCAGACCGATTCGCAACTTGTCTGAGCCTGAAGCAAAAGCATGGTTGGTACCTCTCGCCAATGCAGCCAGCGAAACTGCTGCCGATGCCTTGACAAAATCTCTTCGTGATATCTTTCGCATCATAGTGACGTGACTATTGTCCTTCATCTTTTTGGAAATCCCGCTCATCTTTTTAGTTGTCTGTTTTTTCACGAGTAATTCCTTATTTTTACTCACAAGCAATAATTTTTTATTGTTTTAAGCTCTGTTCGTATTCACTAATATAGCGGCTTCCTATGCGAATGTAAATAAGAGTTGCTAAAATTGCGGTTCCCGCGGCTGACCACCATAAAACTTTCAGGAACCAAATCCAGCCTGGTATGAAAGTTGAAATCTCCGGTGCAATCAGGATTGCTCCTACCATCGAGAGCTGCAGAATAGTGGCAATCTTGCCGATAAAGACCGGAATGATGCGAACGTGTGAAGTAACAAAAAAGAAAACTAAAAAACCCATCAGCAAAAACATATCTTTTCCGATTATCAGGACTACGACCGGCTGGGGAAGCTGAAAACCATTAACACAAGCGGTCTTGGAGCTGAGCAGCAAACAGGCACAGGTCATAAGGAGCTTGTCAGCCATTGGGTCAAGGAAGGCCCCCAGGCGGGTGGCCTGGTTTTTCCTTCGGGCCAGATAGCCGTCGAGTACGTCGCTGAACGCCATAACAAGGAAAAGTAAAAAAGCGCCATAGCGTATTGCGGTACGTGCCGTCTGTGAAATCGAGGTGTCATTTATCTTCAGCATAAAAATAACGAATGGAAATATCAATAATATACGAAGAATCGTGATTCGACTGGCCCAGTTTAATTTCATATCATTGTCCTTTTATACTATCGGGGAGTTTCTAAATACATCGTCCGCCATCGACGTTTAATACCTGGCCTGTGATATAATCATTTTTAATAAGGAAAATCACGGCATCCGCAATTTCTTTCGGCTCGGCTTTTCTTCTTAGGGGGATAAAGGAAAGCTGTCGTTTTTTGTCCTCTTCGCAGAAACCGCTCGGGGGTGTTACCAGGCCCGGGGCGACCGAGTTGACACAAACCGCCGGTGCCAGCTCTTTCGCCAGCGCCTTTGTGGCGCCGATAAGAGCGGCTTTCGATGAGCAGTACAGAACATAATCCGCCCAGGGGCGAATGCCGGCGATATCGGAGATATTGATAATTTTGCCGAGGACATTTTCAGCTTGGCCGAATTTTTCCTTTATTCGTTTTGCAAATGCCTTAGCGGTCATAATTGCAGCGGTCAGATTAATGTCAAGGATTTTTCGCCCCTCTGTAAACGTTATCTCGCTTAAAGGCAGTCTGGAAAAAACAGAAGCGGCGTTTATCAGAATCTGCGGCGTTCCGATTTTCAATGCCGTCTCGAACAAGCTCTCTATCTGCTCAGCTTTCGTCAAATCAGCCGCAACAGCCATTGCTCTTGAACCAGCTTTCTCTATGGTCTCAACTATCTGCTCCGCCTTTTCTTTATTTGTGTTATACTGGCAGACGCAATTACACACGCCTTCTGCTAGGGCGAGTGCTACAGAGCCGCCGAGATTTCCGCTCGAACCGGTTATAACCGCAGTGGTTGTGTTTAGTTCCATCGGCCGATATAGTAAATGCAAAGAGCAGTTTTAGCAATAAAAATGGGGTACTTTATTTCCTTGTGCCAGACTTACAGCGGGATATAATTTGTTGATTAAGGGTTTGCAAATGGCGACAAAGATTGGTCAGGTTTACTATAATCTTTCGACTCTGCTCGATTCGGGTGTGCCGATAACTCGGTCTCTGGGAACTGTCGTTGAACCTTTGAGTGGAAAACTTGAAAACGGTTTCCGTTCCCTGCAGGAAGGTATCTCACAAGGGCACACGCTGTCAGAGACCATGGCCAAGCACCCCGGAATTTTTGCATCTCTGGATGTTATGATTGTTAAAGCAGCGGATATTTCGGGTAATCTGCCCCAATCGCTGAAGCTGCTGTCTGAATGGTACGATTTTCGTCGTCGGTTAAGACGTATCATCATCTCAGGGTTGATGTTACCTTTTGTGGTTCTCCATATCGCTGCTATAGTCGGCCCGCTTCCGGCACTGTTTCTGGGAGCAAGTACGTCAGGTCAGTACCTATTAGAGGTTATAGTAACTTTAGCCCTATTTTATGTGCCTGCGGTGATAATTTACGTTGTTTTCTTTTTGAAGCCGAGAAAAGGACCTGCCCGCCGAGCTTTAGACGTTTTTCTGCTGAAAATACCATCATTGGGTCGGGCCATTCTATATATTTCGTTGAGCCGTTTTTGCAGGTCATTTTATATGCTTTTTTCGGCCGGCGTCCCGATAACAGAATGTGCCGAAACCGCCTGCGATGTAA
>JBHPEQ010000050.1:0-18698 GCA_042576845.1 Planctomycetota bacterium
CTGTGTGGGTTATTATCCGCCGATGTATAAGGACAAGCTGGTATTCTGGTATGACCCGAAGGTCATCGGCCGGACGTGCGATATGATTCGGGTGATGTGTTACGATATGTATTATGCGCCGGGGATAGCGGACCCGGACCCGGAATACTTAGACCGCACGGATGTTCATGGTTTGGGCCCGACCAGTACTATCCCGTGGGCGAGAGACGCGATGAAGTTCTGGCTGAAATACGTTCCACGTAAAAAACTGATTATGGGTCTTCCCGCGTACTCGAATGATTATGATATGACGCCGGGTGGCGGCGGAAAGCAGGTGGACGGCCCCAGACCGACAGTATCTGCCGGGGCGAAGGTCGAGCGGATTTGGCTTCCGTATGAAAAGATAAATACATATCGGTACATTGACGAGAAAGGCCGACCACACTGGTTCTTTGCCAGCGATGAGGTCAGCACTGCGGCACACCTCAAAACCGTGGATAAGCTGAATATACCGGGCATTGCCTTTTGGACTTACCAGGATGTTACACCACAGACCTGGAAAGTCGTGCGAAAATGGCTGAAGAAATAATTAACTGTTCCTTCCAAAAATTCGGTCCTTGTTTACTTACAAGGATTTAGATAAAATTATCTAATTCCATTTAGAGCCATAAATCTGCAAAAAATACGTTGTGTTGGTCAGCTATCAGGCTCGGATGTAATTGTTGGTAGGGACAATCTGATATGGAACTAAAAATACTTGGCATTTCCACAAGTCCGAGAGTCAAAGGAAACACAGACCTGCTCCTACGGGAAGCACTGTCTGGGGCTGAGTCAGCCGGAGGCAACGTCGAATACATTGCCCTGCGTGATAATGACATCTCACCCTGCGTAGAATGTAATGCCTGCTATAAGACCGGCCAATGCAGAATACAGGATGACTACCAGAGTATCTCAGAAAAGATGATCACAGCGGACAGACTGATTCTGGCCACCCCGATATTCTTTATGGCAGTCTCTGCTCAGTGCAAATTACTCATTGACCGCTGCCAGTGCCTCTGGGCACACAAATATGTGTTAAAAAAACCTTTGATTAGCAGCAACAACCGTGATAGACGCGGTGCAGTCATCGCTATCGGTGGATCCAAGAGTACCAAAATGTTCGGCTGCATCCGGTTGACAATGAAATACTTCTTCGATGTACTGGATATGCGTTTCATAGGAGGTATTTTTGTCAACAAAGTTGAAGCAGCTGGTGATATTCTAAATCATCCAACTGCCTTGAACCAGGCATACGATTATGGCCAGCGGTTAGTCCTGGCCAGCGGGCCTCCGCCGGAAAGTCCGGTGAACATTGAGCTATAATTGTCCCTCCCAAAAATTCGGTCCTTGTTTACTTACAAGAATTTAGATGAAATTATGTAATTCCATTTAGAGCCATGAGTCTGCAAAAAATACGTTGTGTTGGTCAGCTATCAGGCTCGGATGTAATTATTGGTAGGGATAAATTATTCAAGGGGATTATTATGAATGTAAAAGATATTCGGAAATCAAACCGGCGTGAGTTTTTAATGGCGAGTATAACCGCCGCAATTGCTGGTTTTGCTGGATTGCCTGATTTAAATTCGGCAAGCGGCCAGAATACAGAATATTCAAATCAAAATTCAAAAAAGGATACCATAATCGACGCACACAGCCACATGTTAATGGCAAAAGAGAAAAGAAGAGTAGAGGACCTGACAGAGATAAAGCTTCAGGATCTATTTGGTCAAATGGATGAGATGGGCATAGAAATGTTTGTGTCTGGTGTAGGTTTAGGGACAGATGAACTAATAATTGATATGCAGGAGCAATTCCCTGAAAGATTCATCGGGATATTGGGGATTAAACCCATTATTGATAGAGATGTTTTTAATAGACAACGGTTGAAAGAATTTAAGGCTGCTGCCAGAAACCATGGGATTAAGGGGTTCTTTCTTGGTCCTCCCTATCACCGTTTTTATGCAAACGATAGGAGAGTTTATCCATTCTATGAAGCAGCAGTAGAGCTTGATGCAGTTGTTTACTTCCATTATGGAGGGGGTGTTGGTGGCGGCGGCGGCAGTGCTTCCAGTGCACCAATGAAGTATACCCAACCTGTTCTCCTTGATGATGTCGTGATAGATTTTCCCGAACTCAGAATCAATATAGAACACATGGCTTACCCAAAGACCGAAGAGCTCCTTGCTCTCATGAAGCATGCTCCAAACGTATACACCGATGTATGCGAACTTTTCACCCGTCCGACAGTACTGGCATGGTATTTAATGATGGCTAAAGAGTATGGGGTGATTGATAGGGTTATCTGGGGTACAGATTATGATATATATTGGTATGACGATTTTGATTTCTCAAGATATTTTAAAAAAGTTAAGGAAGAAACCTCGTGGATAAAACATGATCTCAACAAAATACTTCAAAAGTCGGGCTGGCCGACACTTACACAGAATGATATTAATGGTATACTGTATAAGAATGCGAAAAAGTTACTGAAATTGTGATGTTCTCGATCCGTGAAGAAAAACCAGAAGATATTGCAGGCATCAGGTTAGTTAATGAACGTGCGTTCAAACAACCCGCCGAAGCTAATATCATTGACAAGCTTCGTCAGAACTGTGATGGATTACTATCACTGGTAGCCATTGAAGGTGATGACATAATCGGACATGTCTTGTTTAGTCCCGCAGTGATCAATAGCGACCATGGAATGGTCGCAGGTATGGGACTTGCTCCGATGGCGGTAGCGCCACAGCATCAACGTCAAGGAATTGGGGCTGCTTTAATTAAGCATGGCATTGCCCGACTTAGAGAATGCGGTTGTCCTTTCGTAATCGTTCTTGGTCATGCGAAATATTATCCCCGTTTTGGGTTTAAACCAGCTTGCCAGTATGGATTACAAAGTCAATGGGAGAGTATGTGCTTGTCAAGCGTTCGTGGGACCGGTGGGAAAGTGTTAAATTCCAAATGTTCGTTCTTTAAAAGTTAAATATGTGACAGAGATCATGAATCAAAAATACTCAGGCTGCCAAACCCAATCAAAACCTAAGAGTGATGCCTTAAAATATGAAATATTGACGGACCTTCTTTGTGTTGAGAAATATGAAACTTCAAGTGACTCCGCAAAACTACGCAGCTTTGTTCAACCTCCCTTTATTTATGCTTATCATACTCACCGTCCTCATGTTTCACCAATCGTTGGTAGAAATCCAGTAGCTGTTGAAGATATAGGGGTTCAGGTTCTTGTGACACAGAGGTCATTTAGTTTTGATATGTCTATTCTTGCCATGGATGTCCTTAAGGCGGGTGAGCTTACAACTATTGTAGAAGGTAAGAGAGATAAGACATATAAGGAGGATTATGATTGTCCTCCTATCAGTTTAGGACATATCAGTCGTTTTGCTATGACTGCGGAGTGTACCTATAGTAAAAATGCAAAGAAAGGATTAAGGATACATATAAGGGGCAGTTATGATGGTATTCATTATGATACCGCTGACTTATACGCATTTGATAATGACTTCAAGCCTGGTAAAATAGGGAGAAAGACGGTTGAATTTAGACCAGGGGTACGTTTTATCAAAGTTCTTGTGGAGAACCTTGACTCATCAGAGGATATATCTGATTTGAGAATTATGGCATCTCTTGGTGGTGGATAACTTGCTAAATCAAGGATTCAGAGAAATTCGGTCCTTGTTTACTTACAAGGATTTAGATGAAATTATGTAATTCCATTTAGAGCCATGAACCCGCAAAAAATACGTTGTGTTAGTCAGCTATCAGGTTCGGATGTAATTTTTGGGAGGGACAGTTATTTTAAGCCAAGAATTTGTTCTTATGCTTTCGTTGTTGTCATGATTTTGAAATTACATTATTAATCTCAACAACATGAATGTTCAAATCGCATATTTCCCCAAAGCTTCGGACTTGATCTCCGTGCTGGCGCCAGGCCTGTTGGAAACCACGACATGTCCATCCTCGAACCGGGCAGGATCTTTCAGTATATCGTGAATCCACGGCGCCATTCTTTCAACAATCCAGCAATGGGGCGTAGCGGCAGCCAAGTGCTGGACTATCTGCATGAGTGTCCAACCGGCAGGGATCACGCGCTTGCCTTCTGTCCTTGCCATCGCAGCAACTTCGATCCAGCGTGTAATACCGCTTAACTTCATCTCCGTCGGCTGAACAATGTCCATTGCATTGGCATTAAGCATATCCCGGAACATCAGGGGATCATAGATGTTTTCCCCGTGCAGCAAGGGAGTGTCTACCGCGGCAGCCAATTCGGCATGTCCGACAACATCAAACGGATAAAGGGGTTCCTCAAGCCAGGCGATGTCCAGATCCGTAAGCGCAGGAGCACATATCAATGCTTTCTGCAGGTCCCATTTGTTATTCACATCTGTTGAAACAATAATGTCGGGACCGACCAGCTTACGCACTGCCGTCAGCCTGCGAAAATCCTCTCTGAAATCCTCGGAACCGATTTTAATTTTTACCCCGCGGAAACCCATATCAAGCGAACGTCTCACGTTATCGAGGAGTTCGTTGTACGTATATCCAAGCCATCCACAGTTCGTGTCATAACAGAGTATCCTCTTTCTTGAACTGCCGCCGAGCAACATCCAAAGGGGCTGCCCTGCTGCTTTGGAGACCATGTCCCATGCCGCCACTTCAGGAGCGCTTACGCCCTGGAACGATGTGCCATCCAATCCTATATGGTGACGCATAAGGTAGAGTTCGCCCCACCATTTCTTGTGCATTCTTGCGTCCTGACCGATAATGTCCGGAATGAGAGTTTTGTCAATAAAAACTTTCAGCGCCAACATGGACGGTCCAAATCCTCCCTGATATCCCCATCCCTCAATGCCTGACTGACTGGTAAGTTTTACCGCAAGGACATCCCAGGCATTAACTGTACTCTGAGAATCAACTTTCAATGGACCAACCGGGATACGCAAAAGATAACTTTCTGCCTTGACAATCTTCAGCGGTTCGATGTTTTTAATGGTCTCGCTGTAAGCTGTCCATGGCATGAATGATAACGATGTTACCAGAGGAATACTTGCAAAACCCGCCTTAAGAATTTCACGGCGCGATAGTTCACTTGATTCATCCATCACTTCTTACTCCTTTCATGAAAGCTGATGAAAACTTGTTGATTTACGAGTTTTTTGACTATATGTTTCACCCGGTATCGGTCCCGGGAACGGGTCGACTTGAGAATCTTTCCCGGCAAAGCTCCGGTGTGCCGGCTGTTATCCACTACAACCACGCCGTTAACGATTACATAGGGAATTCCAACCGGATACTGGTGTGGATTCGCATAAGTAGTCCCGTCAGCGATAGTTTCCGGATCGAAGATCACCAGATCCGCGCACATTGATTCACGGATCATTCCCCGGTCTGTCAGCCCCAGCTTCTGGGCGGGGAATGAGGTCATTTTTCTTACCGCCTCCTCCATCGACAGAATCTTTCTCCCTTCCTCCGCTGGCTCCTCGGAACGGTTTTCACCCCGCACATATTTCCGGAAAACCAGAGGGAACGCCCCATAACTCCGCGGATTTGGCATTCCTTCACCAAAATTCTGGATGTTACCGTCTGATTCGATCATCACCAGGGGATGTGCAACAATCTTCCGAAGATCCGGCTCATAATGGTGCTGAAGGACAATCCCGAGCCTTCCGCTGTTCTTGATGAGAATATCAAAGGCTGCATCTGCCGGGTCTAATCCCTTCTCTTTGGCAATTTTCCCGAGGGGAACTCCTTCAACAAAAATGTTGTCGGCATATCCATCGGCGATCAAAGTTGGCACCGGGGTATTATGAAGTTCCTTTTCCTCGTAAACGTGACGTTTGCATATGGCACGTTTTTCCGGATTCGTGAGATATTCCAGGATCTTTTCGTTTCCTCCATCCAATGTCTCATCGGGAAGAATGGTCTCGAGGCCTGTCCCGCCCCGCACATATGGAGGGACATCAGTAGTGACTTCGATTCCCCGGGCCCGTGCCTCTTCGACAAGCCTGAGTGCCATATCTTCAGCACCCCAGTTAGGGTAATGAGACTCAAGATGCGATATCTGGAGTGTCACTCCGCTTCGTTCCGAAATTTCGATAGCTTCTTCAATGGCCGGGCGCCATGTCGCGGCATCTCCACGAATGTGAGTTGTATAAAGGGCATTGTGTTCTGCCAAAACTTCACATAACGCTACAAGCTCATCTGTATCGGAAAAAATACCCGGTGTATAACCTAATCCCGTTGACATACCAGAAGCACCCTCCTGGATAAACTGGTTAACCAGTTCTTTCATCCGTTCGAGTTCTCTCCCGGCGGCTGGTTTCCCTACATCTTCCATGACGTATAACCTGAGCGGGCCGTGTCCGATCAAGGATATCAGATTCAGGGAAATTCCCTGACGTTCGACCTGGTTGAAAAAATCGGTAAATGTCGGGTACTCATCAGTTGGAACTAAAGAATGCCCGCAATTCCCACCACAAATGGTGGTCACTCCCTGCCGGAGGTAGTTCTCAGCAAGGGGATTATCGAGCACTTTCATGTCCCCGTGGCTGTGAATATCGATAAATCCCGGACTGACCACATGATCTGTGGCGTCGATTGTCCGTTTCGCGGCTGCATTCGAGATATCACCGATCCTCGCAATACGATCATTTATGATTCCCACATCCCCATAGTACCATGCACAACCTGTACCGTCCACGATACGGCCATTTACGATCAACAGATCAAACTGCTGTGTCCGGACGTCAGATGCATTCACTGTACCAGTTAACAGTACAATAGCAGCAAACAATATCAGTTGCATAATTAATGTCTTCATAACGTCTCCTTTTATGAAAAGGTACGTCGTCAGAACATTTTGGACACATTCAGATATTCGGGTTAAGTAAGCATTTAACTGGGCTTTCCCATATACACATCACTGAAACACTCTTGAAAGCTTTAAGTTTCATAATAATGTAATTTCATCTCAATTTCAATAATATTCCGGCAGGGAATCAAAATCTTTTCCAGAGAATACAGGAATCGAACCTATGATCCGTTGATTAAGAGTCAGTTGACCAAATCACGTTCAGAGCGTTCCACAGTACACTCAGGTATTTATTTTAGGCACAATTTCCCGGATCTCACAAACTTCATATTCGGCTCCGTGGAAGTAGCCCACGAAGACGCCTGGGCGAATTTCAATCGGTTCACCTAAAAACTTTACATCATGGTCGAGCAGGTATTGGTAGGTGCCCCAGAAATCCTCAACTATGAATCCGATGTGGATGAGTCCATAATCACTTTGTTGTAGATTCGGCATAGGCTCACGGCTTTTGGGATATTTATAATCAAACAACTCAACTATTGACTCACCGAGTTTCATATGGACGATGCGCACCTGAGTGCCTTTCACACCAATCAGCTTTGCCATAGACGTATCGAACTCACGATCAAAGACCTTATCCATGCCGATGACATCCCTGTAAAAGTTGATAACCTTCTCCATATCTTTGACGCTTATGGCCATATGGTCCACTCTCTTAAACATGTAGACCTCCTTCTGAACCGGGCAAAGAAATATCAAATTTCTCGGCCAGCCCCTGTAGTTCACGGTAAAGTCCAGGATCAATGGGGATGCCATCCTTAGCTCTCTCTTGACGTCTTTCGCCCTCGATCTGGCCGGGGTAGTAGATGTGATTGAATCCTTCTGCAGGCCGAAGCTCACCAAACTCGCTAAGCATATCACCAAGACGTTGCTTGAAAAATTCAATGGGCATAAGTTTTTTAATATCCAGTATCCAAATAAAATGTCCGAGTTTTCTTGGCTGACCCATTTCAATATACATCTTGTTAATGTGCGGCCCGCAGGGCATTCCGGAAAGAATACTTGAGAATATATCAATTATCATAGCCAATCCACTGCCTTTAGCCCCGGCAATGGGATGGAGCCCAACGATTTTATGGGGATCGTTTGTTGGGTTGCCCTCTTCATTGAATCCCCAATCCGATGGAATAGATTTCCCTTCAGCTTTTGCCAATGCAACTTTTCCATAGGGTATCGAGGTGGTAGCCATATCCAGAATAACGGGAATGCCGTGTGTTGGAAAACCGAAGGCGATTGGATTGGTACCAAAAAAAGGTTTCCTTGCACCAAATGGAATAAGAAAAGGATCTGTCGCCGCGGTAATCAGACCCGAATAGCCGGCTGAAATAATATTCATGAGATAGAAGCCGAGCATACCGGGATGACTGGAGTTCTTAACGGAAACTGCACCAGTGCCGCTTTCTTCAGCAAGCTTCATGGCATGTTCGCATGCGTGATATATCACCACGTGCCCCAGGCCGTCGTCTCCATTTAAAATCCCAAGAGAGGGGGCGGTCTTTTGAAATGCCAAATTCGGGCAAGGTTTGATAGTGCCGTTTTCGAGCCGACTGATATAGTGTGCCAGGCGAACAATACCGTGGGAATCCACTCCCGAAAGATTGGCGGTGACCAGACAATCCGCCACAATGGCCGCATGTTCTTCAGGGACATCGGCTCTGATGAATATACTCTTTACGAACTCTTTGAGTTCTGTCGCAGGAACAACAATGCGGTTTTTCACGATTTTATCCTCCCATATATAAACCGCCGTTGACGTCCAGTACGATTCCCGTAATGTAATCCGACTGAGGACAGACCAAGAATAGGACAACGTTTGCGACATCTCGCGGCTGGCCTAATCGTCTGAGTGGGATTTGAGTCGAATACTCGTCTTCATGACCTGCAATTTGCTGCTTGACCGGTTCAGTAGCAATGATTCCCGGGGCAACAGCGTTGACATTTATACTATAAGGTCCGACCTCCTTGGCCAGGGTTTTTGTAAAACCGATCAAACCCGCTTTTGAGGCTGTGTAGTGAATGCCGACTTCGATACTGCCAATCCTTGCCGCAAGCGATGAAACATTGACGATCTTACCACTTTTTAGTTCTTTCATCTCCTCAATAAATTCACGGCAGACCAAATGGGTTCCTCGTAAATTGACATCCAGCACTTTGTCCCATTCATCCAGTTCAACTGCTCGAATGCTTGGTTTATAGGATATGATTCCGCCGCAGTTAACAAGAATTTCTATCGGTCCCATCTCAGAAGAGACTCTTTTATGCATCGCTGCTATGTCGGCAGGATTGCCGAGATCGCACTTAACCGCAAGAACGGCTCCAATTTTATGAACTGTTTTCTGAGCCCCCTCAAGGTCGATATCTGCCACAATCACATGGGCACCAGCTTCGGCAAGTACTAATGCGATCTCTCTACCAATCCCCGAGGCGCCCCCGGTGACAAGAGCCGGTTTTCCTGCTAAATCAATGACCATTCGGCATGTCCTTTCAATTAATTTCTAATCCATCTGAGATCGTTTATTACGAATTGCATTGTACTCATCTATCATCGTCTGCAGTTTTTGTTCGGTTAAGGATGCACCTTCTTTGTTTTTCTCCTTAAAGAAACGCTTTGGCAATGTATCGGTCGAACCGTCCAAACCTTCTCTCAGATTGAATTGCCTGGTTTGTTGTGTTATTCGGTTCGCCAGTATCTCCATTTTATGTTTGTCCAGAATCAATCCTGTTGTGGCAAGAATGATCTTAGACAACTCATCCCAATAAAAGAAATCCCTGAAGAACCGACAGAGAATCAGGCTGTCAAACAGGGCTGCCCTGTCCTCATAGTCAATGTGCAGCTTAGCCTTGCCGACGATCTGGTCCTTGTCCATTTCACCGGATAATTCTGCCTTGTAGAAGGTGCCACGCAGGTGACACGCTCCTCTGGCTGCTGTGGCATAGGATAGTCCCATTCCTTTTAAGACCCTCGGATCAAAGCCAGCGGGTTCCAGCCCTTTAACATGGATGGCCAAATCATCGAGATCCCACTGGGCTGCTGCAACCTTTATCCCTTTTGCAAGAATGTCTCCGATGCCTTCCCTATCGGCTATCATATGATAGAGTTCAGCTATCCGGTCCGGCTGATTATAATCGATCTTGAAGTCACTTTTTCCTCTTTTATACGCCTCGACCACAAAGGCTGACAAATTGCCTGCGCTAATAGTATCCAGACCGAGCCGATCACAAATATCATTTAAATATGCAACCTCTTCAAGATTCTCGAGACAATTGAGTCCACCAATCGCATAGATTGTTTCGAACTCAGGGCCCTCCAGTTCCAGTCCTTTATGTCGGCCGTGTTTGATCTTCGATTTCTTTGTGCATCGTAAAAAACATGATGGGCACCCTGCTCCGGTTACCTCGAAATTAGCCTGCATATAATCCGCTGACAGATTCTTCCAGTTATCACAATGCCCAGCCTGCCAATAGCGTGTAGGAAAACATTTAAAAAGATTTGTGACTCGAACCTGGTTAGGTGTGCCAAACTTTCGGTAGATACCTGTTGCCTGTGACTCTTTACCCTTTACGGCAACAGCCTTGTTGATTTCCAGTAGCAGGTTCTCGTTGGCCAGCTCTGCTTTTCGTGAACCAGCAAAGGAGATACCCTTGACGTTCTTGGAACCCAGAACGGCACCCATGCCACCTCGTCCAAGGCTGCGCCATCGATCGGACTTAATACAGGCACAGGACACGAGGTTTTCGCCAGCCGGCCCGATGACCATAGCCCCTGCATTTGGTGCTGAATGTTTCAAGATATGATCCTCGGTGACAAATGTATCTTCACCCTTGAGTTCTGCCGCATCGTGAAACTCAACTCTATTATCATCGATTGTTAAATAGGTTAGAGACCCGCTCTTTCCTTCCAGGACAATTGCGTCCACACCACATCCTTTAATCTTGGGTGCGAGCGAGCCGCCGCAGTATGACTCGCAGAAACCATTTGTTGCCGGACTTTTAGAATAAACTGCAAAACGAGATTGACTCCATAGTTTTGTTCCTGTTACGGGCCCTGTTATGATAAAGAACTTGTTCTCAGGTGCCAGAGGCAAGACAGCTTTCGGATTTTCTTTCATCAGGAGATGGATACCCAAGCCTTTACCACCCAGGGTTTGCGATAGGACGGTATCAGGCAACTCCTCATATCTGGCTGTTTTAGCAGTAAGATCGATTCTTAGAAGACGATTAAAAAACCCTTTCATGCTTATCTCCATACATGCTATTTCCAGCGGCGTTTTGCTGCTGCTATGGTATTAACCACGATCGTATCATCATCCAGCATAGCTTCAGCTTCCAGGACACGTGATACCGGATTCGGGATATCCAGCGAACTCAGTCGCATAATCGGGCTGTCCAAATATTCGAAGAATCGCTCCTGTATCTCTGCAGCGATTTTGGCACCGATGGCCAGATTTGTAGGTGCTTCTTCGACAATCACAACAACGCCTGTCTTTTTCAATGAGCGGCCGACTGTCTCGAAATCGAGACTTGGCAAATCAACCGTGCGTAAGTCTATAATCTCCACCGAAATACCTTCGGCTGATAATCGTTTCTGCAACTGCTCACAACGCCAGGCCATGACACCATATGTCACAATGGTAACGTCACCACCATTAGCGATGGTTCTTGCCCGGCCGAATGGGATGCAATAGTCGAGATTTTCCTTCGGCACCGGGATTCTATTGGTATAGAGCGAATGATGCTCCAAGATAACGACCGGGTCGAGAGAGTGCATGGCGGTGTTGAACAGTCCGATGTAGTCGAAGGAATTTGCGGGTGTCACAATCCGCCATCCGGAGAAAAGTGCATACAAACCTATCGGATTCATAGAATGCTGGCCACCATAACCACAACCTGTGGCGATTCGGGTGCGCAAGACCAGGGGGATATCCGTCGTATTGCCGTACATATGTCTGGCCTTGCCAATCTGATTGAAGATCTGGTCTGCGGCCACCAATGTGAAATCAGGAAACATAATTTCGATGATCGGTCGCATCCCGGACATGGCCGCTCCAAATGCGAGCCCTATGAAGCCGGCCTCTGAAATAGGCGTGTTGAGAATCCTCTCGGGATATTTGTCCGGCAGCCCTTTGGTCGCTCCATAAGGTCCACCGCCGAAATTGGCGACTTCTTCACCCAAAACAAAGACCCGGGGGTCCCTCCCCAGCCATCGGCCGATCACGGCCGCGATGGCATCCGAGAAACGTACATCTTCAAAGGCCGAAAAGTCACTGCGTTCATGATAGGTTAGTCCAGCCAGTTCACTGCCGTCACTGCGAAAACCCGTAGCGGTGGTTTTGGGATCAGGCTGCAGTTCCTGACGAACCATCCGTGGTGAGCCCGGCAGTGTACAAGCTTCCACGGCTTTATGCACAGCGTTCAATGCCTTGTCATGGATAGTCATGATATCCTTCTCGGATAGTATACCCTTAGACAGCAGTGCCTTTGGAAATTGCGATACAACTTCTCTTTCAAACCAAAATTTCTCTTCTGCCTTGGTTCGATACTTATACGCACTGCCCGGTTTATCACCTGCATGATGATAACGACGATAGCACTTAGCCTCAATAAGACAAGGGCCATGTCCGCTTCTAATGGATTGGGCCGTATGCTTGACAACGTGATAGATCGCAGCAGGATCAGAGCCGTCAACCACATGCCCATCCATGTCATAGGAAACAGCACGAACAGCCAAATCTCCCACAGCACATGAGTACTTGACGGAGGTAGCAACACCGTATTGGTTGTTTTCAAGGAAAAAGAGAACCGGTAGTTTCCACAATCCGGCAAGATTGCAGGCCTCATGAAAGGACCCCTGGTTCGCGGCACCGTCACCAAAGAAACACACAATGATATTCCCGGTATTATTGAATTTTTCAGTAAAAGCGGCCCCTGTTGATAGAGGAATTCCTCCAGCTACGATGGCATTGGAACCGAGGAAGCCATCCTTTGCGCTGCGGAGATGCATAGAACCGCCCCGGCCACCACAATAGCCGTTTGCCAAACCCATGATCTCGGCCAGAGTGCGGCGGACAACATCTTGGGCGTTATCCGGTAGATTGTTACTTATAGGGCTCCATGTTTGAGGTAAAACCGAATCAAGGACCTTTGCCAGGAATTGATGATGTGACCGATGTGTGCCGAAAAATTTATCACCATTTTTCAACGCGGCAACTGTGGCTGCAGCTATAGCCTCCTGCCCAATGCTTGTGTGGACGGGACCCCAAACGCAATCAGCATTCTTAAGTTCCAACAAGGCATTTTCAAATTCATGGATCAGAATAACATCAAATAAGATGCGTGCAAGAGTCTGTACATTCAACGATGCCACTTCATCATCTTCTGAGTGCCACTTAAGCAGTTTCGAATTGACCTTTAATTTCGTTTTCCTCATAGAGGGTGTTCCACTTGGTTTTGTAAGCCCTGTTCCCTTCTAATTCAAAATGTATGGTTTTGGTTGTAGCTCTGCTACAAACAACCTGAATATATAACTCGAAAAGTATTTCTAAGGCAAATTATAAACACACTTATTCGGTTTTGGGGCTTTTTCTTTATTATTTTCAGTAATTTTTATCGGTTTTCGGCGCCACCAGGTGGCCAAAACCGAGCCGGAGATGTTCATCCAGGGCCCGAAAATTGCCGGAGCTAGGGCGACACTCGTACTTGTAAATAGCAAGGGATTCATTGCAAGGCCGGAGGCCATCCCGCCATTCTGGAGCCCGACTTCAATAGCGACTGTGCGACATGTGCTTTCATCCAGACGAACCGACCGTGATAACCAATAGCCCAGCACATAGCCAACAAAGTTGTGGAGGATAGCAGTTGCGATGAGATAAATCCCGACCGACCTAAGTTCTTCCGCAGAGCGGGCCGTGATGATCGCGATGATATAACAAATTCCAGCCATAGAGACAATCGGCAGTGCCTTATCCATCCAGTTCTCAGGTCCTTTGAGCCAGACGCTAATCACCAGTTTGGCCAGGGCGACAATAGCAATGAGCATCAGCCCAACAATGAATCCATCTTTCTTAAGGTTGGCATCGCCAAATGTAAGAACGTTCGCCGGTGCATATTGTATCATTGCGATACCCAAAAGAATGCAAACTGCTGCAATCGAAGCCAATACACTGCTTTTGTGAAAAGCCTTATGCTTGCTGTATAGAATACGGTTTGCAATCAAACCCGCCACGATGGGGACGATGATCATGTTGATAATGCTGAACATCATACTCAGAAATTTAATCTCGACAAATTGGCCAGCCAGCTTATCCATTAAAAAAGGCGTTATGATCGGTGAGATTAACGTCGAGCAGGATGTCATTGTCACTGACAAGGCAACGTTGCCACCTGCGATGTATGTCATCAAATTAGAGGCGACGCCGCCGGGACAAGAACCGATTAGAACAACTCCGGCAGCTACTTTTGGTTCGAAGCCGAATATTGTAGCCAGGGCAAGACCGGTCAGCGGCATAATCGAGAACTGCAGGACAAAACCCACGAAGACCGGCCAGGGCATTTTAAATACTCTTCCGAAGTCGGCTAAACACAAGGTTGTCCCCATGCCGAACATGATGATCTGAATCAAGGGAACGATCAGAATTTTCAGATCGAATCCGAACCATATCATAAAGGCCACAGGGTAAACCATTGATGCAGCCACAAACGCAAAGACCCAGGCCGTAAAGGCAAAACTCTTAAGGACCGGATGACTCATGAAAAACAGTGCCAGTGACGAGAACATGATGATAAGTGCCGGACCAATAAAGTTGCGACGGCCGGTAGTCAGCATGATAGTCACAATTAAAAGAAAAAGAACGAATACAAATTTAAAGTATCTCAGAAGCGAAATAATTTGTTTCATGGTTTTGCTTTATAGAATTAATAATATTTTAAAGGCTTCACTTCCATTGACCTGCCCTCTTAAGCTGTTCTCAGAACACGCTCCACTGTGTAGGCATCACAGATCTCATCGACGGCACCCAGATAATCGGAATCGGAGTGGCTCAGGACCAGGGGCTTGACGGTCGAATCTTCGGGGATGATCTCCTGGACCCTTCCAAACGCCTGCATCCTGTCTCCTGAGTAATGGCCGGCATCATAGATTAGGTACTGGTCTCCCGGCATGGCTACGATGCAGCACAGGCCGGCACTGACATCCACGACTTTTACGAGCACGTCATTCGGACCGGGCTGCAAGGCCAGAGCGTTGCTTACCCCCAACACGCAAAACGCTGTTATCATCCACCGGTTCTTTGACATCTTAAACATTCCTAAGAGAATTTAGTCAGCCCAAGGTTGTCCGCGAAATGAATGTGCGATCGTTTTGAACGGACGTTACACCCCTTTCATACCCAAAATTTTCCTCCTGTCAAGTTTTTTTGTACTAACCCCTCTTCCGCCGGACGTGCAGTTTTTACCCATCGACGGTGGGTCATCGGCCCTCTCCGGCATGGGGTCGGCCCTCCCGCTTGCCAAGGAATGCCCTTCCCTTTTTCTCCCTTGGCCTCGAAGGGGGCATATGGCTATTCTGATATTCAGAACGGGGTCTGATGCCCTTCTCTACACGTGAAAGCTTCCGCCTAGAAGTAACGCCATACCCTGGGAACAGAGTAATAATTGACTCTATTCATCCCGCCGCCATCACTGCCTTACCCCCTGTAAGGGTAAATCCTCGTAATACCGTTATCTCGGTTTCACCGCTCTTACAGGTCACAACACGTCCACCGCCACCAGCGAAGACGACCGTATCAGACGGACCGTTGCTGAAGGAACGCAGGGTGATCGCCTTGCCGTCAAAATGGATGGTTTATAAATCGGGATTTGTCCGCACATGGCGACCCGGAATATACGGGAATTTCTTGGCAATATCAGGGATTAATTCCACCCCGAATCCTGGTTTATCAGGCAGGTCCATATATCCATTTCTTACAACCAGAGGTTCTTTGAAAACTCCATCCGCCAAACCGTTATAGTATGTGTGCCTTTCAAAAATCAGACCGTTTGGAATGGATGCCATGATGCTGGCATTAGCCATGGTTTGCAGTCCGCCGTGCCAGTTGTGTACACAACAGAGTTTCCCCTTTAGGTGTGCCATTCCGGCGATATGCCATGCCTCGGTTAAACCGCAAACGACACAGTCAGGCTGAACAATATCTAAAGCACCCCTGTCTATCCACTCTCCGAATTGAAATCTGTTAACTCGCGATTCACCGCACGCAACCATAACCGTCGGAAGCGCCTCAGCAATTTTTATGTGCCCTTGGATACCTTCATCTCCCCGGCTGCTTGTGGGCTCCTCAAACCAGAGAAATTTCAACTCCTCAAAAACCGGACAGAGTTTGAGACACTCTTCCAGAGTCCAGCGCATGTTGGCTTCCTGCATCAGATCGAAATCGGGCCCGACCGCATCACGAAGTTTTTCCATCAAGGGGATGTAATCTTTCATAGTAATATTATCATGATTCCAGGAGGTGCCGCCGCGGAACTTATAGGCAGTAAAGCCTTCCTCCTTGAGGCGGACCGCTTCGTCAATGAGATTTTCAGGGCGCTTGAACCATGCATAATTACAGCCCGCACTGGCATAAAGCCGGAGATGAGTGTTGGGTTCAACCTCCCTGGCTAACAATTTATAAACAGGCAGGTTTTTCGCCTTGCCGATAATATCCCAGCAGGCATTATCGACGCCGGCCCATCCAAGCTTTTCTCCACTGCGGTCAATCCTGCCACTCGTCAAAAGCTCAACATCAAAGGGATTTTCCCCCAGTATCGCTGGTTTTATCATTTCCTCCGTGTACTTTTTAAGCCTCTCGGGACCGCCATACATGCTCACGCCGCCTATACCTACGATCCCCTTATCTGTAAATACCTCTACCAGCACAGTATCTCTTTTCCAACATACCGAACTGCTAACAAACCACCGTTCTTTAGGAGGAATTTCACTTGAGAGCAGGGTAACCTTGACATCAGTTATCTTAATATTTTCACGTTCTATACTTTCCAACGGGTGGGGGCGAATCTTTTTTGAGACGGGTGAATCCGGAGCAGCTACTTTACAAGCCGATATATTCCCTATTGTCCACGCACCAGCTATTGCAGCACTTGAACGCAAAACAGTACGCCTTGATATTTTAGGCATGGTATTACCCTTTCTTTATAATTAGATATTTAAGTGATTGTTTTAGAACAGATTTCAAATCACATAAATATTTACCATGTACGTTCTTTCAGTATTTCCTGGATTTGTTCTTTCGGAACCGTAAGCCTGTCCATATTGTCTTCCAACCACCGGGAAAAATCCTTTTCGATCTCGTCAGGCCATCTTCCATCGATCTGTCCCGCAGTATATGTACCTTCGCGGAGACGCTTAAAACCAAATTCATCCCTGAGACGGACAAGTTCCGAGGTCTTGCATACTTTTTCAGCCAGATGAGGCGGTATCACAATTACTCCTGCAGGTTTACCGAGAATAATATCTCCGGGCATAACAGTGACTTCACCTATATTAATTGGAATATTTAATCCTATGAGTGTAGAACGCCATGCATATGTAGGATTTGAGCCCCTGATGAAACAGTTAAAACCTTTTATGCTTTCTATCTGTTCAAGGTCGCGGATTTCACCGTTAAATACCACACCATTTCCTGATTTCTCGAAAATTGAAGTTGCAAGATTACCCCCAATAACCGGTCCACCGATGACACAGCGGTATATATCTGCCACATAAACATCACCTTTCTGTAATGCATTTATTGTCCAGTGTATAGTGTCCCCTTCACGCCCATCTTTCTTTCCCTGTTCGACAATTGCTTTATGCAATACCGGGCGCTTAGGCATATACAAGGCGGTAACCGCCCTGCCAACCAGGACACCGTCAGGCTGAGTCATATACCAGCCGCGTTCAAACTGGTATTCATATTGGGCTCCTCGCAGAACTGACCATGCCTCTTCAATCTTTACAGATTTCATACGCTCCAGAATGTTATCTGGTACTTTTGGACGTCCATCAGGAAAGCGTTCGCCTTTCCATTCGGGAGTATATTGTATTAAATGGTCTTTTGTGAACATCAGCGGTTGTGCTTCAGCAAAATCACTTAATAGTAAAATAAAAGACAAAATTACAGTACATACGGTCAAAAAAGATTTTTTAAACTTCATAAGTTACCTTCCATAATCTAAGATTTTCCATTTAGACTCTTAAACCAAGATTTCCCAGATAAGCAACTCCAAACACATTTCTTCTGCTACTTATCATGATACTACCAAATTTGCATAGCTTATGCAAGTTATGTCGGCATTATGTCAGTACGATAAGCTGTAGGTGGCCATCTCTAAACCATAAATCTTGCTCATTTTAAGATTTAGGACTTGCAAATAAATAATGCAGATTCAAGTAACGAGTGCAACAACATGAATTACGCCAAGAATCAACCTTATCGGCCATGAGACTTAACCATCTATCTGCCATGATTTATTCTAACTGTAAGAAAAGCTAACGGGATTACACTCAATAGTAACAAATAGACCACACCCAGGCATATATGTCAAGAATTCTTTGTGGGATGTAGTGGTATTTATTGGTATGAACTCTGATTGGATATTACCAAGCCAATTTGGACTTTTCTTCACTAACGTGCTCAAATACGGCCGGGACTGTCTGTACTTGTCAAGCGTTCGTGGGACCGGTGGGAAACTGTTAAATTTCCAATGTTTGTTCTTTAAAAGTTAAATATGTGACAGAGATCATGAATCAAAAATACTCAGGCTG
>JBHPEQ010000051.1:0-18514 GCA_042576845.1 Planctomycetota bacterium
TCCGGTGGGCGGGTAATCAGCAGGAGTAATAAAAGGACGGTTGCCACATTTTCTGTAGACAGAAAGGGCGCAAGCAAAGTTTTTTTTATGAAGCGCTATATTAAGCCACACTTAAAGGATATGTTTTTTACCTGGCGTGCCTTCGGCCAATTTTGCTCGCAGGGACGATTTGAATGGGAAAGCGTAAATTTCCTTATTGAAAACGGCATTGAAACATACAGGCCTGTCTGCTTCGGCGAACAAACTAAATGGTGGCTGGAGAGAGGTTCATTTCTTGTCACCGATAAACTTCAAGGCGAGAGCCTGGCCGATTTCATCAGCCGAGAATGGAAGCATCTCGAGAGGTCAAAAAAAGAGCAGATTATTGCCGGCTTGGGTGCATTTATCCGCAAAATCCACAAGCTCAATGTAAGCTTGCCTGATTTATATATCTGGCACATTTTTTTAACAGAAAGGCAAGGCCGATGGGAATTTGCGGTGATTGATTTACATAGAATGCTGCGTAATGTTACCAGCATAGCTCAGCAGCTAAGGAACCTCGGCAGATTGGACCATAGTATGACGGATAAGTATTTCGACGAGCAAATGCGGAGATTGCTGATTGAGTCCTATGCAGACGCGGATTGGCCCGGCAGTATTGATGAGCTCGCAGCCAAAGTCAAAAAGTATTCAAAGACCATGTCAGCAAGAAGAAATCCTAAGCCGTATTAGGTATACGTATCCTCGAGGCACGGTTTATTTTATCAGCTTTATAATTTCGTCGAGGTCGTTGGGCACTTCAAGAGGCGGATTGCTGAATTGGCCCTGTTTTTCCTTGTGGTAATTAACCGTAACATTTGGGTCTTTTAACGGATGGCCCGTCAACACACAGGCGACTCGCTCACTTTTATCGACGGTTCCATCAGCAACCAGGTATTTTAACCCCGCTATAGTTGCCGCTGAAGCCGGCTCGCAGGCCAGGCCGTGTTTCCCTATGATTGCCTTTGCGTCGCAGATTTCCTCATCGGTTACCGCCAGGACGACGCCGTTGCAGATGTCAATCGAGCGAAGGCATTTCTTTAAATTGACAGGACGGGAGATTTCTATGGCTGAAGCGCATGTATGCGGCGAAAAATTACGGGCAGTCAAATCAGCATAATAGTCATCGATTATTCTCTGGTTAACATTGCCGTTGTTCCAGATAAGCTTCTTATTATTGACAAGCTCGGTTAGTGTGTCGGCGCCGGTAGCGTTGATAATCGCCATTCGCGGTATTTTTTCAATCAGGCCGAGTTGCTTAAGCTCATCAAAGGCCTTACCGAAAGCGCTTGAGTTGCCGAGGTTCCCGCCGGGGACGACTATCCAATCCGGCACTTCCCAGCCCAGTCCTTCTATAATTCGATACATTATTGTTTTTTGGCCTTCGAGCCTAAATGGGTTCAGTGAGTTCAACAGATATAGCCCAAGTTTGCTGCAGACGGCCTGGACCTGGCGCATACAGTCGTCAAAGTCACCGGCTATTTGGATGGTTTGTGCACCGTAATCCATCGCCTGGCTGAGTTTCCCGAAAGCGATTCTGCCCGAACCGATGAAGACGGTGCTTTTCATCCCACAGCTATGAGCATACAAAGCCATCGATGCGGAGGTGTTGCCTGTTGATGCACAGGCACAGGATTTTACGTTGAGCATATTTGCGTGACTGAAAGCCGCCGACATCCCGTTATCTTTGAACGAGCCGGATGGATTAAGTCCTTCATACTGCAGATATAAGCAGCCCGGTTCAATGGCAGCATGCTCTGCGACGGCGTCGTTTTGCTGCAGAATCGTTTGACCCTCGCCGATGGTCACTTTGTATTCGTCTTCACAGAAATCGAGTAATTCTCTAAATCGCCATACACCTGAGAAATCCAATCGCTTGTTTCTATTTGCCCAGCGTTTGGCGAAGTCGTTTAGCTTTTTCGGGACATCGATTTTATCCCAGTTATACTGGATATCCAGCAGGTCGCCGCATTCGGGGCACTTGAAAAAAGCCTGGCCGCAATCGAACTCAGCTCCGCAATCGGGCTTGATACATTTTTGAAAAGCTGTCTCAATTATATGCATATGTAACAAAATCCTTTATTAAACCTTTGCTGTTTTGCTGCAATTATAAACAGGAGGAGGAACTTTTGTATAGAAATTAGTTCTTAACTTGCGTCAATATTGTTTTTTTCAATAAGTGCCGGCAGCTCGCAAAGCTGATTTATTTTCCAGACGCCTTTAGGAATTTTTTTTCCTGAATTTGTGTAAGCTTTTTTGAGGACGGTCTGCATACCGGCTTTTGAGGCGGCATTGATATCTTTGTCGATTCTGTCTCCTACAAATAGTATATTTGCTGTTTTCTCTCCGATTCTTTCAGCGGCAACTTTGAAAATCCGAGCATCGGGTTTTCGAAAATCGAATTCGTATGAATAAACCCGAACCGGAAAGAAATCCAGTATACCTACCTGCTGCAGATGTTTATTCAGGGAAGCGCCATTTACAAATGTGTTCGAGACTATGCCGAGCTTGATACTCATTTTTCTAAGTGCACTTAGAGTCTCGGCGATATTAGGTTCGGCTCTGCCGATTTTACTTAAAGGCTCGTACCAAAGCCACGCAAAATGCTGCCATTGCTGCCTGTCGAGCTTAATCCCTTTTTTCGTGCCGATTCCCCTTAACAAAAGCAGCGAGTTAAAATCCTTTTTGGTTATATTAGAAAGCCAGTGTCGTATCCGCAGGGCCATAAGGTTTCGCCAGTAGTAGTACCTGAAGCTGCCGACCGGCTGACCTAAACTTTTCAGAAAATCGTATGACAGTCTGGCGCCTTGCCGGAAAAGCCAGGTTGTGCTGACTTTACCGAAGTTGACCAGCGTATCACCAAGGTCGAAGAGAACTGCTTTTATTTTTTTATTAGCCAATTGCTTTCATCTCAATGGCGGCAGGTCGTCACCGAAAACTTCTCTGACCCATTCGAACATTTCCTCATCGGATACTGCTGATACCCTGTCAGAGGCATATTCGGCGTCTACCTTGTCTTTTATTTTGATTACCCGAGGGTCATGTTTACCGATTTTGCTTTTGAATCTGGCTTCTATCCAATGTTTAATGCCTGCCAAGCCGGCTTTGTCTGTAATCGCCACTTTGGTGGGGCGTTTAAGCAGTTTTGCGGTATCGAAGCAATTATATATTTCCTGATTTTTCAGTAAGCCGTCAGCGTGAATGCCGGCACGTGTGACGTTGAAATCCTTCCCGACCAGTGGATAATTGTTCGCTATTTTGAAACCCAGGTGTTTTTGTGCATATTCGGCGAGTTCTGTAATCGCTGCATAGTTGACATCTTTGTTTATTCCTTTTATTTGTGCGTGTTCTACAACCATTGCTTCGAGGGGCGGATTTCCTGTTCGCTCACCCACGCCGAAGATGGAGCTGTTTGCGGCGCTGCATCCATAGAGCCAGGCCGTCGCTGCGTTTACCTCGACCTTATGAAGGTCATTGTGGCCGTGCCATTCCAGCCATTCAGACGGGACTCCTATTCGTCGAAGGCCGGCAACGAGTTTAGGGATACCTCGAGGCAGTGCTGCAGACGACCAGGGCAGACCGAAGCCGAGAGTATCACATAGACGAATTTTTACCGGCTTTTTATATTCCTCGGCAAGCTTCATCAATTCAGCGGCAAATGGCAGAACAAAACCTTCGTAATCAGCTCGTGTTATATCCTCAAAATGGCATCGTGGTATCACTCCTGAATCCAAAGCCGATTTGACGATGTCGAGATAGCCGTTCATTGCCTGAGCACGGGTCTTTCGCAGCTTCAGAAATATATGATAGTCGCTTGCCGAAGTTAAAATGCCTGTCTCTCTAAGTCCCATTTTCGAGACAAGTTTGAAATCTGCCACCACTGCTCTTATCCAGCCGGTGATTTCAGGGAATTTATAACCGCGGGATTTACAGAGTTCGACTGCTTTCCTGTCGCGTTCTGAATAAAGGAAGAATTCGGATTGTCTTATCAATCCTGTTCCATTGTCTATTTCGTGTAGTAAATCATATATACGCAGGATTTGCTGCGGCGTGTAAGGCGGACGCGCCTGCTGACCGTCGCGGAATGTGGTATCGGTTATCCAGACATCTTTCGGAATATCGAATTGGATGCTCTCATCGTCGAATGTTACTCTGGGGAATTCGGTATATGGAAAAATCTCCCGGTAGAAATTAGGTTTATCGACCTCAACAAGCTTTGGCTTCTTTTCCTTCATATTCGGCTCCTGTTCATAATTCGCAGTTTGTAATTAGCCGTAAGTCTTTTTAAGTTCCGACATTATACTCAATAGCCGAGGTGGGATTCGAACCCACACACCCTTTCCGGGCAGGGGATTTTAAGTCCCCAGCGTCTGCCATTCCGCCACTCGGCCGAACACAATAACCTAACTTATTTTGTGAATCTTTGCAAATTGTTTACTTGTCTCAGCGCATTTAAATTTACAGACTCAAACTGTTTTTTGTGTGTGGAATCGAGAGTTAAATCCTTGATTAACAAGGAATTATATTAATTTGAAGTTCTGCTGTTTCAACAGGAGAACAAAGGGTTGAAGCTTGCCGCTTATGCTCGGATGATGTCGGTTATTTTCATTAGTCGGCTTATGTTGTCGCGTTCGGCCTCTGCGAGTTTGTCGTAAATGTAGCGTATTGTCTCTTGCAGTTCCGGTATGACAACGTGCTCAAGGACATTGACCCTTCGGCGAGTCATCTGTAGTTCAGTAGCGAGCAGGCGCGCCTGTTTTTCTTTTTCGGCCAACTCAGTCAGGCAATCCATTGCCTTTTCAAGCGACATCAAAGCAACATCAAGCTCACCGGAGGTAGTTGCATAGCCGTAGCATTGTATTTGACCTTCCATCTTTTTTATCAGGTGGGGAACTTTGACATTCATTACGCTGAAGAATTTGACGGCAAGAGAGAATTTTTTCGTCGGAATCTCCATTGCAGCTTTTGTATGTTCCGGTTCCATTGTAGCACGAGCGAGCATAAAACGACGACAGGTCTCTAACAGCTCTTTTTCCACTTTTTCTCTGAGCGGCTTTATCTGGTTAGCAATATGAACAAGCTGGCGGGAGATTTCATCTCTTTTGTCGCTGAGCAGGCGGTGACCTCGGCTGGCAAGCGCAACACGCTTCCGGAGGTTTAATAATACCATTCTGGTTGCGTTAACATTTGCAAGCACTTGTTATTTAGTTCCTTTCTCTTCAATCTCATTCTGTGTTTCGGCTTCGTTTTTTTTCTCTTCCGCCGGCTCCGTACCTTCAGATATCCGGTCTTGGTTATCCTGATTTTCTTCTTTGGTTTTTTCTCTGAATTTTGGCATATATTTGTTAATCAGTTCGGTATCGATGCGTTTTAGTTCGGCGTTCTCAAACATGCTAAGTAATTCCCAGCCCAGGTCGAGGGTTTGAAATATGGTTCGATTTTCATAGTAATCCTGTGAGACGTATCGGGACTCGAACTTGTCGGCGAACTTCATATATTTTTTATCTTCTTCGGACAAGGCAGCTTCACCCATAATCGTAGCAAGTTCCTGAACCTCTTTTCCTCTTGCGTAAGCGGCGTAAAGCTGGTTGTAAAGGTCGGCGTGGTCTTCTCGGGTTTTGCCTTCACCGATGCCTTTGTCTTTAAGTCTTGAAAGAGAAGGCAGACAATCAACCGGCGGTGAAATTCCTTTGCGGTGCAGGGGACGAGAGAGAATCACCTGCCCTTCGGTGATGTAGCCGGTCAGGTCAGGGACGGGATGCGTTTTGTCGTCTTCCGGCATAGTCAAAACGGGAACCATAGTGATAGAGCCCTTTTTGCCTTTTATACGGCCGGCCCTTTCATAAACGGTAGCAAGGTCTGTGTAAAGATAGCCCGGATAACCCCGTCGGCCGGGGACTTCTTTTCTTGCTGCACTAATCTCTCTAAGCGCTTCGCAGTAATTCGTCATATCGTTGAGAATAACCAGAACATGCATATCGAGCTCGAAGGCCAGATACTCAGCGGCAGTGAGTGCAAATCTTGGTGTCGCAATCCTCTCAATTGCGGGGTCGTTTGCGAGGTTCACGAACATAACCGCCCGTTCGATAGCTCCTGTTTGTTGCAGGTCATTGATGAAGAACTGAGCGGCTTCGAACGTTATGCCCATAGCAGCGAAAACGACTGCAAATTCTTCGCCTTTGGCGAGAATTGTTGATTGTCTGGCGATTTGTGCCGTCACATTATCGTGCGGCAGTCCTGCACCGGAGAACAGTGGCAGCTTCTGGCCACGGACGATTGGATTCAGTCCGTCAATTGTTGAAATTCCGGTTTGTATGAACTCGTTTGGATAATCCCGTGCGTAGGGGTTGATGGGATTTCCGTTGATGTTGAGGCGCTTATCGGGGATGATTTCGGGGCCGTCGTCTTTTGGTTCGCCGAGTCCCGAAAAGACCCTTCCGAGGATATCGGGCGAGACACCAAGCTCAAGCGGTTTTCCCAGAAATCTTGCAGTGGTCTCTTCAACATCGATACCCTTTGTACCTTCGAAGACCTGAACAAGGGCCTTATCGTTTTCGACCTGGAGAATCTGGCCGTTACGCTTCGTGCCGTCACCGAGTTCAATCTCGACAATGTGGCCGTACTTGACCTCGTCGACCTGCTCAAACAGCATCAGCGGACCGGAAATTTCTGTAACCGTCTGGTATTCTTTTAACATCTCTTGCTCCTGTTCTCGTATATCGTATTTGGTAACGCCGACTTTACGAGACCGGCGCTGTTTGCAGTTCTTTTATTTGCTCGTCAATTGTGTCCCTGATTTCGGCTATCTTATTGATTTCTTCCTCCGGTATATATTTTGCTCTGGCTATCGTCTCTCTGACAGACAGCTTAAAAATTTTATCCGTATCTACGCCCGCTTTGATGGCCTCAGTCGCACGTTTCTGGAGGTGCAGGACGGTCTTCAACATCTCGAGCTGTTTGTTCAGCGATGTAAATGTATCAACCTTGTGGAAGGCGTTTTGATGCAGGAAATCCTCACGAACCGACCTTGCGATTTCCAGCGCCAGCCGGTCTTTCGGCGACAGAGCTTCGGCACCGACGAGGCGGACGATTTCGCGGAGTTCCGATTCCTGTTCGAGCAGACTCATCGCCTCGACGGTCAACCGTTCCATCTGCTCGCCGGCTTCCGGGTCATCAAAACTTCCCTTTAGGTATTGTTTGTAGAATGAATAGCTTGTCAGCCAGTCGATAGCCGGAAAATGTCTTTGATAGGCGAGTTCCGCCTTTAGTGACCAGAAAACTTTTACTACATGGAGAGTTGCCTGTACAACCGAGTCGGAGAGGTCGCCGCCCGGCGGGCTTACTGCGCCGATGACGGATAGGCCGCCTTCTCGTTTGGGTTTGCCGCTGCACTCTACTAATCCCGCTCTTTCGTAAAATGCTGCAATCCTGGCGCCGAGGTAAGCTGGATAACCTTCCTCGGCGGGCATCTCTTCCAGCCGGGTTGATATTTCACGCATCGCCTCCGCCCACCTGCTTGTGCTGTCGGCCATAAGAGCAACAGCATATCCCATATCCCGGAAATACTCCGCTATGGTGATGCCGGTATAAACCGATGCTTCACGGGCGGCAACGGGCATATTGGAGGTATTTGCGATAAGTACCGACCGTTTCATCAAAGGTTCGCCCGAGTGCGGGTCAATCAGTTCGGGAAATTCAGTTAAAACATCCGTCATCTCGTTGCCCCGTTCACCACAGCCGACGTAAACGACTATTTCCGCATCGACCCATTTTGCGAGCTGGTGCTGAACGACGGTTTTACCTGTCCCGAAAGGCCCAGGCACACAGGCGGTCCCGCCTTTTGTAATCGGGAAGAATGTGTCGATGACCCGCTGGCCTGTTGAAAGCAGTTTATTGGGAGCCAGACGTTTACTGATTGATCTTGGATTTCGCACCGGCCATTTCTGCATTAGCTTCAGCTCAGTTTCACTGCCGTCATCACCTGCGAGGACGGCAACGGTTTCATCAACGGTGAATTTGCCTTCTTTTATGTTCTGAATTTTTCCACTTAGGCCCGACGGAACCATAATCTTATGAACGACAAGAGTCGTTTCATCAACTTCACCTATGATGTCACCGGATTGGGCCTGTTCTCCGTTTTTGACCGTGGGTTTGAAATGCCATTTCTTTTCTCTGTTCAAGCCCGGCATAGAGCTTCCCCGTGACATATACTCGCCTTCGATTTCGTAAAGCTCGTTGAGGGGCCTTTGTATTCCGTCATAGATACTCTCGATAAGTCCCGGCCCGAGTTCGACGCTGAGCGGCGCCTCTGTGTCGACAACCTTTTCACCCGGCCCGACACCGCCGGTTTCCTCATAGACCTGAATTGAGGCCAGGTCTCCGTGCAGCTCAACGATTTCTCCTATGAGGTTCATTTCGCTTACGCGGACAACATCATACATTCTTGCACCGGTCATACCTTCAGCCGTTACGACCGGCCCTGCGACCTTGACTACTTTTCCCTCTCTTGTTTCATTCATCACTAAGTCCTTTTAATTATTTTGGAAAATATTAATACCTGTAGCCATCTTTATTACTTTACCTAATTCGTTTGTAGCAAAGCCCTCCGGTTCGGTGGTAAAAGGCACGACCACTATACAGGGCGTGGGGCTGTCCTGCACGGCTTCGAAGACTTTATTCGCAGCGGGTGCGATATTTTCAGCGACAACCACGAGAGTATATTTTTCGTCGGTGATTTTCCTGGCACTGGCTTCGATGTCTTCAGACCGTTGTTCTACAGGGAACGTGTCCACTCCCAAAGCCGAGAACGGCATTACAAAATCCGCATCACCTAAAACTGCAACTTTACCTTCCATCGTTTCGTATCTCGTTTCTTTTAGTTTTTTATACGCTTATTCGGTCTAATATGAGTTTTGTATCGAGCGAATTTTTTCTGGCTGTTAATATCAATCTTATGGTTCTTATTTCCTTTTCCTTTTCTAAAAGATAAGCAATCAACGGCTGATGGCCTGCAGTGATTATCAGAGTCGACTGCAGGAATTCATCTATGTAATTTTCACACTCCTGTTCGGCTTTTAAAAAGGAGCCCTGCGACGCTAAGTAGTCGCAAGCCGTCGAAACGATTTTGTAGTAGGGTGTTACGAAAAACAGTTGTCCCATTGCGTCGTAATCTATGCTCAGGCCCTGTTTCAATCGTTCGTTTGCGATAAAACCTCCCGAAAGGAAGACGTCTTGTTTCTCTGAATCGGTGAATTTCAGCCGAAGCATCGTGCGCATGTTGGTCATATCAATCTGCAGCTTAAACAGATTTGTCAGAAAGATGCTGTTCAACTTTTCTGCGGTTTCAAGATTATATTGTGCCTGGAGCCGGTCGATTTCATAATCGATATGACGAATATCCTTGTAATGATAATAAGCTAAAATGGCTCGTTCGACAGCGGTTTGTAAATAATCCGGCAGCAGTTCGTATTTCTCAAGTTCAAAAATTCCTTCAAACAAATCAGGCGATACATTTCCCTCACCGCTGTAACCTGAGCCGATGGGTTTTTCGGTTAATGTTCTTCTCAGAAGCAGGCGCATATTTGCAAAATCATCTCTCGCTTTGAAAAGTTCAACGATTCGTTTATCAATCATCAACTTTTCAAAAAGCTCTCGCACCTCCGTCCGTCGTGCCAGCAGGATATTTTCAACCTCAGAGAGGTTTCTTGACCCCTGGGAGACAGCGTATTCGGTTGTGCTCAGCGTCTCGAGCGCCTGTTCGTAACTTCCTGCATTGGCCAGCTCCTGCAAAGCGGTTTTAGTCAGCATTTGCACCCGCAGAGCACGCACCTTGCCCGTGGCGTAGGCATACCTGAAGTCGTCACCGCCTATCGCCGGAAACCCGTAAAAGTCCGGAACGCTTTGTAATACTGCCTGTGACATAATCGTTTAATCTGAAAATAATATTTTTGCCAGCTCGATTTCGAGCTCATCTTTTGCCTGCTCCACAAGGACGCCTAACGAGACGTTGTTTTTTATTTGTCCCCTCTTTAAGATAAACCCGGCACCAATGTCCTGTCTTTGTTCGGAAAGTTTTAGATTTCCTTTATAACCGGTACCGAGTTCTCGATTTATTTCCTTGATGAATTTGTGGTTGAGCCGTGATTCATTTTTATCGACGATAACCTCTTCGTCGCCGGTCTCGACACTCTCAAGCATTAGCTTTTTCATTACCTTGCTGTACTCGGCCTCAGGCAATTCTTTGAACTGTTTTTTGGCATCGTTGAAAACCTGATTGAGGATTTTTCTCTTCTCAGCGAGGAGTTGTTTTGAAGTCTCCATCCTGGCGGCCGAAAGAAGGTGCTCTCTGGTATCCTTTGCAGCTTTTGCTGCCAGCTCTTGTGTTTGTTCGTTATATTCCTGCAGTTGTTTTGTAAGCTGCTTTTGTTCCGCTTCCAGAGTTTCTTTTGCCTGTTGTTTTATCTCTTCAGCCTGTTGTTGAGCTTCAGACAGTATCTTTTTAACTACTTGTTCTGCTTCCATAATTTATTTCCATTTTTTAAAAAGGCTGGTAACTTAATCTTAAACAGCCGCAGCGACAACTTCCGGCCAGTTAATTCCAAGAAAAAGAATAAATATAGTAACGACTAAACCAAGCATAGCATAAAGCTCGACTAAAACAGCATAGATGACACCAGCTTTGAACGCCATTTCGGGTCTTTTAGCAGTCATAAGAATCCCGCCGGAACAGACTTTACCCTGATGTATTCCGCTTACAAGGCTTGCTATGGCAACTGGTAAGCAAGCAGCAAATATTTGCCATCCGAGTTGAGGGCTTATTGTCATTGTTCCGGCACTGAAGAAATTCATTTTCAGCATCGCCAAAAAAGCACCTAAGAAGCCATACAGTCCCTGTGTGCCCGGCAGCACGACCATAATAAACATCTGGCCATATCTCTCAGGCTTTTCACTCAGCACTCCTGTCGCACTTCTTGCCGCGATACCGATACCGATTGAGGAGCCGATACCAGCTATAAAAGCCGCCACTCCGGCCCCACTTAAAGCTATTGCCATTCCGTAATCCATCTCTAACCTGCCTTTCTACTTTTAGAACGAATAGTTTTATGTTCTTTTGATATAAATATGTTTATAGCTCTTTCCAAGTGGTTCGAATGGCAAACCACCGCCGGAGAAAAACTTTGGGAAGAACTCAGCGTATTGCAATCTCAATGTGTGTACAAATGCTCCTAAAGCGTTTATACCAAGATTAAATAGGTGTCCGCCGACGAGAATTAATATCGATAATATCAAGCCCACAAAGGGTAGTTCATAAGCGAGTTCGGCAATTTGATTTACTGCCATAGCAAGTCCTGCGGTCACTAAACCCAGCGCCATTAGTCTCAGATAACTTAGAACATCGCCTATATAAAATAAGGCGCTGAATAAATTATAAAAACCCATTCCCAGTCTCGTTCCCCAGTTGCCTTCACGATGACTGAATAAAAAGATGACAGCAGCAGAAAGCATCGCTGTATATCCAAATAAAGAGCTTAATTCGATGGGCAATTCACCGGTTTTAGCCAAAGCAAACGCAAAGATGGAATTTAACATTATCAGCCAGGTAAGCTTGTCGCAGAGGGCAGCTATATAAAGTTTTCGTTTTAAATCATAAATGAACGCAATTAATAAACCGGCCATAATCTGAATGTATCCGAGGATAAGTGAAAGCGCAAAGAACCTCAATGGGTATTTCATGGGATCAAACCACATCATCTTTTCTCGGGCGGGGGCTAATGCAGGTATAAACTTTTGGATGGCATCGCCGAACCAGCCGCCCATCAAAGCTCCCGCAACTATTGTTGCCACCGAGCAAATTGCGAGCATATACATCAGCTTCTTGTCGCCCTGCATTTTTTTTATGAAGTAAACTGAAATTGCTAAGATAATCAATCCATAGCCAGCATCTGTAAGACATAGACCAAAGAAAATCGCAAAAAAGGGGGCTAAAAAGACCGTTGGGTCGACCTCGAAGTACCGGGGCATACCGTAAAGACGAGTTATCACTTCGAATGGCCTGATAATGTTTTTGTTTTCTATCTCAACGGGAACATCTTCATCCTCTGCCGGTTCCAGTCTATGCAGACTCGATGCTTCAAACTTTGAAACTACTTTCTCAAGGCGGGAGAAATTGTTTTTTTTGACCCATCCTTCCAAAACAACCGTCTGCTCCGTTGCCGGTGCATCGGCTCGGGTTTTTTCCCTGCTCAACAAATTTGTATAATGGTCAAAGAGAATCTGAAGCTTCAGAAGGTTTTCAGCCAGCCGCACAGCTTCTTGGTGTTGTTTAATAAGCTGTTGTTGTAGCTGCTCTAATTCTTCGGAATTACTTTTTATTAACTCCCTAACATTTCCCGTCATACCTTCGAAGGTTACCTGCTCGAAATCCGCCTGCCGAAGCAGTTTTTGTACCTCCGCCAGGTTTTCGTTCACTACCACAATTATGCATGCGTCCCTGTTGCCGGTGCTTGCAACGGGCTGGATGGCTGAGCCGAGTTCTGCGGTGTCCTGCAGAACCTGCTCCATATTTTGTGTGGGTATCATTCCCGCCAGCGAGGTGGCGGTTTCGAGCGGGCCGATTTCCTCAACATGGGTTTCCAGATTTCGCCACGGCTCAAGGTGCTCGAGGGTAACAGCGATGTGTTCGCCTTTGTTTTCAAGCTCTTCTGTCTCTGCCTTGATTTGCTCAGCCTGTTCGATTATCTCAAGCATTTGCTCGTCCGAAACGACCGTCTTATAAGTATTCTCTTCTATAACAGTTCTGGGAGCGAGAGCCGCCGCAAGTCCCTTCGAGCTTTTTGCGAACTTTTTGAGAAACTCAATACTTTTATCGAGCCGGCCGAGAAGCTGGTCAATATCCTTCGGCTGCTCGATTTGGCTAACAAGCTCCGGCGAATCCTGGCTGACCCTTGCCTGTTGAGCATTTAGAATATGGCAAATGCCGACCTGCTGAAGCGCCTCGAGCAGTTCGGATGCCTCTGAGCGGTGACTGACAATGAGGATTTTTGCCATTTGAGCAACGGCCATATTCAGCCTTTCAGGTAGTCCATTACTTTATCTATTGTTTTGTCCATTTTGGCCTTTGCTTTATCGTGAAGCTGCCTGCGGTCTTTGTCCGCCTGTTTTTGTATATCCTGAAGCTCAACCTTGGTTTTTGTCTCCGCTTCGGCGACGGCAGCTTTTGTTTGTTCTTTTCTTGTAACCTCGGCTTCTTCTAAAACCTGCACTTGTCTTTGTCTGAATTGCTCAATCTGCTCGGCTGCTTCAGATTTGGCTTTGTCGATTATTTGCTGTGCTTGTTTTTCTGCTTCTTTGATTTTCTTTATCAGTTCCATCTGTTGTTCCTTATCAGAAAACTTCTTTTGTAAACTATTATCAGCCTGCTGACAATATGGTTGTTAATTTTTCAATAAAAAAACCGAATTTTTCATACTGTTAGTCACGTCCGGCCATTATCACTATCATAAATGCACATCTACGCCATATCTGTATTTTTCTGCCTGATAATGAGGGTTGTTCATCATTAATTTTAATGCTTATCTATATTCAAGTGTAGAATCTTCCAGGAATTTAAAAAATATTGAGTTAGAAATGTCACATTCGGGCAATTTAGATGAAATAAGAAAAATGGGAAGCTATACAGGATAAACAAAAGTAAGTTTTTTCAACTTGAACAACTTAATCGTAATCTAAAATGTGATACCATTGTTATCAATTCAATGCCTGGCTCAAAGCTACGACTATAATAGCGATTATGATAACAGCCGTTCCCAGTTTTAACAGCTTATGGGCATTCCTGGGCGCAGTGGCCCATTCACCCGTAACAAGCCCCCACACATTGCCCGTAATAATATCTACGCTCATAAACACAACCCACCCCGGCACCTCACCCCAGCTGCCGAGAAATGTTGCTCCAACGCTGTAAATAAAAATTGCACATGTAAAAAACGCTCCCATCGCTATCCCCAGAAGCAAGTTGCGTTTAATCTCAGGACCAAAAAACGACTGAAGCGTATTGTGTTTTATCATCAAAAATAAACAATAGGCAAGATTGACCACAAAAGCCACACTGAAAAACAAAGCCCATACAGCCGTAGAGGCAAAACTCTGCGATGCTCCGAATTCAACTGCCCTGGCTGTAACATTATCACCGAACGAGAAGCCAACGTTCAGAAGTGCAGAAAACACACCCGCAAACACCGCCACAAGTAAACCCCCAACCACTGACGTAGCCCTTTTGGCCTGGGTTTGGCTCTCGATGTCTTCTTTGATTTTATATGCACGCGAGCAGACAACAATCCCGGCAACAGTAATGAGCAGCCCTATGATTACTATCCCGCCCTTAGGTGTGAACAAACTGTCGGCTTCGGTAGTCATAAGGGGTATTAGCGACCCCACAACGGCAACCGTTCCAAGGACAATCGGAAAAGTAAGGGCCATACCCACAAGGTAACATGACAGTCCGAACAATATCGCTCCCACTCCCCATAATGCCCCGAAAACAGCTAATATGATTATATCCTTTGCAGCAATACCTGAGTAAATGCTGAAAATATCCGGCACAAGAATAAAGGTAAGAACCCAGCTTATCACAAAAAAAGTCAGCGAAAATACCGACCAGTAATGCTCCCAACGCCAATTCCTGGTGTACTTCGCTGGAAGATACATCGACCCGTCAGACATACCTGCTATGAATAACAGTATAAATCCCAATGTTATCATAAAACTGCTCTTCTTTGATTCTGCTTCATTACCACCGGTTTATGTTACTACAAATCGTCTATATCATATTCACCGAGATTCAGCGGACTCTTGCCGTATTCACGAACAAGGTTGATTACATATTCGTATCGTTCAGGCGTTACGGTATCAGGCACGGCGTTATCGGATTGAAAAATAAAGCCGCCTCCCTTGGCTGCGTTAAGCTTTCTCAAAACTATTCTTTTTAACTCACTAAGCTCCGCATCAGCCCAGTCTATTACGTTCATATTACCGCAAAAAGCTATTTTATGACCATACTTTCGCCTGAGCTCAACAACATCAAAACCCGCCTTTGCCTCAAGCGGATTGTAACCGTCCGCGCCAATCTCGATGAAATCTTCAAAAATTGCACTTGTGTTACCACAACTGTGGTAAATTGCAGGTATATTATGCTTGTGACAAACCTCTATCATTGCTTTAAGTCCGCCCTTGAAATATTTCCGCCAGTAATCAGGTGAAAACAACATCCCTCGCGTATGAGCTACATCACCCCAGATAATCATCCCGTCTAACATACCGTCTGCCGCTTTTATCTGCGCCTTTAACAGCTCTAAAGAAAACTCATTAATCCGCTCAGCAAACCTGCCGACCTGCTCCGGATAAAGCCCCATCCAAAGCAGCGCATTCTCTGGCCCGATGATACGCCACATCGTCTCATATCCCTCGCAGACACTGCCGTAAACCGCAAACTCCGGATAAAGCTCTCGGAGCTGGTCAATCCACGCCGGCACCTGGGGACTATAACCTTCCTCGATACCGCTTATCTGTGCAGCCCCCCCGCTGAAATATCTCCTCTCGTCCCAGGCGTCATCGAACTCAAACGCCTTCATCTTCTCAATTGTATCGGTCTCAAACTCCAGCCATTCAGGCATCTGATAGCCCGCCTTCTTACGAATCGTCGCTCCAAAGCCCGTTTTCAAAATCGTCTCTTCCTCGTTGCTCTTTATTATTTCAAAATCCCTGATATGCGGGTCGGTATTCGGCAAAGTCACCATATAGTCAAAATCATAATACCTGTAAATCTTTTCATCATCACTAAGCCCGAAAACCCTTCGCCAGTTCTCTATGAACTTCGCCCAGAAATCATCTCTGATGGGCACTTGGTCCGGCTCCTCGCACCGCAATGCCTTATTCATCCGCTCTACCTTAGCCAGACATTTTTCTGTCCGCTTCATATGACTTCACTGACATAAAGATTGATTAAAAAATTAACCGCCCAGGATTAAGATGATCTGCACATCTTCTAAGGTTTCTTTATTGTCGAGATTTTCCACCAGAACTTTAATATATTTGGCTTTCGATTCCAGTTCAAAGCTCTTACGTACCAGCTCGCCACTTACAAGCTCGTTATCGAGGGTGAATAAATCTACAGTATCATAAGTTACCCCGTCGGTACTGGCTACAATATGGACACGAAGGGCTTTTTTCGCTTTTTCAGCATACCGGCACTGAGCAGTCAAAAGCAGGCTGGTTATTTGACTTAAATTAACCGGCGGCGTATTGTTTAACGTGACTTTCTCGCCAGGTGCCAAACTGTCCAGGGTAAGCACGGGCATATCAATGCGGAAAGGTTTTTGAGTGACCAGCACCTGAACGCCAATGTCCTCGGCTCCGGGCGGAACGCGGTCCTTATCACCGTAACGCCACTGCTGTTTGTAACGTAACGTGTGATACAGATAGACAAAAGGCGACTCGAATATGGCATGCACTTCCGAAAATGATGCGGCGTTCGGATTGGCCATCCTCGTCACTATTGGGTTCAAACCGTATTTAGTAAAATTATAACCATCGTAACTGTACGCATAACCGATGCACTCACGAGTGGCGATACGAGGGCTGAAAAGCTTACTTCCTCCGTAAAACAGGTGGAAAACACCGCTGTGATAAATCACTTCCGCTTCCGATATCCCGCCGTCATCCCATTCACCCCATTCACCCTGCAGCATCACGGGATTGCCAACGTATTCGGTCCAGGGACCTTCGGGCTTCTCCGCCACCGCCAGGGACATCGGGCCGTAATCGTCACCGGTTGAACCGATCGGGTGCTCGTTATACATGAAATATTTATCTTTGACCTTGACTACGCCTCCAACGTAGCCGAAATCTTTCATAATTGGATTACTCTCATGTTTTTCCCAGGGCCCCAGCATGTTATCCGCCGTCGCCAGGCCAATATCCCATTCCGAACCCCCGTAACCGGAATACCACATGTAATACCTGTCGAGTCCTTCTTTGAGTACCATTGCACAAGCAGCATGGACACTGTCCCAGCTTCCTTCCGGACCAGCTTCAAGGACCGGCTTATCGCCATACTTTTTAAAAGGCCCCAGCGGGTGCTGCGACATCGCCAGACCAAGCTGATAACCTTTGCCATCGTAACGCTCATCGTTGCCTACCCCGTGATAAAACAGGTAATAGGTTCCAAGGTCCTTGATAGCGTCAGCCGTCTCGATTATATGTGAATCCCACGCCCCGTCTGAGCCGGGCAGCAAAATCGGATTGGGACCGGGTATCTGAACAAAAACCCCATTCTCCAATAAATCATTGCGAACCGCCGACTCATCAGCCGTTACTGTGGCTCCAACCACAAGCAAACCAACAAAGATAGCTGCCAAACCTTTAATCCAATTTACTGTACTGTTGTGATGTTTCCCATTCGACATAATTTAATACCTCCAAATCTGGTAAGAGAAGAGTTTAATATTTACCACGTATGTATGATTTTACTTTTGCTTCGTAAAAGTCCCTAAGTTTTTCGTGCAGGTCTTTATCTAAAGGACTAAGTTCGGAAACCTTTGCGTTCGCTGCTGCCTGCTGTGGTCGGCTTGCGCCGGGTATAATCACCGACACCGCATCAAAATCCAGAATCCACCGCAGTGCAAGCTCCGCCATCGTCATACCTTCAGGCACAAAACTTCTCAGCTCATCAGCTAATTCCACTCCTTTTTCGAAAGGCAGTCCCGCAAAAGTCTCACCCACATTGAATTCCTGACCGTCACGATTGAAGTTCCTGTGGTCGTCTTCAGCGAACTTCGACTCCTTTGTAAATTTGCCGGCAAGTAACCCCGAAGCCAGAGGAAGCCTTACGATAATAGCTACGTCTTCCTTTTGAGCTTCGCCAAGAACTTTCTCAATCGGCTTTTGCCGAAATATATTAAAAATAATCTGAAGCGAACATAATCCCTCCTGCCCTAAACATAATAATGCCTCATCCATCGATTCCACACTTGCCCCGAAGTTTTTAATTTTTCCTTCCTCTTTGAACTTCCTCAGCCACTCAAATATATCCGCCTGCTTCATTACACTCGCAGGGACACAGTGAAGCTGAATAAGGTCAAGTGCATCCACTCCCAGCCGCCTCAGCGACGCCTCAACACACTCTCTAACACCTCGCTCACTGTATTTGTCAGGATACAAGCTGTCACTACGTCCGACCTTTGTAGCAACAAAAACCTTATCCTTCTTGTCTTTGATAAATTCCCCTACGAACGTCTCGCTCCTTCCATCACCGTAAACGTCAGCCGTATCGAAAAAAGTTACTCCGTTTTCATAAGCGGTATTTAGTATCTGCATAGCCGCCTCATCCTGGATAAAACCCCACTCTGAGCCAATCTGCCAGCAGCCCAGACCGACCTTGCTGCACTCAAAGCCGTTTTTACCAAATGCTCGATGTTTACGGTGATGGAAGGAGCGAGACGTT
>JBHPEQ010000052.1:0-18195 GCA_042576845.1 Planctomycetota bacterium
GTATATTAATTTCGTAGGGCTGACCTTTTCAGATGCTGATTATACGCTACCCAAAGAAGGTATTCCCACACTACCCGACGTCGGGGATATTTATCCACCTTCAGCTATCACTTTTAAAGCTGCTCGTTTCTGTACATTCAAAGACAATACTGTTAGGAATGTTGGTACGTATGCATTAGAGGTGAATGGAGAAGGCAATAAGATAATCGGCAACGAGATTTATGATACCGGCAGCGGGGGGATTATCAGCCGAAGTTTCGGAAAAGAACGCAATGAGATTTGCTCCAATCATATTCATCATTGCGGTAAGGTATTCCATAGCGGTGTCGGCATATATATCGATGATGGAGGAGATTTAATCAGCCATAATTTGATTCATAACATCTCACAGTCCGGCGTATATATATGTAACGGTACTACGGATAACAAGGGAATGCAGAAAAACAATCGGGAGCAGGAGCTTATCATCGAATTCAATGAGATTCATAATGTAATGGAAGTAATGAATGATGGGGCAGGTATTTTTGCACACGGCTCTAATATATTAATCAGGGGAAATGTTATTTATGACATTCACTCTTACGGTCGGGGTGCTCCCGGCTGGGGTATCGCCCTTGGTTGTGATACGGCAAATACAAGAGTTGAAAATAATCTTGTGTATAGAACTAGCGAAGGACTTTATATCTGGTGCGGCAATAAAAACAATACGATTGAGAATAACATATTTGTTAATCCGGAATTAGCCCTGATGCATTCAAATAATCCGAAAGACCGTCACCACGAGAACGTAAGGTTAATAAGAAATATCTTCTATTATTCAAGTATGGGTGCGGACCTTTTTAAAGTGTATGGAGAAAGGTCTGCTCCAGCGGAATCAGACTACAATATTTTCTGGAATCCAGGCGGCTGTATATGGACAAATCCTGTGATATGGGGAATGAAGGAAGTTGCTTATTTTGAGGCTTGGCAGAAAGAGGGTTTTGATAAACATTCGATTGTTAAGGACCCGTTATTTGTGGATAAAAACAACGACGACTATTCCGTAAAATCCAATTCTCCCGCCTTCGATGTAGGATTTAAACCCTTTGATGTTTCTAAGGTGGGCTTAAGGGGCAAATAAAAAAACGGGGAATAGTTGGTGCTGTAGAATAAATTTTGCCGTAAGCTGTAGATATGATGTTTCTGTTCACATTATGGTTTCTTCAATTGCCCGGGCTACTATATAATCCGGCAGCTTTCCCAAGGCAGGTTCGGCTGTGTAAGCGGATATGATGGTCTTATCTGGAAATGCTCCCATCTGCTTAATCAATTTGTGGGTCAGTTCGTGCAATCTTTCATCCGTCATATTCGCTTCTGCCTTGTTGCGGACAGTATCAACAAGCTCCTCAAATTCCGCCCGGCTGTTGTACCAGTCAAGTTGCAATTCCAGTTCAACGGCTTGCTTTGCTCTTATGCGGTCGAAGGTATATTGAATCCCGATTGGATTATAGGTTTCTATTCGTTCATCCAGAAAAGCCAGGCACGCATCTTTATATGCGTTGTGTTTTTCAGTGTTCAAATCGTCTAATCGCAGCTTTTCAAATTCCTGCCGCAATAACTTTTCAATCTTTGTTGCCAAGAGTTCTTTTTTAGCTTCCAGTTGGTCATACAAAGCTTCGTAGTATGCTTTCAAAAGTAAGCTTGTTTCATTCATTTTCTTTGTGGATTGCTCCTTGAAAAGATTTTTCCAGGCAGTTGCATGTTAAATTCAAGTTCAAAGTGAAGATAAGAATTTGGATTAGAAGTTTTGTTGTATATATTCAACAGCGTTTTTGAAAATTGTCACTCCATCCGGCTCTTTTTTCTCGTGTAGGCGTGGCCAGTGGGGGTGATGAGTCGCGTGGATGTATCTTTCCGGGTGAGGCATAAGGCCGAGGACTCTGCCGGTAGCGTCAGTCAGACCTGCGATTGAGGCCATTGAGCCGTTTGGATTAACAGGATAATCGCCTTCGGCACCGTTTTCGTCGACATATTTGAAGGCGATGCGGTCATCATCGATTAACTGTTTCAGCGTTTGTTCATCTTTGGTAACAACTTTGCCTTCTCCGTGGGCGATGGGTAGATAGATTTGCCTGTCGGGTTTGATAAAGATGCACTTTTCTGTTTGAGGGGCAAGGTATACCCATCTGTCTTCGAATTTTCCGCTGTCGTTGTAAGTTATGGTAACATCCTTTTGATGTGTCAGTGTTGCGGAGTCATTGCCCCCAAGTACCCCCATTTTTGTGAGTACTTGGAAGCCGTTACAGATTCCGAGGACGAGCTTGCCGTCTTCGATAAATTTCTGTACGGAATCGGATAGATGGTGGATTAGCTGGTTTGCAAGAATTTTGCCTGCGGCCACATCATCGCCGTAGCTGAACCCGCCCGGGAAAACGAGTATGTAGAATTTATCAAGCAAAGTTTTGTCTTCGATGAGCCGGTTTACGTGTAGACGCTGAGTTTCTGCACCTGTCAGTTCGAGGGCGTATTCGGTTTCGACATCACAATTGATGCCCGCAGCTCTTAAAACTATCGCTTTTACTTCCATCGTTTTATTTTTCTTTATTACCAGTTGAAAGTTTTTTGCCAGGCCTGTTTTAACATGTCTATGTCGACATCAATAACAGCTTTACCATTTTGGTCTTTTATAGTTAATTTTTTGTCGGCGGTTACTTTTCCGATTTGTCCGAATGGCAGATTCAGCATCAGCTTGGCGAAATCGCTGAAGTTGTCCGGTGGTACCTCAACAATATAACGAGAAGTTGATTCACTGAACAATTGAGAATCTGCCTTTGTGCAGTCATCACTTTTCGGCAGTCCCCTCAGGTCAGCTTCGATTCCGAGCCCGCCTGCAAAAGCCATCTCTGCAAGAGCCACTGTCAATCCACCTTCGGAGCAGTCGTGGCAGGCGACTACAAGCCTGGAGTTTATCGCTTCGGAAATCTTTTGTGCGATTTTAGGAGCTAACTCGAGGTCGACTTTTGGGACGTTAGCGCCGAGCTGGTCTTTGATTTTGTAATAATGTGAGCAGCCGAGCTCATTTTTGGTTTCACCGATGATAAAGAGCAGATTTGCAGGGCGTTTGACATCCATTGTTACGCATTTGCTGGCATCTTCAACAATGGATATAGCACTTATTAGAAGCGTTGAAGGGATGGAGATAATTGTTCCGTCATCGCACTCAAATTCATTATTAAGAGAATCTTTGCCGGAGATAAACGGTGCTTCAAAAGCGATGGCGCCGTCATAACAGGCCTGTGCCGCTCGCACGAGGGTGCCGAGGGTCTCCGGCTTTGTGCAGTCGCCCCAGCAGAAGTTATCCAGCAGGGCTATTCTGTCGGGTCGGCCACCGACACAGATTAAGTTTCTGATTGCCTCATCGATACCTGCCAATGCCATCCAGTATCGGTCGATGTTACCATAGAGCGGGTTCATACCGCAACTAACAGCAATGGCCTTTTCTGAGTTGAGTTTGGGTCTTATGACTGCTGCGTCGGATGGTCCGTCGTTGGTTATTCCTGTTAGTGGTTTGACGACCGAACCGCCCTGGACTTCGTGGTCGTATTGGCGGATAACCCATTCCTTGCTTGCGATGTTATATGAAGAGAGGATTTGCAGAAGTTCGTCGTTGTAATTGTCCTTTTCAGGTATGTTCAGCTCGGTGAGGTCGGGTGTTTTCCAGACGGCTTTGCGGGAATATTTAGGTACACCCTCATGTAAAAACTGCATATCTATCTGTGCGACTTGTTGACCGTTGTATCGCAGGGTGAGCTTTTTATCGTTTGTGAATTTGCCTATAACGGTTGCTTCGACGTTCTCATCTTCGAAGATTTTAATTATGGCTTTTAGATTTTCGGGCTTTACAGCGACGACCATTCTCTCTTGTGCCTCACTTATCCATATTTCAGTATAGGTAAGGCCGGCGTATTTCAACGGCACCTTTTCAAGGTTGACTTCGGCGCCGAGTTCGGCCCCCATTTCTCCGACAGCGCTGCTAAGGCCGCCGGCTCCACAGTCTGTTATTGCCTCGTAGAGATTTTGCCAATTGGCTTCAAGCAGGACGTCGAGCATTTTCTTTTCTGTGATTGCATTTCCAATTTGGACTGCGTGAGAGAAGATGGTTTCGTGCTCATATGTCATCTGGCCTGAGGAGAAAGTCGCGCCGTGTATGCCGTCCCTTCCGGTGCGGCCGCCGATGACGATAATCAGATTTCCTGTTTGTGGATTCTTGAAGCATTTGTTTTTGTCCATCAGCCCGATGTTGCCGCAGAACACAAGCGGATTGGCAAGGTATCCATCGTCAAAATAGATTGCGCCGTTTACTGTTGGAATTCCCATTCTGTTGCCGTAGTCCCTGACGCCTGCGACGACACCTTTCATAATTCTTTTGGGATGAAGAATTCCTTTTGGGATTTCTTCGAGCTTTTTGTCGGGTTCGGCAAAGCAGAATATATCGGTGTTTGCGACAGGTTTTGCGCCAAGCCCGGTTCCCATTGGGTCCCGGATTACGCCTCCGATGCCTGTTGCCGCTCCGCCGTAAGGGTCGAGGGCGGAAGGGTGATTGTGTGTCTCGACCTTGAAGCAGATTGCAGAGTCATCGTCAAACTCTATTATGCCGGCGTTGTCGGCGAAGACTGATATACACCATTTTTTATCGAGCTGTTTTGTTGCTTTAAATACCGTATCTTTTAACAGGTTTTCAAAGCGGATTTGTTCGTTGTTGATGGTCATATCGACGGAGCTTTTGAGGGTTTTGTGGACACAGTGCTCACTCCAGGTCTGAGCGATTGTTTCCAGTTCCACGTTAGTGGGTTCTCTGTCCAGCTCGGCATAATATTGCTGGATTGTCTGCATTTCCCGCAGATTTAAGAAAAGGTCTTTTTCTTTGCTGAGTTTTTTCAGTCCTTCGTCGTCGAGCTCCAGGATAGGCCAGTGAACAAGCTGGAGTTTATATGGTTCCAGATGGGGGCTGGGCGGTTCTGCTTCATTTCCGATTATTACTTCTTCGATGCAGTCGTTTGCAAGAATTTTCCTTGCGATAGAGTCGACCTGGCTTTGTGTGATTTCGCCGAGCAGGACATACTTGCGGGCGGTTCTTACGGTGGTTACCTGCTGGCCCATATCTGCAATTGCGTTCGTTACAGATTCGGCAACGGGGTCTGTAACGCCGCTTTTAAGATGGACCTCAATCAGCGTTGCCTTTGCAAGGCCTGCCGGCGGGCCGCTCCTGCCGATGAAATACTCTTCGCAGACCGGGTCGCTCAGCAGCTTTTCGCCTAAGCGTTTGGCAAAATCATTGTCAAACTCGGCTTCAATCAGAAAAACTCTGCCGGACTGTATCGCCTGGACCGAGCTTATCCCCAGCTCTTTGATTTCTTCCAATACGCTGTTTCCGTGGACGTCGGGAAAACCTGTGCGGTTGTAAATCTCGAAGCGCCATTGTGTCACGATATCAATTCCTTCTTTTTCATTTTGTAGTTCATCAATGCGGTTCGTTTGCGTTTTGCTTTACGGAGGATTTTCTCGATTTGTTTTTTGTCTTCGACGTTGAGAGCTTTTCTCAGCTTTTTCAGCTCAGCAATAATTTTGTCTATGGCTTTTATACAGTTTTGGGCATTTGTTGCGAAGATGTCGGTCCAGATATTTGGCGGGCTTGAAGCGATTCTTGAAGTATCAATTAAGCCGGTGCCGGCGAACTTGAGCGTTTGGTTGTCGTTGGCGTTTATAAGTGATGCAGCTGCTATATGAGGCAGGTGACTTATATTTGCAAAGACATTATCGTGCCGGACCGGTGTCATCAGTTTTACATTACAGCCGAGAGTCGACCAGAATTTCTTAAGGGTCCGAACCGATTTTGGGTCGCTTTTATTTGTAGTTGTCAGAATACAGGTTGCTTTCTCGAACAAATCATCTCTTGCAAATTCAACACCTCTCTGTTCGGAACCTGCGATAGGATGAGAGCCGACATAGTTGACGGTTTTGGGCAGAGAGCGGCGAGCCCACCGGTGAGCAAGCACTTTTGTTGAGCCGACGTCAGTAACGATACAGCCGATAGGCAAGGAGTCAGCGATTTTGCTGAAAATGTTTTCGAATGTGCATATCGGCGTAGCCAGAATGACAAGGTCGGCGTTCGATACGCTATCGGTCAGCTTGTTGAAGATTTTAGCTGCCACCGCTAAGTTTCTTGCTTTTTTGCGTGTGGCGGGGCGATGGGTGTAGCCAACCACTTTTACCGAAGGCAGGCAGCGTTTAATGGTTAAAGTTATCGAACCACCCAAAAGGCCGAGTCCTATCACTGTTATTTGTTTTAAGTCCTTCATAATAAAGGCGTTATGAGAAAGTATAAGAACAATAGGTTTTGATAAAAAGTATAATAAGATACCGTCGATGTCAATTTTTTTCTTTGAAATGTGTTAACTAAATGTTATTATTGAAAATCCGGAAAAGAGCCAGCGGTTCTGGCAAGAGAAACTAAGCTCCCTCCTGCTGTTTGTGGGTGTGAGATTTTTTTATAGATATTTTTTTTGGAACAGGTTGAAATTATATTGTGTTAAGTTAAGGCGAGTTACTGATGGCAAAAACATTAGGTAACGACAATAACATTGGAGAGGGCGACTATCTGGATTTTGAAAAAAGAATAGCCGATATTGACCGGCAGATGAATGAGCTGCGCCGACTCAGTTCCGTCAAGGGCATAGATTATTCTGCTGAGATTCGCCGCTTGCAGCGAGAGCAGGTCGCTGAGCTTAAACAAAGCTATTCAAATCTGTCGGCTTGGCAGACTGTTCAGGTGGCGCGTCACCCCAAGCGTCCTCTTCTTGGCGATTATCTTGAACTGATGATTAAAGATTTTCGCGAACTGCACGGGGACAGATGCTTTGGTGACGACCGGGCGATTGTTGCGGGATTTGGGCATATCGGCAGGGAGAAAGTATTAGTTGTGGGTCAAAGCAAAGGCAGAAAGATAAAGGAAAAAATCGAGTCTAATTTTGGCTGTCCTAATCCCGAAGGTTATCGCAAAGCGATAGCGAAGATGAAGCTGTCGGCTAAGTTTAATATTCCCATCGTTACTCTTATTGATACGCCCGGTGCTTATCCTGGTGTAGGGGCGGAGGAGCGCGGCCAGGCCCAGGCGATAGCATTGAACCTTATCGAGATGTCACGACTGCCCGTGCCTATAGTTAGCGTTGTTATTGGGGAAGGGGGTTCAGGCGGTGCTTTAGGAATAGGGGTAGGGGACAGAATGGCCATGCTTGAATTCGCTTATTATTCAGTTATTTCACCTGAAGGATGTGCTGCGATTTTATGGAACGACGGCTCAAAGGCATCGACAGCAGCAAAGGCACTTAAATTAACGAGTAAAGATTTATATAAACTGGGGCTGATTGATGAAGTAATTCCCGAGCCGTTGGGCGGTGCACACCGAAATATCCACGATACGGTTTATAACGTAGAAAAGTTTATTGTCAGGATATTGCGTCAGTTGAAGCGGATGGAGATTGGTGAATTGCTTGAGAGCCGCTACAAAAAACTGCGGTCGATTGGAAAAAATGCTGCCGGCAATTCCAGCGGGAAAAACTGCTCCGGAAAAAGTAAGATAAAGTCAACGACAGGAAAGCGTTCGAGCAAAAGCAGTCGCTCTTCTGTGAAAGTTTGATTATGCAGTTTCCATACCAATAGTAATTATTCGGGATTCTTCGTCCAATATTTGATGAAACCAGCTATGCGGTTAATCATTGGATTAGATTATGTGAATTGAACTGCAATTCCTATGTTGGCGCCCCTTAGCATATTACGACGTTCGACTCTTACTACATTACCGCTTTTGATACGGGCAAACTGTCCTTTCTGTTGAGCCAAAGTCTGTGTTCGGGGGAAATTAATTTCAACCGTGTGACCTTCTCTAACCGGTGTGGTCATAGGAACGGTTAAAAAAACGCCTGTCTTGCTGATGTTAAAAGTTCGTCCATTGAAAAACCTACCTACCTCAGGCAGCCAGATACTAACGGGCCAGGAAAGGTCGGTTCGTGTTTCATTACGCTGTTCGACTAACGTCTCCATAGTAATATCTCCATTAAATAATCGTACAAACAGTCTGTTACAAGAAGTTATCGGCAATGTTAACATAGATAGATTAGGATATTTAGGTGGTAAATATAAAATTTCAAAAAAAAAATTTGCTGCTGGGATAAGGTTGTAAATTTAGTTGTTTTATCGGTCTTTGTAATCAGAAAAGACAAGTGGCTATGATGATTTATATCCTTTGCCCGAATTACGGGTATATTTGAAGTCTCGCAGTTGTGATTTATCGATAGTTTAGTTCTTTCTTGCCGGGACATTGCACCGACGAGGAATATACCTGCTTCCGAAATAATAAGACTTCAGACGTTAAATAACTTGCTGTTTTGTCCTTTTTAATGTATTAAAAGTTGTATGGAGACAAGAGTTATACATATTGATTCTAAAAATCCTGATGCCCGGAAAATACAGGAAGCTGCCCGTCTCATCGACACCGGTGGGCTGGTGGCCTTTCCGACAGAGACGGTTTACGGAATTGCCTGCCGCGTTAATAATGAGTCGTTGAGGAAGCTGGATAATCTCAAGGCAAGAGGTCCCGGCAAGTATTATACGCTGCATATAGGTCAAAAGACGCAGGTGTGCAAATATGTGCCTTCGCCTGGGCTAAAAGCTCAGAAGCTTATAAGGAAAAGCTGGCCTGGGCCTGTTACGATAGTCTTTGAGTTAAGCCAGGCGGAGATTGACAAACAACGAGCCGAATTGGAAGAAGAGGTTTTCCATAACCTGTATAAAGACAACACTATAGGCATTCGCTGCCCTGATAACCGTATAGCTTCGTTATTGCTGTCAGAGGTGAAAAATTCCGTGGTTGCGCCTAGCGCAAATATAACGGAAAGTAGCCCGGCTGTGGATGCAGAAGGGGTTCTTGCTTGCTTTTCGGGACGAATTGAAATGGTCCTGGATGGTGGAGTCAGCAAATACAGGAAAAACAGCACGGTTGTAAAAGTAAAAGGAAGTGATGTTCAGATTCTGCGGGAGGGAGTGTATTCCTCGCAAGATGTGAAGGCATTCTTGGAAGTTAAATTTCTGCTTGTATGCACGGGTAATACCTGCAGAAGCCCGATGGCTGAGGGGATGTTTCGCAAATACTTAGCAGAAAAATTAGGTTGTGCGGTTGACGAACTGGCAAAAAAGGGTTATAAAGTATCATCAGCAGGTATTTTGAATATAGCAGGCTCACCGGCGAGTGCGGAATCTGTAGTTGCCTGTAGAGCTAAGGGTATTGACATCTCTGCTCATAGAAGCAGGGTAATAACCAGGGAAATTGCTGCTGATAGTGATGTGATATTCGCAATGGGTCGTGAACACGGTGAACGAATTACCGCTCTGGAACCCGAAGCTGCGAACAGGTGTATGCTGTTGGCGGAAAGTAGAAATATACCTGACCCGATAGGACAGTCGCAGGAAGTTTACGATAAATGCGCCGAGTTAATAGAAGAAGCTGTGCTAAAAAGAATTGGTGAGATTAAGATATGAAGATAGCAGTTGGAAGTGACCATCGCGGTTTTGAGCTTAAAGAACAGCTTAAGTTGCTCATAGGTCAACTGGGACATGAGATTATCGATGTAGGCACCGCTAATTCGCATCCTGTTGATTACCCTGATTTGGCTTATCAGGCGGCAATGGTAGTTGCTCGACAAGAAGCTGACAGAGCTATTTTAGCTTGTTCAACTGGTCTTGGGATGTGTATAGCAGCCAATAAGATAAAGGGAATCAGGGCGGCCTTGTGTCATGATGAGTTAACGGCAAGGATATCACGTGACCATAATGATGCAAATGTGCTCTGCGTATCAGGTGACCAGATGGGGGAGGTTTTGCTGCGTAAGATGGTGAACGTCTGGCTTGATACCGAATTCAGCGGCGGCAGGCACGAGAGGAGAGTAAACAAAATAACAGCCATAGAAGAAGGCAGAAATCCTACAGAAGCAAAGACCGACTGAGCGAATATAGAATTTTCAAACCTTCCGGCGGGAGTGTCCCTTTAGTAATGTTTGGAGCTTAAAGTCCTGGATTTGTAAATTACTCTGTCCTTTGATTTTTTGAATTATCTGGCTGAATTTTTTGTATCTTTATTTAGTACTTTTTCAATGCCGGCTGGATATTATAAAGTTGCAATTTGTCGTGCTTGACATCCGATAGCAGGGGGTGTATCATTGCGGCACGTATATATTTTTTGGAGCGGGTAAAATGGGTAAACAGAAAAAGAGTTGGGAGCATCGATTGAGCGGTGGGCCTGATGAGCTTACCACTGAGTTTGTAGAATCGTTGTCTTATGATAAGCGGCTTTACAAATATGATATTGTCGCCTCTATTGCTCATGTGCAAATGTTGGCGAATCAAAGACTTATTACTAAAGCTGAGTTCAAGGCAATCAAAAAAGGCTTACTTGAGATTGCTGAGAAAATAGATTCGGGCAAGTTCAGGTTTGACAAAGAGCTTGAAGATATTCATATGGTGATAGAGAGCGATTTGGTGAAAAAAATCGGCGAAGCCGGCAAAAAGCTTCATACCGGCAGAAGCCGAAACGACCAGGTTGCAACCGACATTCGGCTTTGGATGCGGGACCAGATAGAATCTCTGCAGGCCAAAATAACGCATCTTCAGAAGTCTCTTGTAAAATCGGCCGGCAGGTATACCGAGAATGTGATGCCTGCTTTTACCCATCTTCAGCGTGCTCAGCCGGTCTCTATTGCATCATATCTTTTAAGTTTCGTCGAGCGGCTTGAGCGTGACTATGTTCGGCTTCAGAATTGTTTTAAGCTGGTTAATATTTGCCCGTTAGGCAGTGGTGCGGTGGCCGGCTCGACAATGCAGCTGGACAGAAAAAACACTGCTGAGCAGTTGGGTTTTAGCGGCATAAGTTTCAACAGTATCGATGCAGTCAGTGACAGGGATTTTTGCGCCGAGTTTATTTTCGACTGTTCGCTTATTGCAACGCATTTATCGCAATTGGCGGAGGACTGGATAATTTTTTCTACCAGCGAATTCGGCTTTTTGATTATAGATGACGCATTTTGTACTTCGTCAAGTATGATGCCGCAGAAGCGTAACCCGGATGTTCTGGAGTTAATTCGCTCGAAGACTGCCGGTGTTTACGGCTCATTAATGGCAATGCTGACTATTATGAAGGCGATGCCTTCCGGCTATAATCGGGACCTGCAGGAGGATAAAATCCATATATTTTCTGCCTCGGATACTGTGAGCCTATCATTGGATGCGGCCTCAGCGGTCGTATCACATACGAAGTTTAATACTAAGAAGATAGCAGCCGGTCTTGACGAAGGTTTTCTGGATGCTACAGCTCTGGCTGAGTATCTGGTTGGCAAGGGTGTTGCTTTCCGAGAAGCACACGCTATTGTCGGTTCGCTCGTTGTTTACTGTGAGAAGGCAAAAAAGAAGCTGGCTAAACTTACGCTGGATGAGCTTAAGAGGTTCTCTGCTGCAGTTGACGGTGCTGTTTATGAACGGCTGGGTGCTGTGAAAGTTGCGGGAAGCTATGTTACCGAAGGTTCGGCTTCTCCTAAATGTGCGAAAAAGCAAATTGCATATTGGCAAAAGAAGTTGTTGCAGCGATAACTATGTCCGAGGATGCAATAGTTGAATGGTTTGCACGCCGAAGTGAATTACCCGAAGCGGATTTTCCCATCGGTATCGGGGATGATATGGCCGAGGTTCGCCTGGGGCCCAGCTCGTCGGTTCTTATTACAACAGATATTCTGGCAGATGGTGTTCATTTTGACCTTAAGAAAGCAACTTTGGAGCAGGTCGGCTATAAGGCAATGGCGGTCAGTGTAAGCGACTGTGCGGCAATGGCGACAATACCTGTCGCGGTTGTTGTAAGTGTTGTCCTGCCGGGCGGCTTCGGCAAAGAAGAATTGAAGCAGCTTCATACCGGAATAGTGTCTGCAGGCGAGAGATTCGGCTGCGAACTTATAGGCGGTGATATTGCAAGCTTCAAAAGCGACCGTCCGTTTGTAATCAATGTGGCGATGCTGAGCAGGCCGGCGGCTACCAGGCCGATAAGGAGGTCGGGTGCCAAACCAGGGGATTGTATTTGTGTAACAGGCCAGTTGGGTGGGGCGGACCGAGGCAGACATTTGGATGTTGAACCCCGTCTTAAAGAAGCAATACAGATTACCAGTTTGGTCAGCATAAATTCGATGATTGATATAAGCGACGGCCTCAGCAGTGATTTGAATCGTATATGTCGTCAGAGCGGTGTTGGTGCCGTTATTGATGTTAATCGTATTCCGATTTCAGCTCAGGCACAACAGAAAGAGGACCCGTTGAGTTCTGCGTTGAACGATGGTGAGGATTTTGAACTGCTTTTTACCCTTTCTAACCAACAATGCCGGAAATTACTTGAGCAGTGGAGAGAACAGACAGCAATAACAAGGATAGGTAAGGTTACTGACACAGGAATTATGCAGATGAGACAGCCCTGCGGTAGGATTTGCGAGTTTCAACCAAGCGGATACGACCACCTGCTTTAATTTATTATTTTCCGTTTATTATTTATTATTCATATGGATTTTCGAATCGTTTCAAATTCTGAGGATGAGACGCAAGAGCTTGGTCGAAAAATCGGCTCGCAATTAAAAGGCGGCGAGGTCGTAGCGCTGAGCGGACTTTTGGGCAGCGGCAAGACATATCTGATTAAAGGGATAGCGGCTGGCGCTGGTGCTGAAGATGCGGGCAGAGTTGTTAACAGCCCTACGTTTGTTATTGTAAATGAATACGCCGGTCGATTTGAGATTTACCATATAGATGCATATCGTCTTGATTCCCTGAACGAGTTTGAGATGCTCGGTTTTGATGATTACTGCGGTCCGGCCTCTGTTGTTCTGATTGAATGGGCCGATAAGATTGAATCAGCTTTACAAGGCACAGATTACATTCGAATAGAACTTGTCCACAGGGGCGAGACTAAAAGAGAAATCTTCATCACAAATTCCCCTGCATATCTTAAAGTAACGCAGGACAGATAAACAGTAGATTCCTGAGTCTCTGCCTGGATTAGGAACCACTGTTTCCGGGATGTTATCTGTCCAAATCCTACAATCGTTACAATCCGATAGAACTTTTGCGTAAATCCATTTTGCTTATGTTCTTTGGCTCGTAAATTTGGCAGTGGTGGATTTATTTTTTATATTTTTTTTGGAGAATGAAATCTATGATGACAGCTTATATGTTTTTCGGACTTAAGATTTTACAGGGCTTTGAAATGCCCGCTATGGTTTCTGATGTATTTCAAGTATTTTTTGCGGATTTTATAAGGAGATATCCTTAAAAGGAGAAAAATACAGTAGCAGTTAAGTTGTTTTTACATAAGGACGATAGTTTGAGTGAAGAAAATTAACAAAATCTTATTTTTAGGGGAAAAAAAATGAAAGCAAGAAAAGGTTTTACATTGGTAGAAATTCTGATTGTTGTAGTCATCCTTGGTATCCTGGCGGCGATTGTAATACCTCAGTTTACCGATGCCAGCACTGAGGCAAAGGAAGCGAGTATGCGCAGCGACCTGCAAATGCTTCGCTCCCAGATTGAGCTGTACAAAATTCAACATAATGATGAATTTCCCGGTTCAGGTACAGGAAGTACTGATTTTGAGACAGACATGACTACTTATACCGAGGTTGATGGAACTCCAGCGACTTCGCAGGCACCTGGTCAGGATGGTGTTTACGGTCCGTATATGCAGAGTGTCCCGACGAATCCATTCAATGATGATAATACTGTTGCCTCAGGGGCAACGGATTCTGGGATTGCTGGAGATACAGGTTGGTTCTTTAACACTACTACAGGGGCGATTCGTCCCGATGATACCCTTTCATCTCCGGATGGTACAGCTCATATAGACCTGTAACAATTGGTCCAGCGAATCCTGGAGAACAATGCATCTGTTGATAGTTCAAAGATAAGTTGATTAAAGCTGACCAGATTTCGCAAGAGAACGGAGCTGGTCAGCTTTTTTTGAGATGTCGGGGGGAATGTTATGATAGAGGCCAGACGCTTTTCATTGTTTGAGATTTTTATTGTGATTTTATTGCTGGCTATGGTTGCCTTAATCGATGCTCCTGGATTTCTTAGAGCGAGAGAAGAGGTGAAATTATCCAGACTCGTTGATTGCCTTGAACAGATGCGCACCCAGCTTGATTTATACCGGGTTGAACATAACGATTCTCTTCCTCCCTATGATACATTTGCTGATTTTGAAACCGCTATGACAACTAAGGTTTCTCAGAAAGGTCCTTATATCGATAAGGTTCCCACTAATCCATTTAATGGTTTTCAACGAGTTCGTTTTAACGGGACGCCGGCCGGGTCGGGTATTGCCGGCTGGAGGCTTGATACTAAGACAGGATTATTTCAGGCCGACAACGGTACGACATTTGCACAACTTTAAAAGAACTTTTCGACAAAAGGAAATATTAGATGTTACATCATTCTGTTAAAAATCCAGGCGGGTTTTCTTTGGCTGAAGCGATGCTGGCAGTCGTTATCTTGGGAATGGCTGCTTCTGTTGTGCTTTTGCCGTTTGCTACAAGCGCAGCCATTCAGGCAGAGGGTAGAAACAGAACGCTGTCAGCTATCCTTGCCTCGGATTTGGTGGAAATAATTACAACTACATCTTTTGATGAGATTATAGATGCCTACGATGGTTACTATGAGATGCAGGGCCAGATGAAGGATGTCAGTGGGGCTGTATTTACTGATTCGAATTACGCCAACTTCAGCAGAAATGTAACCTGTGAATATGTTCGTGTGTCGCAGGAAAGTGAAGAAAAACAAGCAAAGTTCATTCTTGTTACGGTTCGTGTCTATTACAAAGGTAGCGAAATTGCGATTATGAATAAACTTATAAGTGGGTGAGTGTTTCGAGATACGATATGCGAGATACGAAAGTAGAGAACGGTTTTACGTTAGCTGAACTGCTGGTGGCGATGCTTGTTACGAGCATAGTTTTAAGTGCGGTTGTTACGCTTGCGTTTGCCTTAGGCAATGCAAATGATATGATGACGGATACTGGTCGGCAGCAGGCACGATTGCGGTATGCCGCTCTTAAGATTTCCCAGCTTATCAGAGATAGTAAGCTGATATGCGGGATGACAGGTAATAGTCTGATAATCTGGCGTGCGGATGACAATAATGATGAGAACATAAATATCAACGAGCTGATTTATATTGAGAGAGGAGCAAACAAAGATTTTCTGCGGTTTTGTGAATTTCCTGCTTCAGATGTGTCTTTGATAAGTCTCGATGCGATTAAATCGCTTGATATTGGCAATTACAACGTAACATATACATCTTTGATACTAGAATGTGAAAATGTTGAATTTCATCTTGATGAGCTTTCGCCGTATACCCGGTTTGTGAATATATCGTTTGATTTAAAAGAAAATAATATTACTCATAATTACCAGATAAATGCTTCGCTCCGCAGTTGGGCAGGACACATGCTAAATGAGACGGGCGATGCTCTTGTAAGCGATGATGATTAGAGATGAATAAACGAAAAAACAAGACAAACAGAAAAGCAGCAGCGTTACTTGTCGTCCTTTTTATTGTAATTGCGATAACGATTGTCTCGCTGGGCATTGTCTCACGCAGTGATGTTGAGCTGGCCTGTGGTCAGAATATGCTGCTTCGAACCCGGCTGGATTATCTTGCTGACTCTGGTTTGGAACACGCCAAAGGACTTATTATGAATCCGCAGGATGTTGATTCTGAATACTGGGCAGGAGACCAGCGTCAGCAGTTGGTGGAAGGTTCTGATGACTACTATAACATTGATGTTCTCAAAAAAGCAGGAGAAGAATGTAATTACCTGATAACCTGCGAAGCTTTCAGAGAGAAGGGTACCGAGAAGGTCGGACGCAGCAGTTTACTGGCGGAGCTTCGACTGGACCCGTGCATCGCATTATGGACGGGTAATAATATAACAGTTTCAAGCAATGTTACCATTAAGGGAGATGTATATTGTAATGGCACGTTAATAAATATGGGTGTTATCGACGGTGATGTGTTTACCGATAGTTTGGATGGCAGCATAAATGGGCGGAAAAAATCAGTTGTAGAGTTGCCGTTGGTTTGGCCCAGAGTTACAGTTGCTGATTTTACGAGCAATTATCCTGTTACCACATTGGCTTCAAGTCTCAGCAACGAGTCGTATGGCCCTTACAGCCCGGAGCGGGTTTTGCAGAGGGTTGGTGATCTCGAGCTGGCGGGCAATGTTCAGATCGACGGCATGGTAATAGTTGAAGGTGATCTTGTTATTAGCGGTACGGGTAATGTTATCAGGGTAACGAAAAATATGCCTGCTGTTCTGGTTACGGGCGATGTGATAGTGGACAGCGCCGCAGAGCTGGACATTGAAGGCCTTGCAGTTGTTGAAGGTCAGTTCGGTGTAAGTGCGGATGGAGCTGATATAAATATAGTGGGAGCATTGTTTACGCAGGAGGGAGTTTTTGAAATCGCGGTTGATTCTGCCGGCGGTAATAATGCTTTAAAACTGAACAATGGGCCTACATGGCAGCCGACGGGCGGATATATAGATGGCGCAATTAACTTTGATGGTTCTGATGACACTATAGAGGACTGTTTGGCAGAAGATTATTTAAACGGACTTTCAGCAGTAACGGTTTCATTCTGGCTTAAGTCGGATGTTACGAACCAGGACAAAGGTATCGCTTTCACACGTGAGCCAAAAAATTCTGATGAGGAGCTGGGTATTCGCTATGACAGCAGAGGTGCATTCGGTGGCGGTTCGTCGGTGATTAAGGCATCGATTCGCACAGGTTCGGGTTATACGCAGATTGAAAGCAGCTCAAATGTGCAAGCAACAAATTGGCAGCATCTTGCTTTGGTTTGGCAAAGCGGTTCGTCTCTACAGCTTTACATTGACGGTGTAGCGAATGTATTGACTTACGATCAGGGGCCGTTGGCAGGGACAACCAGTGGTGTTGAAAAGTTGATGATTGGTCGTGGCACCAAGGGTGCGTATTGGGACGGTCTGATTGATGATGTGCGTATCTATAATTATGCGTTGGATGCCAGCCAGATCAAGCCTAACACAATGCCTGGCGGAGCAGGGCTTATAGCGCACTGGAAACTTGATGGACAAGATAACAGTACAATTAGCATGACGGCGGCGCCAACGAAGGCGGCAGTTGTGGTTTGGTCTGAAGAAGAGGTGGCTGAGAACTGGTCTCCATCGGCAGACGCTTTTTACAGAAGTATCGAAAGACAATAATGGCTGGTTATAGGACTGCATAGTAAGTCCGAAATGAAGAGTCCTTATCGGCCATTGTTTGCAATTCAAAAAAATTTCTGAAGTAGTTAGAAACAACATTTTTACTTCATGTCCCTTTAGTGTTATTGAGCAAATTTTGCGCATTCATTTATTCTGTGGTGATAGTTGTACGGGTTGTGTCAACCTTGATAAGCTGACGGTATGAATTTTGACGCTTATAGCATTTTGATTAGGTATGCAAATTTAACTCAGTATAAGGAAAATAAGGCCGGTTATGCCGTCTGTTTTATCTGTGAGCATTTCGGAAAGATGCATTTGTTTTTCAGTATTTAAACGGTTCGTAAAGCGGCATTATAAACGTGTCGAAAGAAAGTATAGAGATAAGAAATTATAATGTTTCAAACTGAATATAAAAGTGGTGTTGAAAAGGTAAATTGGGGGTGTTCTTTGATTGTATCTGTTCACTGTTATAGTCAGGAGAAGAGACCTGCCCGAAAGGATTCATTGAGTGGTTTTACTCTAATAGAGGTTTTGGTTGTGGTGGTGATACTCGCAATAGCGGCAATGATGGCGATTCCTATGATGAGTTCAGCCGGTAGTATGCAGGTTCGCTCGGCAGCCAGTATGATAGCAGCCGACCTGGAGTATGCAAAGAGTATGGCTATCAGCAGGGGGCAAAAATTCTCTGTGGTTTTTGATTCGGTGCAGGAAAGCTACCACATAGAGAACGAGGATGGGGATGTAATATCACATCCGGTTAAAAAGGGATTTGATTATGTTGTGGATTTTCAGAACGACAGCAGGTTGGACAGAGTTGAAATTGACACTGTTGATTTTAACTCCAG
>JBHPEQ010000053.1:0-17526 GCA_042576845.1 Planctomycetota bacterium
TTATCTGCCGGCTCCGAGTCGATTGTCGACTTTGAAGGTACCTGGTGGGTGGCCCATACAAAGGCAAGGTTCGAAAAGGTTTTTGCCTGGGACCTGAGCGGATATGATATTAACTACTTTCTTCCAATGCGCCGGAAGATTACCTTCTCCGGCGGACGCAAGCGACAGGTGATGGTTCCACTGTTTACCTCTTATGTCTTTTTCTGTGGCAGTGAAACAGATCGCTATATGGCCTTAACAACGAATCGTCTGTGCCAGACGATTGAAGTGGTTGACCAGACAGATTTGATTTTGCAGCTTTCAGCCATCGAAAAAGCACTGTTAAGCAGAGCTATTCTTGATGTGTACCCTCACCTTCCCGTTGGCACCCCCTGCAGAATTACCTCCGGTCCATTACTGGGCACCGAAGGTGTGATTATAGAAAGAAAAAATGAAAAGGCCCGTATGGTCCTTGAAGTCACCATTCTTGGCCAGGGAGCAATCGTAGAAGTCGATGCTGATCTTCTCGAATCTACGTCCACCCTTCAAGGTTAACGCCTGCATCAGACCCTTTAGATTAAATAATCACTAACAGTATTTCATCTCTATGAAAACCTATCTGTTTGTATATCTCGGTTCCGCTTTACTGGCGGCGTTGAGCACGCCGGCCCTAATTTGGCTAGGTCGCCGTCTTAAGGCGATTGACAGGCCCGGCGTGCGTACAGTCCACAGCCGGCCCATTCCTCGTATCGGAGGTGTGGCTATCTTTCTACCCACGATTTGTCTTGTAGTACCGGTGCTGTTATTGCCGAATGTCATTGGAGATGCCTTCCGTAACATTCTGCCTGGGCTGACCGTCCTGCTTTGTGCTGCTGGATTTATGTTCTTTATAGGTTTGATTGACGATATTAAGGGTCTGAGAGTGCGCGTCAAGCTCCTTGCCCAACTGGCTGCTGCTATCACTGTTTGTGCCGTTGGTATCCGCGTTAACTCGATTGCTGTTGCCGACTGGCTCACACTTGACTTTGGCTGGTTCTCCTGGCCGCTGACAGTCCTTTGGATTGTGGGCATCACTAACGCCGTGAATCTCAGCGATGGTCTGGACGGTCTTGCCGCCGGGATTTCTGCAGTTGCCTGCGGAGTTCTTGCTATATTAGCTATTTATGCGGGCCAGGTGATAATGGCCGTATTAATGTTTGCTCTTCTGGGTAGTTTGACCGGCTTTTTGTTCTTTAACTTTAATCCAGCAAAAATTTTTATGGGCGACTGCGGCAGCTTATTCTTAGGTTTTACGATTGCTTCGGCCAGTGTGATGTGCTCGACCAAATCTCACGCACTTGTTGGCCTTGCCCTGCCGGTTCTGGTTCTGGGGATACCTATTTTCGATACGCTCTTTTCTATGCTCCGGCGGTTCCTCGAAAGGCGTTCGATGTTCGCTCCCGACCGCAGCCATTTCCATCATAGACTGCTCGACCTCGGCCTTAAGCAGCGTCACGTGGTTATTGTGATATATGCGGTAACGCTCCTTGTAGCCGGGCTGGGCATGTTTATGATGGTCACCCGCAATATTAATACCATTGTAGTCTTTGCCTGCATTTTGCTGCTGCTGTTACTTGTATTCCGCGTTGTCGGCTCGGTTCGCCTGCGAGAGACCATAGCCAGCCTGCGGCAGAAATATGCCGTAAACCACCAGATACAAGAGGAGATAAAGGGCTTTGAGCAGGTCGAACTTCATTTCCGCCGGGCAAAAACCTTCGAGCAGTGGTGGCAGGCGGTCTGCATAGCCGCTGAACAGTTAGACTTTATGAGCATAAAGCTGCCTTTGATAAGGAGCGATAAGACGCATCGTATACTAACCTGGCAAAGAGATGGCAATGAACCTGACTCGCCTGAGACGGTAAAAATGAAAATTCCCATTCTTGGAATAAAGGCTGGGTCAAGATGCAATCTTGAGGCTGACGTGAATGTTAACGGCTCGTTAGAGTCGGCTGGAAGGCGAACAGCCCTGTTCAGCCGATTACTCGATGAGCACAATGCAGCTGACTTGCCGGAAAACGGAAAAGCAACACCATCTGATCTCTGACTCCTGACTTCTGATCTCTGGATGCTAACGGTTAACAGCTAAGTAATATCGTTGCGCCTTTCGCATCTTATTATTCCGTAGAAGCTGAAATCTAACTCCCTTGCTGAGAACAGGAACACAACAGTAGAAGCCCTCAATGGAACTATTCAAAGGTCAAAATATCTTGGAAAAATATAGCACGCATATGCGACCTGTTTTTCTGTTTATGTTGTTGAGTATAGTTGGAATTCTCACAATCTTGGCTTTTATTCTTGTGACAGAATCTCTTTCTCCTGTATTGGTAATGCTCCTAATTTCAGGTTTGATAGCCCTTTTCACCTTCTTTGTTGCCGGTGCCCGAAATAAAGAAAGGATACTGATGGCTGCTTTTCTATTGGCTTTGCCAATATCGATGGGCAAAATGGTGGCGAGCAATCTCGAAAGCACCAAGACAACAGTGTCTTTTTTATTGCAGATTTATTTGTCAGATATTCTCTTGTTTATGTTCATTATCGTATGGTCTATAAACTTTTTATCGAATAGATATCACTCTGGAGTTAAGTTTTGGCAAAATCAAAACAAATTTATTATACCTTTGCTCTTATGGATTTGTATGGGTTTTATTTCCCTCGTACCTGCAATTGACCGGACGGCTGCTGCTGTTGGGGTTGTTCAGATGCTTCGGATATTCGTAACTTTTTTTGCAGTTTTCCACTTTATAAAAGGACGTAAGGAAATTTACTTTATACTGAACTGCCTACTTATAGCTTGTTTTATTCAGTCTCTTCTTATGTTTGCCCAATACGCAACGGATTCAATGGTTGTTAGTTTCCCTGGAGACACAATGAGCGAAGAATATATAAGTGAGAGCCTGCGGCCGGCTGGTACAATAGGAAACTCGTCTAATTTTGCAAAGTTTAGCGGACTAATGCTTCCCATTGCCCTTGCTTACATTTTCTTTGCTCCAAGAGTACGAAACAAGCTCTTTTTTCTGTCAATCTGGATATGCGGGAGTGTCGCCTTAATTTTGACATTATCTCGTGCAGGACTTGCAGCGTGGATTTTTTCAATAGGACTTTTTTTTGCTGGTATCATCATTTTCCGTATTGTAACTATGCGTAAATTAGCACCGTTTTTTCTCGCTATTGTATTTTTGATTTGTATTTCTTCAGGTATTCTTTGGTGGGTTGGCGGAGAGAGCTTAAAAAGCAGAATTGCTTTTGACGAAGGTTCTTCCGCCGCAAGGATGCCAATGTGGAAAGTCGCAGTTAATGTGATTAAGGCGCACCCCATAGCTGGTGTTGGATTAAAAAATTATACTTTAGTACATCAGAATTACGATAATACACGTTACCACATATCTGCAGTACTTCCAGATTCATGTGTCCATAACTTGTTCCTTCTTTACGCTGCAGAAATTGGCATACCAGGACTATTTTTCTTTTTATGGTTCGTCTGGGAACTGTTAAGAGGCGCTTTAAGATGTGCCCGGTCTATTTCTCTGCCAATGGACAAGGTCATTTATCTTAGCATGGCTATTGGAGTGATAAATATCCTTCTGCAGAGTATAACTGGCATGGGTGTTGTTAATCATCTTATCCACTTATCAACAATCGCGATTTTTGCTGCAATAGTAGCAAAACAGGGTCTAACTTTGAGTAACTCTCAGGGGAAAGCGAAAATCTATTCCATTTAAGAAATTAGTACGCATTAACTTTGTATTTGTTTTAATAAAATGGTAAACCAGGAAAAACGCCCGTCATTATTGACCAACGCCTTGAGTAATTGGACGGCTTTAGCGATCACTGTCGTTGTCGGTTTGTTTTTGACACCGTATATCATCGGCTATTTGGGTAAAACAGGCTATGGCATCTGGGTATTGATCAGCTCAATTATTGGTTATTATGGTATATTAGATCTGGGTGTTACTTCGGCAATTACCCGATATGTAGCTCGTTACGCTGGGCAAAAGGATTACAAATCTCTCAATGGTACTATCAACACATCGCTGGTAATGTTTTGTGTTATTGGATTTATCGTAGTGGTTGCCTCATTTGCACTTGCAGGGCCTATGTCGAGCTTCTTCAATGTATCAACCGATCAGATTGTGAAGTTTCGACAGACGGTCTGGTTGCTCGGGCTGGCTGTTGGTGTGGGCTTCCTTGGTAATCTGTTTGGAGCGGTTATCAAAGCTCACGAACGTTTTGTAGCGGCTAATCTTGTTATCATTTTCATTACTCTTATTCGAACAAGCTTGATTGTTTTACTTTTGTCTCGCGGTTTTGGTTTGGTTGGGGTTGCTTGTTCACATCTACTCACTACGATTTTCATGATAATCCTGAATTTCGCTCTGTGCAAGCTGCTTTTTTCCCACTTCGAACTTCAACTTAGAAGCGCACGCTGGAATATCTTACGTACTCTCCTTGGTTTTGGAGCGGCCACAAGCGTGGCTTCGATAGCCGGTATCATGCGTTTTAATCTTGACAGTTTCGTAATAGGCAAGTGGATTAACATACCTGCCATTGCCGTATATGGAGTAGCGGCCCTCTTAATACGCTTTTTTATGCAGTTTATTGGCAGCGGCACAGTCACAGTATTAACTCCCCGCTTTTCCGCACTTGATGGCGAGGGAGATAAAACTCAACTCCAGAAACTTTTTCTTAAATCTTTATCGGTAGCTGCATTCCTCAGTTTCGGTGTAGGGACTTTAATTATAATTCTTGGTAGGCGGTTCATCGTTTTATGGGTCGGAGCTGAATTTCTTGAAGCAGTACCAGTCTTATTGGTTTTGACAGTGTCTTACTCAATAGCCTTGGCTCAAACTCCTGGCATTTCTCTCGTCTACGCACTGAAAAAACATCATCTCTTTGCTGGTGCTTGTGTCGTTGAGGGGATTGCTAATGTTGTACTGAGTATTTACCTCGCCCCGCGTTATGGTATCCTCGGAGTTGCAATAGGCACTGCTGCTCCAATGCTCGTGATTAAACTTTTCGTTCAGCCCATTTACGTGTCTCGAATCATAGGAATATCATTGATGCGCTATTGGAGTCAGTTACTGCCGGCACTTGGCCTTGCAATGGGAGTCTTTATGGTTGGACGATACGCACCCAGCATTAAATTTATTGGCAATGGATATATTTCACTGGCTGCCTATTCGCTATCTTATGCGGGAATATTTTTATTAGGCTACGTACTCGTAAACATAATTACAGGACAAAAAGATATTCAAGAAAGTGCAAATCAGGCATGACAAAAGGGAGAAATGCTGTTTTGGACACGCCAAATGGTACTCAAACAGTTGAGGTCATTTCCAGTGTTGTAAAACAGAATCTGTGTACAGGATGCGGCATTTGTGCAGCAAGCTGTCCCATCCGTTCACTGATTACGGGACTCAATAGACACAGAGAGTTCGACCTTGCTCTCGGTGAATGCTTGGCTATAGCTGTTCCAGATTAAGTCTCATTAGGCAATTTTGGCCATGTCTCACATAGAGAAAAAGAGGGGAGGCTAAGAGCTTCAGACTTCGTAGTTGGCAGTATTAGGGAGAACTGTTAGTTTGATGTAAGTCGCCGTTGTAGTATTTGTTTCAAATACCAAAGACATCGTAGATATAATTAGGAATGTTATCAAGAAAAGAAATGAGCGCAAGACAGATGGATGCAAGAATATTTGGAATATGCAAGCAAGTGAAGAATACGGCGATCTATAGGAGTGCGAAGTACCTGTGGGATGTTTTGTGTAACGAACACCCGAGGATAATATATGTAAGCGGGGACCCTGGAGGTTGCAACCTCGGTGATCGCACCTTGTTCAACGCCTCCAGACGACTATTCAATAGATGCAATTTTGTTCATTATCCCGGAGGGCGAGCAGTATCGATACCGAGCAAGTTGCTGGGAATATCGGGTCTTGCTATGTTGGCGGGAGGTACGCTAATTAACAGGCTTAGTCTGAGCGAAGCCCGCCAATATGTCGAGCTATTCCCAAGGTTCTTCGTTTTTGGGACAGGTGTTGCACAGTCCTACTTTTGGTCTCGAGTGCCTGGATGGAGAGAAACTCTACAAGAATGGAAACCAATCTTGGACAGATGCGAATATGTCGGCGTCAGGGGTCCACTATCTGCGCATTCATTGACCGAACTCGGCATTAGTGGCGTCGAGGTTATTGGTGACCCGGTCCTAGCGTATGCCAATGACATAAATATGGGTAACGGATCGTACCTTCCAAAATCTATCGGCCTTAATGTAGGGCAATCATATGAAAAAGTATGGGGTTCGGAGGAATCGATTTGTAGCGAATTTGCGAAACTAGCGGTGATAGCGCGGAGAGAACGCTGGACAGTAAAATGGTTTGTAGTATGGCCCGAAGACTTGCGAATAACAGAGAAGGCGGCGAGACTGAGTGGTACAGAACAATATATATATCGAATATATAGTGACTATGATAAGTATTTACAATTAGTTAAGCCATTGAGCACATTTGTTGGCATGAAACTGCACTCGGTAATCCTGGCAACGTGCGTCAGTGTGCCGTCTATAATGTTGGAATATCGCCCGAAGTGCAGAGACTATATGATGTCTATAGGGCAGGAACATAATACAATACGAACAGACAAGTTTAAAGCGGAGGAAGTCTGGGGTGTCGTTTGTGAGTGGAATTCTATCCGTACATCGGTATCTAACAGGCTATACGAATGTATTAGGCCGTTACGAGAGAGGCAGCGCAAAAGGGCTGAGGAATTGATGAGAGTCTTCGAGGGTCGTTGAGGGTATCACGTCTGCAACTAAGCTAAGCGTCATCACGAAAGTTGGTAGCTCACAGAGCCCGAATCTAACCTGTCCTTAGAAGATAGGCGGTGAGGGTTTAGCCGAACAAGGTGGTGTATATCTCCGAGAGATGTTACGCAGTCATGGCTATCATGCATCACATACAGACTGAGTGAAATATGAATTAGTTAAGAAGCCTTGAAAGGCTCCCAAAAGTCATTATTACTAAGAGTGCAGATGAAGAAAAATTATACAAAGAAAAGAATGAGCGTCATTATTCCCGCTTATAATCGTGCTGATTCTTTACCTGAAGTGTTGTCGAAGTTGTTATCACAGCAAAAAATATTAAAGGATGCACAAGTTATAGTTGTAGATGATGGTTCCATTGATAATACAAAGCAACTTGTAAAAGAATTCATAGAGAACTCTTCTGTAAATATCCGCTATTTGTACCAACAAAATACTGGTGCTGCTGCAGCAAGAAACTTAGGAATAAAGGAAGCACAAGGAGAAATTATTTTTTTTCTAGACTCTGACATTATACCTTCAGAAGCTCTTATCTCTGAGCACTTGAAGTTTCATGAGAAATATCCACAGTATAATTTTGCACTTAGGGGAAGTACAAAAACTTCAGCCAAGCAAATAAATTCCGTTCGAATAGTAGAAATTGGTGAAATTGAAAAAGAAACTCAAAAAGGAACCAATGCAGAATACATTGAACTTTGCTGGGCAGATTTCTATAGTGGCAATATTTCGCTTAAAAGACAATTTCTATTAGAGAATGGCATTTTTGATGAAGAGATGCGTACAAGGGAAGATATAGAGTTAGGTTATAGACTTGGGAAGAGGGGCTTAAAGTTATTTTATAATAATAAAGCAATGGGATTTCATTTACATCCAGTTAGTCTTCAACAGCATCTTTGTTATGCGGAAGAGTATGGTAAATCATTAGCGATATGGTATTCCAAGACGCCAGATTTTAAGAAAGATTTATTAAAAATAGGGAGGGGTAATGACTGTGGTTTTTTATCCTGGAAAGAGCCTTTACTCATGATTAAATATTTTTTGAGAATAGTTATTGTATCTAAATTTACTGTAAAATTAGTAATTTTTGTGGGTAATATTTTAAAAAGAAAAAAGAATAACCTATTTCGTTTTTATTATAGGCAGGCATATCAATATTATCATCGAAAGGCATTTAAAAAGCATCTAGCATTAATCAGAAAAGGCTATATACAAATAAATACGCGAACAATGGTATAGGGATAGCCAGTATAGCAGAGGTTAATTGTTCTTTGCCGAGGTGCTTATTGACTTACTAAAAGACAAAGAAAAAAGATATCAACTTGGTAAAAAGGCCCGTAGATTTGTTGAACAAGAGTATTCTTGGGATACAATATCGAATGAGTTAACCTTGCTTTATAAAAAATTATTATCTGATTATGAAAGAAGTTATGCTTAGAAATAAAAATAACAATTCCGAACTATCTATAGTAATTGTAAATTGGAATGTTAAAAATCTTTTGACTAGATGTTTGAATTCAATTTATAAGACAGTCAAAAAGATCGATTTCGAAATTATTGTAGTAGATAATGCGAGCTCAGATGGCAGCGTTAAGATGGTTAAAGACAAATTTCCAACTGTTATTTTAATAGAAAACAAAGTAAACGTAGGATTCCCGCTAGCAAATAACGAAGCAGTGAAGCTAAGCAATGGAAAACTTCTATTGTTTATAAATCCTGATACAGAAGTACATGAAAATGCAATTAACAAACTTTATAACAGAATTTCGAAAGATGATTCTATTGGTATTATAGGGCCAAAAATTTTATTGCCAAATAAAAAGATCGAATATAATTGTGCACGAAATTTTAAGACATGGTATTACATTTTCTTTAATATTTTCTTTCTGAAAAAATTATTTCCTAATAATCGGTTATTTGGAGGAGAATTAATGGGAAGTTGGGATCATCAAGAGACTCGCGAAATTCCCTGTGTTAATGGAGCTTGTATGTTAATTAAAAGGGACTTATTTTTAAAGGTTGGGCTTTTTGAAAAAAATATGTTTTTTGAAGACATTGATCTGTGCTACAAAGTAAAAAAAGTTGGCAAAAAGATATTATACTTAGCAGATGCCTCAATAACACATTTTTCTGGAGTGTCAAGAAATGCTATTACTGACATGGAACACTATATTTATAATACGAGGGAAGTATATTATTCTCATATATTGTTTGTAAAAAGATATAAAACAAAGTTTGAATATTGTCTTGTAAGGATAATTTTTGTTGCGGGTGGAATATTTAGACTCTTTTTAACTTGTTTTGCTTTTTTGTTATCTTTAGTAATTGGAAGAAAGTTTAAACATTTTGACAAAAAGAATATTATTAGGTCCATTGTAATGTTGCAATTGGGGTTATTTGAGACCTAGTATAAGTATTATTGCCGCGCTTTAATTTTAAAATTAATTCAAATTAACGAAATTATGCGAGAACCTGGTGGAAAAAACTTTTAAAAATATAATAAGAGAGATCTTAGCAATTTTATTTAGACTCAGTGGGATATTCTTTTTAATAAGAGAGATTTTCTGCAAAAATAGAGTAACGATAGTTTTTTATCATAATCCTGAGCCCAAAATATTTAAAAGGCACATAGAATACCTTTCAAGAAGGTACAACTTCATATCTCTTAACAGGGCAGTCAAGGCGATCCGCAGGAAGGACTGGTCGGATATTCCTCCAAAATCTCTCGTTATAACGATTGATGATGGCCATAAGGGCAACTTCGACTTGCTGCCAGTTTTTAAGGAATTCAAAGTTATTCCAACAATATATATATGCAGTCAAATTGTCGGGACCTACAGACATTTTTGGTTTGAATCGGGAGACCAAAGAAGCATGCCTGAGCTGATGAAGTGCCCAAATCAAGAGATGCTTAAACGTTTAGAGAGACAGTCCGGTTTCCAACCTACAAAAGAATACCCTAAAGAGCAGAGACACGCCTTGAGTAGAGAGGAAATTGATTTAATGAGAAATTACGTTGATTTTCAAGTACACACACGATTCCACCCAATTCTGACTAAGTGTTCACAGAACGAATGCGAGGAAGAAATTGCAGATGCAAAAAAGGAAGTTGAGGAAATGATTGGTCGGAAATGCAAGTATTTTCCCTACCCAAGAGGTGCCTACTCAGACAGAGAGATAGAGTTGGTAAAAAAAGCAAAATATGCCTCAGCACGCACATGCGATGTTGGCTGGAATGATGCCAAGACAAACCCTTATAAACTGAAAACAATTGCAGTTCCAGATGATGCTTCAATTCACAAGGATACCACAATATCTTAGGCGTCGCAAAATCTAATCCTTGCGTTGCAGGCCGGCTATGTCTGCGCTACGATATGGACCGTTTTTATCGCTTATGCGATGTTCATGTTGAGCCGTTTTGCGCGACGTGAAACGGACCCTTACTGGCAAGCATACTTCAACAGTACGCTATGCGTTTCTTCCGTGTTTGTTATCATCTCCAGCACGTACAGTAAAGGTTTGCTCGGAGATGATCTGGCGTCAATGGTGTATATGTTGCTCTTGGCGTTTGGTTTGAGACGAAACGCCATTCGCCCCACAGGTAATATAACACTTCGGGCAATTAACTAAGATAGGATTGCATAATAGATCAGTGTGGTGAACGCGCTGACGGACAAGGAAATTCTGAATCTCATTGAAAAACGGGTGCGACAGCTCATTGAGCAGGATAGTGAAACGACCGTCTGGGTGCTCCTCACGCTCGTTGTCTTAGCCCGACGAAAGACGGAACTGATGGGAAAAAATCGCAAACTTCTGTGTTTCGTGCACATAGAAAAGACTGCTGGAGTTACGCTCGACTACGTTCTTCGCAGGAACTTCTTCCCCTGCTACATGGATGTACGACCTTTCTCGGCGAAGTCGAATATGAGATTCACCGCAAAGGACTTACAAAAGGCCCTTACTATTAATCCATTTTTGCGTTGCATTTCAGGTCATAGTATATCGGCTGTAGAGGATCTGGGGGAAGTCCGGCGAAACATAGACTACATTACCTTGCTGAGACAACCAGTCAAGAGATATTTATCTTACTTCGATTATACGGTGCGAGTATTAGGGCGGGAGAATACGTTCGATAACTACCTGCAGAACGAAGACATGGCCAACTTTCAAACTAAGAAGATTGCGGGCTGTGCTGACGTTACTCTTGCGAAGGAAATTCTGAAAGAACATTTTTTGCTTGTTGGTATTGTAAAAGAGTTCGACGCATTTCTGCTACAGTTGCGGCAGCAACTCCAACCGCGACCTTTTGACCCACTGTACGTCCGACGGAATGTAACCGCCCAGTGTCTCAAGATGGCAATTCCAAAGCCAACGGATCACAAAAAGGCAGCGGCCGAGGAAAGAAACAAGTTGGACATGGAGCTCTACGACTTTGTACGGGAACATATACTACCCAAGCAACGACGAGAATATGGGCCGAGGTATGATAAGGACTTGGAGAGACTCAAGCTACAAGTGGCCACCTGGAGGCCACGGATGTTGAAGTCCTACGCAGACTATGCCCTACGCAAGTTGTATTACGACCCGATGATCGGTGTCCTGCGCCTTTGTGCTGGATTACCCTACAAAGGATCGTATTAGGAGTTGAGGATGTTCGAAGGCCAAAGTGCCATTTTTGGGAGAAGACCGCAATCATCCGAAGAATCGAGCCCTTCCGTGGGTAATGATTGTTGCGCCCGGACAACGAGTGCGCGGAGGCACTGGCGGACATATCCCAAAAGGAAAGCTATGAATCAGAAATGTACCAAGCCAAAGGTGTTGATTGTGGGCCCGGGTCGGACTGCACGAACTGGAATAACAGCAGTACTTTTAGCTTATGAGAGAAGTGATATCTGGATAAAATACCATTGTGAATGGCTCGAAACTTATGATGATGTTTCTAATTGGAGAAAGATTAGAGCAGCGTTAAGGGCGCTGCTTTTTGCTCCCAATCTGATGCTTAAAACGGATATTGTGCACATACACGCAGCACATAATACAAGCTTTTACAGAAAAACCATCTTTTTTCTTTTAGCAAAGCTGCTGCGTAAAAAGGTTATTGTACATCTTCACGCCCCCAGCCCTAAACCGTTTGCCAGAAGATCTTTGTCTTTGGTTAGCCGGTATGTATTGAATTGGGCTGATAGCGTAGTCGCTCTGTCTGATATTTGGGCTAAAGAAATTCGAAAGATAGCTCCTAATGCGAAGATCACCGTGATACCAAATCCCTGTTGCGTGCCGAGCTTAGCAATTGAGAGCCGCGACAAAACCAAACCTATCATTTTGTTTGCAGGTAAACTTGAGGATAGAAAAGGCTTCTGTGATTTGATTAGAGCAATGCCAATTGTACTTTCAAAAGTACCCAACGCAAAATTGCTCTTTGCCGGTCATGGCGATATCGAACGTGGAAAAAGGCTTGCTCAACTGATGGGCATCGGATCCAGCGTTCAGTTTCTTGGTTGGTTGAAAAATTCCCAAAAAGCAGAAGTCTTCAGGCAGGCCTCAGTGTTTTGTTTGCCAAGCTATGGGGAGGGGGTTCCAATGGCAATGCTTGAGGCTATTGCATATCAGGTACCAGTTGTTGTTACACCAGTTGGTGGCATACCCGACGTTGTTAGTGATAGATACAACGGTCTATTTGTCAAACCAGGAAAAGATGTCGAGATTGCTCAGGCAATTATAGACATATTAACAAACCATAAATTGAGAATAGCCTTAGCTGAAAATGCTTACCAAACTGTTCGACAGAAGTTCAGCCCGGATATTGTTAGCAAGCAAGTTGGCAGTTTGTACGAAAAACTCTCCAAAAAGCGTTGATAGAATATTCCCCGGAAAAATATTAGGCGCGTTTAATGGCTGTTTACAAAAAGGAAATTGAACTCGGCCCAGAGGGACCAAATTATCAGTCTTAAGTTATTTTCTGTTGGAGATATATTCCTGTGAAAAGTGAAGTTCTTCAAGCAGGAAAGTGCGGCATTCTCAAAGTCAAATTTGATCTGATAGCCTACAACGTGGTAATGGAAACCATCGAGCGATGGCGACGGAACTGTGAGCGGCATTACGTTACCATTACCAATCCGCACAGTGTTATGATGTGCAGCCGGGATACAGAAATGCGGAAGGCTACCGAAATGGCAAGCATGACCCTGCCTGACGGCGTGGGGATCGTATTGGCAGCGTTTCTTTTAGGCTATCCACACAATGGCCGGACAACGGGTCCGGAACTGATGCTGAAACTCTGTGATTGGGGACGGGAAAAGGACTATCGCCACTATTTCCACGGTGACAGAAAAGGTGTAGTCGACCAGCTCGATAGGCGACTTTCTCAGATGTATACCGCTCTTGAGATGGTTGATAAATATTGCACGCCTTTCCGGGCGCTCACATAAAAAGATATAACAATTGTAGAAAAGATTTAATTTAACAGAGTCCGATATTATCTGCGCCAGCTTGGGTACGCCCAGCAGGAGAACTGGATGACTGAACATGAAAGCGACTAAATGCACGAGAATCAGAAAGAAGAATGATATGGCGAGAGTGAAAGTCAATATACTGGGTGTTAATATAGCCAAGATGAATATGCCACAAGTGATTCAAGCAGTTAAACAAGCTATACAGAAAAAGCAAAAATTATTTGTTGTTGTCCCAAATGTCTTTGTGGTTACCAAATGCAATAGGGATGAAGGCTACAGAAAGATAATCAATTCTGCAGATATAGCACTTGCTGATGGGATGCCGTTGGTGTGGGCCTCATATTTTCTTGGACAATATACTGGAGGCAGGGTGTGCGGTCCTGATTTCTTTTCTAAGTTCAACATGATAGCTGAGGAAGAGGGTTATAGCTCTTACTACTTAGGAGGTGGTCCTGGAGGTTCAGAGAAAGTTGCAGAAAATTTGAAAAGGCGACATCCAAGCTTAAAGATTGCAGGTAACTTTTCACCGCCACTGGGTGAAATATCGAGTCGATTGAGTGATGAGATTATTGAAAGGATAAATGCAGCAAAGCCAGACATTCTGTGGGTGGGATTGGGGTCTCCGAGGCAGGAAAGATGGATACATAGATATTTCTATAGATTGCGTGTGATTGTTGCCGTTGGTGTTGGAGCGGCTTTTGATTATGAAACAGGGAAGAAACGAAGAGGGCCCCGATGGATGCAAAAAGTAGGTATAGAATGGTTATATAGGATACTCCAGAATCCCGCTCGCTTCTGGAACAAAAGGTGTTACACATATTTGTGGGAGTTTATATTGCCCATATTTATTCAAGTTTTGAAAAAGCATATGTTATTGCTTAAAGATAGAGGTATAGATGGCAACTAATGTATTGATTACGGGTGGCGCTGGTTTTATAGGCTATCATACAGCAAATAAATTAGTAGAAAATGGCTGTCACGTAAGGGTATTAGATAATCTCAGCAAGCAGATACATCCTGATCCGGAAGAGTCGTTATCGAGGCTCAATCCTTCTGTAAAGTTTATGTGTGGAGATGTTCGTAATCGCTCACAGCTTATGGCCGCACTTGAAAACATAGAGTTTGTTTACCATTTTGCAGCTGAGACAGGTGTTGGCCAGTCAATGTATGAGATCGCACGTTATTCAGATGTGACAATTCAAGGTACGGCTGTCCTATGCGATTGTATTGCCCTGAGAAAAGGACATGTGAAGAAAGTCATACTGTCGTCCTCGCGAGCCGTATATGGCGAGGGTCAATACCTGTGCAAGAACTGCGGCATTGTAAAGCCCATACCAAGAAAACGGATTCAGTTAGTTGCTGGTGAATGGAATATTTTTTGTCCTCAATGTAATGCCGAGATTATTCCACTTGGCTGCCAGGAGACATCGTCACGACGACCAACATCTATCTATGGTCTTACGAAAAAAGTTCAGGAAGATCTGTTGAGCATAGTTTCTGCTACTTACAGGATTCCACTAGTAATTTTACGCTATTTTAATGTGTTCGGTCCAAGACAAAGCATTTCAAACCCTTATACCGGTGTTTTATCTATATTTTCTTCCCTGTTACTTCATAACAAAGAAATTGAAATTTATGAAGATGGCCAAATGGTGAGAGATTTTGTATCTATTGAAGAAGTTGTAACTGCAAATCTAAAAGTCCTAGAAAAGGACGTTTCAGAAGTATTACTGCTAAATATCGGTTCTGGTAAACAAAGGACAATATTGCAATTAGCAAATTACCTAAAAGATGAAATTGGTTCTAAAAGTAAAATTAATATAACAGGCCGCTATAGAATTGGTGATATCCGACACTCCTATGCAGATGTTTCAAAACAAACTGAATACATAGGAACTGTTCCTGGCAAGGATTTTCAGGTAAGTATAAGAAACTTGATAGATTGGGCAGAAAGAGAAGGCAAATGCATCGATCTCGATCAGTCTATCGCGGAGCTTTCTGATTTCGGTTTATCTGGCACTGCTAAAGACTCTTCATATTCTAAATGATCGAAGCACAAAGCCCGTGGACTGAACCGGGTTGGAATAATAATGGAATGTACCATATTTATCCTTATCGGGGAAGAAAAAATGGATGACCGGAGAAATTGATGACGACCAGCCAGTGAGTATCAGAAAAGTCCTAAATCAGGCGGAGTGGTCGGATGATAAGATATGGGAGGCCCATATAGAATTATGTGATGAAAGAACAACAGAGTTAAAAAAAGACATTAAAAAACTGAACAGGAAAAAGAGAGATAATAAATTATCGCTTCAGGTAAGAAAGAAACTAGGCTGTCTTCCCATCGGGCTTGCGATGGATCACTTATTAAAATATGAGACTGCCATTGAAAGGCAGTTATATAAAGCCTTGAACCAGTTGGAAAGAATGCAGAGACTAAGGGCAGGTGACAATGTTCCGGCCCCGATAAAAATAGACCTTGATCTAAATAACCCAACTAATACCTAACCCCCGGCAAAAACAATAAACCATATAATATCTACAGGCTCCTGCTTGCCTGTATCAACTCCACCTATAAGGAACTAATTCAGAGTCGATCTTGATAAAAACTCTCATATATTTCAATACCAAGCGACTACTAATTGCAGCTATTTTCACCGTAACTTTGATCTTTTTAACCCACCTGCCAGAACAAGTAGTACCAGAGAAATTACGGTTGGGCGGATTCGACAAGCTTGCACACATTTTGGCATATGGAGCGATTACTTTTCTTTTCATTTTTTCGCTGAGGGCTTCGCTTAATTTACTTATAGGTTCGTTTATCTTACTGGGCATCTTGGTTATTGCTGCTTTTGATGAACTCACTCAGCCTCTCGTCAATAGAACTGCAAGTTTAGCAGACTGGCTGGCGGACATTGCAGGGATATGTGTTGTGATTGCTTTTAAGACATGGAAATCATCTTCAATACGGAGACAGGCCAAAACAAAAAACCAAACCATCATATCTGAAGATTAACTGCTGCTTATAAAAGCAACAGCAACAAAAAAACCGGTATCGCCGGGCTGCTCGGTTCTTCTCACGAAGTTCCACCGAGCTTGTCCCATCCTCAATGATACCGGCCTGGGAGGGTCGCAGACCGCGGCCCTCCAACAAAAAAACCGGTATCGCCGGGCTGCTCGGTTCTTCTCACGAAGTTCCACCGAGCTTGTCCCATCCTCAACGATACCGGCCTGGGAGGGTCGCAGACCGCGGCCCTCCTATCTTTTTTATCGACATTTAAGGTTTTCAACTTGATAATAGAATGTCATTTACTCTTGCCATGTAAGCGGCTATAGATTACTATACAGGCCGAAAATAAGGCTTAATTTGACCAATTGAGCAGCGGTTGGCAGTAAGGAATTGATGTAAGAGGTGTAAATGGCAAATCTCGGTTAGTATGATACTTTTGCGCTATTTTCATATAGCCAAGCTTCAAAAATTCCTTGAAGGGGAGAAAAGGTGATGAAAAAGGTAATATTTATTTACGTCCTTCTGTTGTTGTTAATTTGCATCTTTACAAATTTTGCCAAGGCTGAAAATATTGGCTTTGTTACCACAAACGGCAATCAATTTGAACTCAATGGTCAACCTCATTTTTTTACAGGAACTAACTTCTGGTATGGAATTAATCTGGGAATGGCTGATCCTAATGGTGACAGGGTGCGACTTAATCAGGAGTTGGATTTACTAAGAGAGCTTGGTATCACGAATCTAAGGATTATGGCTGGTTCTGAAGGGCCTGACTCTGAACCCTGGAGAATGGTCCCTGCTCTCCAGGTATCGCCCGGTGTATATAATTCTAATGTCCTGGATGGTCTTGATTATTTGCTGAAAGAAATGAATGAACGGAGTATGCGAGCCGTGATGTGTCTTAATAATTTTTGGTCCTGGTCTGGTGGTATGGCTCAATATGTTAACTGGAATGGTGGAGGTCCCATTCCATATCCACCACCCCAACCTGGAGGTGATTGGAACACTTACGCTTTCTATGCTGACAATTTTTATTCGAATACCGGTGCAAAGCAGGATTTTAATGACCACATAAACTTTATTGTTAATCACGTTAATCCCTATACTGGTCTTGCTTATAAAGATGATCCGGCAATATTTGCGTGGGAGCTGGCGAATGAGCCACGTGGATATCAGAACGGCATTACATTGAGGACAAAAAATATTCCATTCACCAGCAACTAACTGAATCCG
>JBHPEQ010000054.1:0-17278 GCA_042576845.1 Planctomycetota bacterium
CTGCGGTCCAAGCAACGTCATACCTCATCTGCATGGACTTATCGCCCTCATAGACTTTCTCGGGGTAGTCCCCGGTGGTCATAGAATATACGTATGCGCCGTTGTCGAAATCAGGTACTGACGGGACGCTGTTATAAGCACCCCAGGTATCGGCTATCCAGTTATCTCCGCCGGACTTGGTATATGGCTCGAAATCATCAATGGGGTCACACAATGCCGTCGAGAAGCTCCAGACATTGCCGTGGACACAGCCGGGTACGTTACACTCATCAATACGCCAGTAGTAGGTCTTTCCGTACAGAAGCGGTCCTGGCTCGTAACCATCGTCTTCGTCGCCCGCAGCCACTACAGCATCGGGGACGACTGCGGTATCTACATCCTCCTCGTCTTCGCCGAAATATACGTTAAACGTGGCAGCATAACCGTCATTCTGCCAGTTCGGGTCGACGCTCGGGAACATATCCGCTGAACCGTCGGGCGGGTCAGGACTGTGGGCATAACCCCACTTTGTGAAGCTGAATTCCGGACCTTCATAGAAGACCGGATTTCCGCCATCGTTTTGGTCATTGATATCCACACGCCAGTAGTATGTTACACCGGGCAGTGTAGCGCCGACATTGACGCAAATCTGGTCGTTGGTATCGTGGCCGAGGACTACACTTTTCAGGTCAAGTTCCGTGAAACACGGGTCATCTGCCCTGAAGTAGGTGGTAAAGTCGAAAGGCCCTTTAAGGTTGGGGTCTGCGCACGGGTCCATAACAAGGGCATTGGCGGGAGGATAGAAGCAAACCTCCTCCACATCACAACGAACTGTAATTTCGCCGTCTGCCGGACTTGGACTGCTGACTTGAACCGTTGGTGTGCCATAAAAGCCCAACATCATGGCGTCCAGGTCGTTATCCCAAGCGAATTCCACAATCTTGTCAGAAGCAGTCAGACGATTGTAGTCATCATCAAGACACTCGGTAAAGTGAAAGTAAACTCCAACCAGGTCCTGCTCGTAATAACCATAGGGCGGGCCCGATTCTGCCCAGTCACCGTCATAAATAGACGACCACTCTTCTACGTCCTGACCTATATCAATACCTTGTACTTCCTCACCGGTACCCGGGTCTATGTAGACAACCCAGCAATCAAGCTCATCCTGTCCGACTGATTCAAAGATAAAGATGTCGGGCTTGTCTGGGCCGTTCTTGTCCGTGTAGGCACCACCCTGCATGCCCCTTAAGTCACAGACAACGCCTGTGATATTGTACATCTCCAGATAGCAGAATTTATCGTCAAGGATGCGCTCGTAGGGGTCGGGTAAGGCATCGGGATTATACCATGGGTTCTGGTCTAAACCAGCACCCTCTGAAGTCGTTACGCCATGTATAATCTCAAGCCCGGATACTGTCCAGTCCCCTATTGTAAGCGAGGTAATAGCGGGTCTGTACTCGTCGGTTGTCTCTCCGGTGTCCGGATTGACCCAGGGAACGCAGGGGTCAACGACGACCGAGTCGATTTGAGTGGCTGCATACGCCGAACCCACAAACATTAATAAAAAGATTAGTAAGCAAAATTTTCTACACATAGTACTCCTCCTAAAAAATAGGAACTATAAAAAATGTTTTGGCCAAAAGGCCAAACTTATGTTGTCCTTGACATGCACTGTTAACCTTCAACTTTATTCACCTTCACCTTTATTCACCTTCAACTTGGCTCCGTGCCTTAAACATCTCCTTACCGAAACTTTGATTTTATGCATGTCTTAAACAACTACAGAAACATCTAAAAATCAACAACTTAAGCAAAACTAATTTAAGAACATCAATAACGAACAAATTTGAAGAATTGAGCGGCATTAAGCTCGTCATTTAATACTAATACGAACTTTTCAGATTTGACATTCACCTCCTTTCTCGATAAAAATGCCAATTCTACATTTAATAATCAGGCGCTATTTAACTTTTTAAGAAGGTGTGTTTACCGGATAATAAGATACGTTTTACAATTTTGTAACTCAGATTTTGCTTATAGAAAAATATATACCTGCTGTTACAGAGAAAATCTCCTTAGAGGGATAGCAAAGAATTCCGAGTGACATATTATGGTTGTTTTCATAATCACCCTTGGGCTCCGACAAACACCTAAATTACATATATTAATAATACCAAGTGAGCCGACCCCATGTCAAGAACAAATCCTGAAATAAACTTCACAAAGTCAATTTTTTTTGCAGAAAAAGCTCAATATTTGCATTTTTGGGTGAAATGCGGGATATTTCGGGGGAATATAAACCCTCCCCATTACCCTGGCCTAAAAAAATAGCTGTTTAAGGTTTCAAGCTATGGTGTCATCAGGAAGTTATGTCTGCGGCCCTTGATTTTGCAAAATGTAGTTGTCCAAAACCGAGAACTGTTTGCAAACCGTTTTTTGCCGGTTAGAGCTTTACTGCGAAAAGATTGTCACCTCTTGATATTACCGAACCTGCCAGGACAAACGCACAAGGAGAATTTTTTGGAAAATCTGTAGAGCAACACATTGCAGCTCTATTTTCGTCAAGGTTCCTTCACTGGTACGGGTGTTCTAACCGGCGGTCTAAGCGGTGGTTTACCTGCCTGTTCTCGTGCTTTTTCCATTTCAAGCAAAAGAGGCGATTTCACTATCCTGTCTGCTGCTTTGGCCATTAGATTAGCTCGTGTCTCATTAACAATTTTCGAGCGTCTTTGTCCTTGCTTAGAAATTTTATTTATTAGCTTCGATTTAAGTCTGTCGTCAAACGGCAGTAGTTTCGGCTCATCTTCCCCTTCAAAACGGGCAATTTCAAAACCTTCCTTAACCTTGATGGGCCCAATAATGTCGCCTTTTTTCGCAGCATCAAGGGCATCGAAAAAATCCTTGCCAATTCGAGTTTCTATCTGGTAATAAGTCAGATACAATTTCCCGCCCCTTATTCCATCCCTGTCGATGGACAATTCCTTCGCAAGCTCGTTAAAGTCCTCACCGGTGGTTACTCTCTGAAGCGCATCCTTGGCCTTTTTGAGATTTTTAGTTTTTATGTGCGAAAATCTAATATATCCCGGCTCCTTCAGGTATGGGTCAGTCTCCTTGTTTTCTTTATAATAAGCCAGAAGTTCTGCATCGTTGGGTTCATAAAGACTTCGTAGAAACATTTTTGCAACTACTTCCTTTCGTCTTTGTTCAGAATTAAAGATGAATTTGGGCTGCTTTGTTAAGCCCTGTTTTTCCGCTTCTTCATACAGTAGTTCGTTTTCGAGCCACCATTTGACGAACGGCGCTATTTCTCTGTCTAAACCACCTCGAACAAACCCTTTTGCCTGTTGCATTGTTAGTTTCTTATCACCCAGACTGACAAGTACTTCATCGTTCCCGCTGTTAGAACCTTCTTTGCTCCCAGATTGGGCTTGAGCTTCCTCTGCTGCCACGACTTGCGTCGTGAGACGCAGAGGCAGGGCCCCTGGAGTCAGTTCGATAGTTCTCTGTCCAGTTGAGTTTTGCCCGGTTGTTGTCTGTTGGTTCGCCATTTCTTCAGTAAGACAGGATATTGCCATTAATAAAACTACACACACACCAGCTTTTAAGGCGTTCCTGTGAAACATTTCTATCCTCCTTTATTTGAGGAAGTTAACGATATTTTAAGAACGAGTACGTTTTATCATTATACGACGAAAAGCCATTTAAATTTTATCTAAAGAAGATATATCGTCAAAAAACCGGCCCAATATACCAAGAAAGAGCCCAATTTCTTAAAATTTTTCATAGCAACGATAGTGAATTTTGCAACTACTCTTTAAAGATAGTTTACAAACATTACTGCATAGACCTGTTAGGCAATTTTATCATCAACCGCAGGTAAACAGCAAGCCCTTAGCCGCTCTATTGGCTTTAATGAAAGTAGGGTCGATTATTTTTAAAAAGTTCCAGGCGCTTTTGTATCTCAGCAACTATACGCGCTTGCATTTCAGCCGAACGGGCCAGAGTCAAAGCTTTTTCGGCAGTTTGTACAGCTTCAGAGAATCTTCCTGCAGCGGCATAAGCGACAGCCAGGGTATCAAGATAGACCGGGTTAGTGTAGTTCGTAAGCTCACATGCCTGTTGTGCAAGGCGGACAGCTTCCTGGGGCTTGCGAAATGCAGCATCCTTACTTGTGGCAAATATCCAGGCGAGCTCGACCATAGGCGGCGGCCCGTTTGATTCAAGCTGCAACGCCTTTCTGTAATACTCAAGAGCAATTTCAGTATTTCCCAGCCGATGATAAGCTTGCCCTGTTCTCAGGAGTGCGTATGGTTGATTTGGATTGACCATTAAGGACTTTTTAAAGTGTTCAAGAGATTTGTCGAATCTGCCTTGCATAAAAAAAGCTGTTCCGATATTTTTGTGCGGTTCAGCGGCTTCAGAATTTATCTCTAATTCCTTGTTAAAGTGTGTAATGGCCAAGTCATATTTTCGTTGCCTTATTAGCGCCAATCCCAAGGTATTGTGTGCCCCGGGTGTTTCAGGGGATAGACGCAGCACTTCTTCAAAATGTTTGACAGCTTCGTTGGTCTTACCAAGCCCAAGCAGAGCCAGACCTAACTTATCGTGCGGTTGTGTCTTGTCGGGCTTAAGCTGAATCGCTTTTTCCAAATAAACAACAGCTTCTTTATAATTGCCTTGTTCCATAGCTATTCGAGCGACATCAAGAATTATCGTGTAAATATCCGGCCTTTCCAACAGCAGCTCCCGGTACAATTTCCCGGCCTCTTTGTATTGTTTTTTCAAGATAAGTTGACGTGCTATTGAGTGTCTCTTATGAAAGTCAATTAAGTCTTTGGGGTCATCCCTGCTTTGGTCAAAATCGAAGTCTTCGATAACTCCACCACCGACGTATCCGAGCGATTCCAGGCGTTTTATCGCCTGCTCGTCTAATTCCATCCTGGTGTCGGTCTCACCTTTGCGAACGCTTTGTTCCAGTATCAGTTTTAAGCGGTCTTTAAGTATACGTGCCCGATGTGGCTGCTTTGCCGCGAGGTTGTTCATTTCTCCAGGGTCTGCGGTGAGGTCGTATAATTCAGGCCTGGTGGTCTGGATGTATTTGAACTTATCGGTAACTACACCCAAGAGGGAATTGGCTTCGTATTTTGTGGCATAGAGTGACTCGCAGTAGATGTATCTATCCCTGCCTTGCCCAATTTTGCCTAACAGGTTTTCACCCTGAACGTCAGAGCCAACAGATATTCCCAGAACGCTGCATATAGTAGGCACAATGTCAATTAAACCAACAGGGTTTTCTATTCTTTGCGGTTTATCCAGGTTTGGCATTTTCAAAATGAGCGGAACTTTGACAGCACTTTGGTAAATGAAATACATGTGGGCTGCTTCGCCATGCTCTCCGAGCATCTCACCATGGTCGCCGGTGATAATGATTAAGCTCGAATCGTAAAGACCCAGCTTTTTTAATCTTTCTATTACCTGGCCGATGCAAGCATCAGTATATGCGATTTCCCCGGCGTAGAGGTTGTCGGCAAACTGTGAGGCAAATGGTTCCGGCGGCTCGTAAGGGAAATGAGGGTCAAAGTAATGCAAAAACAGGAAGAATTTTTCGTCCTTGTTCTGTTCCAGCCACTGCAGAGCAACACGGGTCGCCTCGCCGGCTTTGCGCTCATTGATATCCAGGGCCTTGTGTGCTTCTTCAAATTTATCGTTGTAAGTATCGAAGCCCTGGTCAAGACCGAACCTTGAATCCAGAACAGAGGCGCTTATAATTGCACCGGTGGTAAAACCGTCGGCTTTAAGCATTTCCGCCAGAGTTAGATTCGATTCGTCCAGGTGATAATCAAAGTTATCATGGACTCCGTGATATGGAGGAATAGTACCCGTTAACATAGAACAGTGCGCCGGCAGGGTCATCGGAATTGGAGAGATTGCATTACTGAAGAGAATGGTTTGGTCTGCGAACTTGTCAATATTCGGTGTGATTTTGCTCGGATAGCCGTAGCATCCGAGGTAATCCGCCCGGCACGTGTCGATGCTGATAAGAATTACGCTGCGAATACCTTTCCCAGAAGGCCACGAAAACTCTCGTAGCAAGAATATCGCAGCTCCAACAACTAATACAGCCAACGCGATTTTAAGAAACTTAAGAGATTTCATTTACCGTCAAGACAGGATATTGTCATTAATAAAACTATACACACCAGCTTTTGAAGTGTTATTGTGAAACATTTCCATCCTCCTTTATTTGAGGAAGTTAATCTTATTAAGAACAAGTAGATTTTATCATTATACGACGAAAAGCCATTTAAGTTTACTGTTTTTTCGGCTGCAATTGCGTGCAGAGCTTTTGGTAAACATCGTCAACGGATATTTTTTTAATATCATATTTCGGGTCGTAGTTATCAGGCAGAAATCCCCTGGAATACGGTTCCACCGCCGCTATGCAGTTTTCTCTGCCATAGGGAGCAACCCTTGCGGGGTTTGACCTTCCAAAGATAAGAACCAAAGGCGTTGACAGTGCAGCGGCTATGTGTCCCGGTCCGGTGTCGTTGCTGACGAGAAGTTTTGCGGTTTTTAACAGCGCTGTCAGCTCGGGGAGATTGGTCAGGCCGGCGAAATTTGCTATTGGTGTTTGAGCGAGCGCTTTTAGTTTTTCGCAGATGTGCTTTTCTGAAGCAGTTCCTGCGGCGATAACAGACAGGCCGAATTGCGAATGGATTTTGTCGGCCAGGAGGGCGAAGTTTTCCACAGGCCAGCATTTATCAGGATGAGCGGAGCCGGGTATCAAGACTGCATAATTATCCTGGTTTATGTTGTGGTCTTTTAATAGACCTGCGATTGCCTCGATGGCTGGGGGGTCGGCTGGGAATAAGAACCGGACGTCAATATCTGAGGCACCGGTTTTTTGCACTATCTTTAAGTAGTAATCGACGAGGTGTATACAGTCTTTATTCTGTTGGATTTTGTGTGTATAAAAGAGCGTAGCGAATTCTCTGGCATTTGCCATTCCGAGGCGTTTTTTACAGCCGGAAATCCATCCAAAAAAAGCGGTCCTGAAAAGTCCCTGCAGGTCTAATACGAGGTCGAACCTGTTTTGGCGAAGCTGGTTTATCAGCGAGATGAGTGAGACGAAGGCTTTTTGTTTATACCACGCTTTGCCGAGAAGTTTGCGGTCAAAGGGGATAATTGTGTTTAAGTGTGGGTGGTTTCTGATAAGAGGAGCATATTCGGGCCTGATAAGCCAGCTTATCTGAGCGTCGGGGAAATTTTTGCGCAAAGCTGATAGGGCCGGTAATGCCAATACGATGTCACCGAGTGAACTTGGCTTGATTAGCAAAATTTTTCGGTAGTGCCCAGACATAGCCGAAGTATTGTAAACAAAGATACAATTTTTATCAATCGGTTTTGTTGATTGTGGTTCGCGGGGGGTGCACCTGGGGTTTGCAGACATGTTTTTAAAGCAGGGGGGCATTTCGCATAATTGCCCGCATTTATTTGGTACCGTTAATCCTCAAGGCCAAAGCAGCTTTTCGGCGGAGGCGCAATGAAGAAGGGAATATCGAATATCGAACAAGGAATTTTGAATGTTGAAGGATTGAGGTCGCCGTGCCGTACTCGCAATGACGCGGCCAGATATCTTTTCAACAGAGCATTAGAGGGCCTTGATTTTTATTCGAGGTGGATAACACTTCTTTTGTTGTCGGCTTCGAGTGAAGCTTTTTTGATGGCGTCGTAAAGAAGTCTCGGCCTATGAATTTTTTGGAAGACAAATTCCGGGTCGGATTTGTCCGTGGTTACCAAACCTACAGTCCCGATACCTAAAAAGCAATCAATCAGACTCCTGCGGAGCTTAAGGTCGATGACTCGGAACATATCGAGATTATCGACTCTTCTGTCCAGTATTCCTCTGCTCCATTCAATCCTGTCAGTGTCTACCTCATAGTATGTCATCTTCAGTTTTAATATCTTCAAGAAGAGCACCATCGCTACAAGAGCTGCAATGCCGAGGCCCGCAAAAAATCTGTATCTTCCGAAGGTAATCACCCGGGCGTCGCTGAGCTGTAAATTCGAAAATTCATTGAGCCATATTTCAATCGGCTGGGTTATTAACACAAGGGCAATGCCGACAAAGAACAGAGCTTTTATTACAACCGGCGCCAGGCCCCAGAGCGAAGGTCTGCCTTGAAAAAGTATATTTTCCTGCCGGTGCTGTTGTTCATCATCGTCTAAATCTGTCTCGTTTAAGTCTTCTGCCGTTCTGGCCAGTTCGGTGTCCAGAAATTCCCCGCAGAATCGACACTTAAGTGCCTCTGTGCGTATAGTCTCTGCGCAGAAGGGGCACTGTTTTGTCTGACCTATGTTAAACGATGTTGTCTGCATTTTTATATATATCGGAATCCGGACTGGGGCAGCATTAAAAACACCGCCCAAACGCCCGATAAATATCGTACAGTTTTCGGCATTGAGAGTCAGTTCTCGAGTATTCGGCCGGCAAAGATAAGGGAATTTGGGGCTGGACATTCCGAGATGAGTTTGTATATTAAAATTTGCGGTCTGGCGGTGTAGTCAGGCCGCAGAAAAGATTGTTTTCATCGACTCTGAAAATAAGGGACAGTCAAATGAAAAACGTAAGAGGGATTTATCCGATTTTGATTTTTGTGCTTTTGATTACGGGATTTTGCCGGCCGGGTTTTTGCCAATCGGAAATTGAGGACAAAGCCACCATTCTTAAAAGGGTGGCTAACGACTGGATTGCAATAGGAATGGAAGAATATGGGCGAGGGATGTACCTGCAGGCCGAGAAGGCCTTTTTGGCTGCAAGGGAGTATTATCTTTACCTGAACAGGGAGGAGCGTGAGAAACTTGAGGAATATTCGGAAATGACGCATAAGGCATATCTGCAAGTTATGGGGCTGTCAACAAAAGTTGATAAAGCCCGCCAGTTATTCAAAGAAGGAAAACTAATTGAAGCAAAGCAGGTTCTGGAGCAGATTTATGACAGCGAATATTTGACGGCAACTCAACAAAGAGAGTTTGCACTACCTGCAATGCAGCAGCAAATAGATAGCGCAATCCGGAGTCGGCGCAAACAGGCCAATGCGCTTTTCGAAAGCAGCATTCAGGCATATCGAGCCGTTGAATTAGAGTCGGCGAAGAAGGGATTCGCCGAGGTTGCAGAAAGCCGATTTGTCCCATCCGCTCAGCGCAGCGCCGCTGAAGGTTACATCGAGAGGATAGAGCGGCTGCTGGAAAAAGAAAGTACACCACTTATTGGAGTTGAGCGGCTTCTTCTGCCGGAACCCGGGTCCGAACAGCCGGGTCAACAACGTTCCGAACAGGGCCAGCAACAACCCACAGCAAGTACTGAAAAGTCCGTAACTGCCCGCACTGAACCGGAAGTATTAAAACCACAAACCGTCAAAGTTGAACCAACTTCACAGCCTTCCGAAGAAGAACTGACGCGCAAAGAGAAGCTACTTCGCAGCTACAGCGAGGCAGTGATAAACGATGCAACAGAGAAGACAAAGAGCTTTATCGAGAGCGGGGATTTTTACAAGGCGAAACAGGCGCTTCGGAAAGCAGGGAAAATAATCGAAGACAATAGAAAGTATCTTGGTGAAGAACTTTATAGAAAGTATATGCAGCAGCTTATTGACTTAGGCCGGCAAATGCAACAGCAGTAAACGAATAAGCCGGCTGGAAATATCAATCGGGCAAAGGAGTTTGCTTTGTCTTTAATGTAAAGTTAGTATCGGCAGATAAGGTGCCGGAAAGAATTGTAAAATCCATTTTGAAAGGGATTTGAGATGGAATATGAAAGTCAGGAAGTTATTTCGATTTTCGCGGTAGTCTTTGTTTGTTTTGTCTGGTTTGTCTGTCTGGTAATAGCCGCAGTAACAACATGGGCCTACTGTAAAATGTTTTCAAAGGCCGGCTATCATTGGGCGCTTGGGCTTTTAATGCTCGTACCCATTGCAAATCTCGTGATGATGTTGTATCTGGGCTTCAGCGACTGGCCGATTCTAAAGGAAGTTAGACAACTGCGAGGGCAAAACCAGCCGGAGCAAATGCCGGCTTAATCTATTTGTCTGTTTATATTGGAGGGATGCACTTATGGATACTGAGCAGCGTCCAAATGTAAGTGTTATTGACCCAATCGGCCCGGCCATAACGAGGGTCAAGGAGATACTTTTTAAGCCGTTCGATTTGACCAAATGGTTCGTCATCGGCTTTTGTGCCTGGCTGGCCGGCTTAGGTGAAGGTGGTGGGGGCGGGGGCAACTTTAACTTTAATGTTCCGCAGCGCGGAGAGGCCCACCATATGAAAGAAGCTATTATTGAAAATCTACCCTGGATTATCCCCGCTGCCATCATCGGATTTATTGTGTTCTTAGCGATAGGGATTGTGATATGCTGGCTGAGCAGCCGGGGGAGGTTTATGTTCCTGCACTGCGTAGCGGAGAACAAGGCGGAAGTGAAAGTTCCCTGGGACAAATTCCAACAGCAGGGTAACTCGCTTTTTATCTTCCGGCTTGTTGTAGGGATAATTGCTTTTATATGCATTGCGGTGCTGATTGGATTGATGATTTTTTTCATCATACTCATCTCGGAAAGTAAAGGTAGTGTGATTGCTCCGATTGTTGTTGGTTTGATATTTGTCATCCTCCTTATAATCGCTGTATCAATCTTCACGGGACTGCTGATGAAATTCACAAAAGATTTTGTTGTGCCGATTATGTTTCTTGGGCCAGCAAGATGTATTGACGGCTGGCGTAAGTTTCTGAGGATTCTTTCAATAAATAAAGCGCGTTTTGCTCTTTACATTCTGTTCCAGATAGTGATTGGAATGGCCATTGGCGGGATTGTTTTAGCGGCGGTTTTCTTAACATGCTGTACAGCCTGCTGCTTTTTGGCAATACCCTATATAGGGACAGTGCTGATGCTGCCGGTGCTGATTTTCAAAAGGGCTTATTCAGTGTGTTATTTAAGTCAGTTCGGCCCGGAATTTGATGTTTTAAGGAACGGACAGATGGTTGTTGATGCGAATGTTGTCGGCGGCGATTAACTTTTCATTGCCTTTCTAATTGGTTTTTGCTGGATGTATCTGCTGATGTTTCGAATCGCCTGCCGAAGCCGCTGTTCGTTTTCCACAAGGGCGATGCGCATATAGCCTTCAGCATTTTCGCCGAAAGCCCTTCCGGGTGCGATAGCGACCTCTGCATTCTCCATTAGCTCGATTGCAAAATCTATACTGTCCTTTCCTCTTAAATGCTCGGGCGGCACTTTTGCCCATACGAACATTGTTGCGCGCGGCTTTTGGACCTCCCAGCCGATTCGTTCGAGACCGCTGCAGACTACGTCGCGGCGGGACTGATACTTTTCATTTTGAGCAATGATATCTTTGTCACATTCCCGCAATGCAATAATTCCGGCTATCTGAATGGGCTGGAAAACACCGTAATCATAGTAACCCTTTATGGTAGCAAGATGTTCGAGCATTTGTTTGTTGCCGGCGACGAAACCGAGGCGGAAACCAGCCATATTATACGGCTTGCTCATCGTGATAAATTCGACGCCTACATCTTCAGCACCCTTGACGGAAAGAAAGCTCGGGGCTTTATAGTCGTCGAAGCATGTTTCGCCGTAGGCAAAATCGTGGATGATGACCATGCCGAATTTTTTTGCCAAATCCACGACCGGCTCAAAGAACCCTTCATCGACCGTCATCGCGGTGGGGTTATGGGGGAAGTTCAGAATTAACAGCTTCGGCTTGGGGTAGAGATTTTCGCAGACCATAGCGATGTTATCTATAAACTTCTGGTCGGCTCCCAGCGGAACCGAAATAACGTTGCCCCCTGCCAGGGCGACTGAATAATTATGTATCGGAAACGCAGGGTCAGGTACAATTGCGGTGTCGCCGGGTCCAAGCATTGCCAGCGTTAGATGGCTGAAACCTTCTTTTGAGCCGATACAGGCGAGCACCTGTGTTTGTGGGTCCAGATCGACGTTCCAGTTATTCTTGTATTTTTTTGCGACTTCCTTGAGCAGGCCTTTGATGCCTTTGGAAGCGCTGTAGCGGTGGTTGCGAGTGTCCTGTGCAGCTTCGCATAATTTATCAATCACAATCTGCGGCGCTCCATCGGAGGGATTGCCCATACCCAAATCGATGATATCGGCACCCTGCTGACGTTTTTGCAGCTTGAGTGTATTTAGCCGACCGAATAAATAAGGCGGCAGACGTTTTATTCTCTGCGACGGCTCTATCTTGAATTCCATAACTTTATTCCCACAAATAAAATTTTCATCAAATATAATGTTAGTAGTCTACACTGGACAGGAAAATTTTCAAACCATTTTATCTGTAAGCTATCGCTGCAAGAGAATATATCGAGCTGTGAGCACCAATGTTATTGATATTTCAATAAATGATTGAATATTTGGACTGCCAGACCTGCGAAAGCAGTGGTCCAGAAATCGCTTATAAACCGGTCGGCTTCCCGCTTTCGCAGGGACAAGCATTGGGAAATAAGGTTTTTAATAGATTTCTCCACTTCGTCTTCCTTCGGTAAACCTTCGGAGGACTCCGGTCGAAATGACATTGTCGAATATCGTATGTTGTCGTATGTTGCCATCGCCGTGCCGGCGACGGCTAAACCCCGTTAGATACTTTATTTGTTTTACCCCGTGAGTTTGAGCCGCCGTAGATGAATCGCATCTGACCGAGATTTGGAATCCAGTTCAGCGAGACAAGGACATTAGCTATCCTGAACAAGGTATTTTGGCGGCTGTTTTTATACAAATACGCCCGCAAGTTTCTTGGCCAGGGAAATTCAAAACCGCTGGGCCAATAGACGAACAGTGCCTTTCCGACGAGATAATCATGTGGAACAATGCCCTGCCGGTAAAAAGCGCCTTTGTTGCCTATACCTTTTTGTGCCCACCACCGGCCATCCTCACTGTTCGGGCTGTTGTCGCCAAGTACGAAAAATTCATTTTCTCTAAGAGTAAAAGAATTACCTTCCACCGCTCTTCCGTCTGGTCGGCCGTTGCCGTATTTTGAGCTTGTATAGTGAATGTCTCTGAAGATTGCAACGTGTGATACGGCAAGCTTTCCGGAACCAACAATTTTCACGCTCGGCTCGAGCTCTATTTCTCTGGCACCTGCGGCATCTTCTGAGAGGCCCAAATCATAGATTAGCTTTTCTCGGCCGAAACGGAAAATTAACTGGTGGTCGATATTGGTAAAGCTGAGAAGTTTTGGTTCTTTGGTAAAGGCGTTTTTAATTGATTTGCCGGTTAGTTTTTCTGCCTGCCGGCCGTTTTCGATTCTTTCGATAATCATATTCCCATCGGGCCTGACCGAAGCCCTGTAGCGTGTCTGATATTTGCTTAGCTCTATTCCAATAACGGCCTGCCTGCCGAAAGAGTTGGCATATAATCGCACCTTCAAGTCACTGCAAAACGGCATAAATCTATAGCGATTAACATCATTATAAGCATAGGTTGTTCGAAAGTCGTTTCCGCGTGAAGTATCGTAAACCATTGTGCTGATTTGTTCTGCGGGGCTGTCGAGCCGGAAGACGGTTGGATTGTCCTGTGCTACCTGCCATTGTGAATCTGTTCCCGTCGTATTGCTTCGATTGCTGTTAGGACTTGCATCATTAGAGGCAGCGGGGATAAACGGCTGCTGCCAGAGATGGCCGTTAAAAACGCCCTGCTTCGGACGGGCCGGCTGATAGTCATTGTTGTATACGGGCATCCACAGCTCCTCCTGGACCTTGGGAGGTTTTCTTTGTATTTTCCCGTCGATGTAAATATCGCCATCGATTATTTCGATTGTCTCCCCCGGCAGGGCAATCAACCGCTTGATATAATTTATCCTGGGGTCCAGGGGATTTTTAAATACCACTACATCCCACCGTTTGGGTTCTAAGAACTGGTATATGCACTTTAGAACCAGTATTCGGTCGCCTTTTGCAATTGGTATTGGGTCGTTTGTTGAGAAGTAGCCGCAACTTGGACAACGAGAGGATAAAGATTTAATACCAGCTCTTCCTGAACCGGCGTTTCCGCTCGAGTCAAAACCATATTCATACCTGTGCCCGCATTGCGGACATCGGAGTAGATAATGGTCACCCTTGAGTGTTGGGGCCATGCTGCCGGTGGGGATGCGATATGCTTCCATCACAAATGCTCTAAAGACAAGTGCCAGTATGAAGGCCATTATTGTCCATTCAAGGGTCTTTGTGAATTCTATAACTCTGTCCTTGTGATGGGCTTTTTGGGCCCCGCCCTTTTCGTTGTTTTTTACCATAAATAAATTTCTCAAAAAAATCTCGGGTAATTAGAGCCTATCCGAATAACCTGCTCTATTGCGGCCGGCTGCAAAGTCCGATTCCTGCGTTGTCGGGTCAAAATCGTCCTCAACGTAGCTTTGGCTACGCCTGCGGCGATTTTGCCCCTTTCGCCTTGGCCTCGAAGTTTTCGCTCTGCCTCATAACGACCCGGTTATTCGGACAGGCTCTTAACCTGTATAAAAAAAGCAATTATGCAGTTAATCTGCCTATCGGTCAACATAGTATTTTATTATTGAAGATAATTGCGAACCCTGTAGAAACGGTCACTGACTGCTGTTGGCTGACTTTCGAATGCTGAATTCCGGTTTGGAAGGAAACGGATATTCTTAGGCAATAACACATAAGTCTTTGCTGCAAAAGAGGTTATGCTTAATTAGTTTATAGTCACTGCTTTGTCGGCGGGTAGGTGATTAATGCTGTTGTTATTGGGACTCAGAGGCATCTTGCTAACCTGGATTAAAAAGCTGGTTACAATCACATTCGGTTTGTTATGTGCTCCTGTTCAGAGATATTTTAGAAGTTGGAAAAATTTTGTATAAAAATTGCTTGCCGTGTAGAAGTCTTTGTTTTATAGTAACTTGTGTGTTTGGGTGCTTGTTGTTTGTTTAAGACTTTTCTCGACAAGTTGCCGCTTCAGGTTTTTCGGAAAGATTCAGAAAGCGGTAAGCCCGGACCTGTTGCTGTTTGTGTTAATTTTAACTTGGCAGAATTTTAGAATGAGTTGTTGTGTGAGCAAAATAAGTAAAAAGCTGAACAGCCACTTTCCTGAGGTTAGCGTAATTTTATTTCCCGTGGTACTTTCCTGAATGAGGTAGTCTATGTCAACAATCACAAAAAAAGAGCTTATCGACCGGATAGCAGAAAAGACGCAGGCGAAAAGAGTTTTGGCCAAGCGAATAATCCAGGAATTTCTCAACGAGATAATTTCGGATTTATGTAACGGCAATCGTCTGGAATTTCGCGATTTCGGAGTTTTTGAAACCAGGACGAGAGCTGCCAGAGTTGCCCAGAACCCCCGAACTCTTGAGCGTGTGGAAGTTCCTGCCAAGAGAATGGTAAAGTTCAAAATGGGTCGGCTTATGCGAAAAAGTCTTTCCGCTGCTGTTCCGGAATTAGAAGAACCGAAATAATTACTTTTTATAATAAGCTGCGAGGCCCTAAGTTGGTCAAATAAATTTCGTTCGCAGGTGATTATAATCCTGCAGAAGTAATTTGTATTAGCAGAGTTGTTAAAGGAGTTGTTTATGTCAGAGGGAAAAGTCAAGTGGTTTAACTCGAAAAAGGGTTATGGATTTATTGCAGCCACTGACGGCCGTGATATTTTTGTCCATTATACGAATATTGTCGGTGATGGATACAAAACTATCAACGAAGGCGACTCGGTTACTTTCGACGTTGTCGAGGGTGAAAAAGGCCTTCGCGCCGAGAATGTAACCGGGGAATTAAACCCGGAAAAGCAGCAAGATTTACAAGCCCCGGATTGTTTGGTCTGAACAGCAGTTCAAAATAAATTTCTATTTTACACTTCAATTACTGTCTGCGCCGAAAGTTCTGAACTACCAATTTCAACAGTAACAGCAGGTATTTTATATTCTTTATGCATATAACGACCGTCAAACTCCTAATCTAAAGAACTAAAAGGACAGTATGCGTAATTTCTATGTCCGCCTCGGCGGTTGCAGCTATCGAATTTCCTGATGGATTATTATGTTTACAGTCTTACAGCTTCCACAGCTTCTTTGCGTTGCCATACAGGATACCATTGATTTCATCCTGCGTAAGAGTAGACCATCCGGCACGTTTACAAATCATATTCAATTCTTTTTTAAGCCAGGATGTTTCGCTTTCAACTTTTCTAAAGTATCTCGAGGGGTCATTGTTATCCGACCAATATACATCATAATCCGAGCCCCAGAGCACCCTGTCAATTACACCGTATTCCTTGGCCATCATTATATACCAGGCCAGGATTGTTGGACGACGGAAAAGTTCCGTTACGTCCATGTAAACATTTGGTGCGTGGTTCATAAGTGCGATAAGCACTTCCGTCCAGGGATAAGCCATATGTTCGATCATCATTTTCAAGTCAGGAAAATCAATAACAACATCATCCAACAGAATAGGTCGTGCATATTTTAATGGTGCAGAATTTGCTGAGCCGCCTCCGGCGCCCACACCACCTCCGTGGTGATAATAAACAATAACATTGTTTTCCTCGGCAAATTCATAGAACGGATAAATCCTCCTGTCATTGGCAGCTATATGCTGGTATGGCGGCCCAAACCACAATCCACTTATTCCGTGCTCTTTAACAGCCACCTTAAATTCTTCGAAGCGTTTCTTGTTAAAGACATCATTCTTATCAAGGCCTTCGGCTCCGAAGATGCCTCTGAATCTTTTCGGGTATTTTTTCTGCAGGTCCACAATTAACTCATTTGTCCCTGTCCAGTCACCCCAGACTCGTTGTGTTTCCTGAACGACAGAAACGAACATTTCGATCCCATAATCATCCATTGTTTTGAAAAGCTTTGGAATGTCTACTTCTGTTAAGTCACTTACCTTGTGTTTGCTGCCTCCATCCATCAGCATATGACTATGTCCATCAATGATAGGTTGTTTGGATTTTGTTGTAGATTCGTTACTCTCGGGTTGTTGCTGTGCCATAATGGGGCTGCCGGCCATTACGGTGGCCGCTGTGGCAGCACCGGCTGCGGCAAGAAACTCTCGCCGATTCGGATTAGCTGAATTTTTATTGCTCATTCTTCACCTCCTTTTAAGTGAAGCAATATAATTTGTTAGAGTTACAGTTTATAAACTGTTGATACTGCTAAAATTTTTATGCTACGGGATATTTTTCCTTTTCATTTGCAATCCAGCGATACATATCGCGGTAAGTGCAAATCAATATTTTCGGCCTTTGCCGGCAATACTCGAAAAGCCTTT
>JBHPEQ010000055.1:0-17169 GCA_042576845.1 Planctomycetota bacterium
GGCACGGGGACGGACCTTTCAACGCTTCGCAGCAGCAAAGAGAAACTCTCCGGCGGAGGCAAGCCGTCAGGTCCTTTGAGCTTTATGCGGGTTTACGACCAGATAGCGGCGGTAATAAAGTCGGGCGGTAAGACCCGTCGCGCCGCCAAGATGCAGTCACTGATGGTTACACACCCCGATATCAAAGAATTTATCACCTGCAAGACAGAGGAAGAGAAAAAGGCAGAACCTATCAGAATTATCGAAGGCATTGACGTGGCTAATATCGCCGGCAAAGAAGCCGTCGGCTCGTTGGTCAAATTCATCGACGGCAGACCCTTCAAAAACGGCTACAGAAGATTCAAAATAAAATCCGTAAAAGGCATCGACGACTACGCTATGATTGCCGAGGTCGTAACCAGAAGATACAAATACGCATTGCGGGGCGAGGAAATCTGGCCCGACCTGATACTCATCGACGGCGGCAGAGGACATCTAAACGCCGCCCAAAAAGCCCTCAAACAAATGAATGCTCCGCCTGTAAAAATCGCTTCAATCGCAAAGAAAGAAGAAAAGGTATTCCTGCAGGGCAAAACCAAGCCGCTTAAACTTCCCGGGAACTCACCCGACCTGAAACTGCTGCAATACGTCCGGGACGAAGCCCACCGCTTCGCCCAGCATTATTTCCACATCCTCAGAAAAAAAAGGATGCTCAACAAAAAGTCCTGAGCATTAAACGCCATACCTGGTTTCTGTGCGGGAGTTTTGACAGGTAAGCTTTGAGCTTGAAACCCCTAGTAACAACGGGCGTGGTTAGCCCGCTGATTCACTTTAAGAAAAGGGCTTGAAATTCGAAGATTTCGCTTAACTATTGCACAAATGACCAACTACTGTTAAAGTTATCTTAGAATTTTACAAAAAGGTGTGCAAAATGATAAGAAAGCACGAAAAAGAGAACGTTGAAAAAGCACTGGATAATCTCAAAGATGCAATGACGATAAAAGAAAAAACAACCATAGAACTGGCTGACAATATTCCGAATATTTGGCTAAGATTTCTAACCGCTGTAGAGAAGAGCCGCTAAAAATTCAGACCAAACGAAGTAAGTCATCCCTTTCTATGCGTTTGGCACTAGCACAATCTCTTTTCATGCAGTTATAAGGCGCCGTTTGAAGCACAGGTTTTTGAAAAACGAGGACATGAAAAAGTGACAGATATAAATGACAAAAAGTTGGCTGGTTGCATTGACCACACATTACTGGCTGCTACAACAACAAGTGAGCAAATCAGACAATTGTGCGCTGAGGCGGTAAAATTCGGCTTTCATACGGTGTCAATAAACCCTCGATGGCTGCCTTTAGCAGCAGAACAACTCCAAGATAGTGAAGTTAAGGTTGGTGGGGTAGTAAGTCTACCGCTCGGCGCCGATTCAACGAAAATCAAAGTCGCTCAGGCCAGTGATGTCATTTTTGCCGGTGCCGAGGAGATTGATATGGTTGCTGATTTGGCGGCGATAATCGAAGGCAACTCGAGATATTTATCCAGCCAGCTGCGGGCGGTGCTGAAAATATGCCACTCGGCCAATCCAAAGGTTATACTTAAAGTGATAATTGAATCAGCTGCTCTAACACGGGAGCAAAAAATATTTGCCTGCAGAATCTCAGATGAGTGCGGCGTTGATTTTGTAAAGACAAGTACAGGAATGAACCCGGCCGGCGGAGCAACCATCGAGGATGTAAAGCTGATGAAACAGTCGGCTCCAAACTGTAAAATAAAAGCGGCAGGTGGAATCAAAACCGCAAAACAGGTCCTTGAATTCCTCGATGCAGGGGCACAAAGAATAGGAACCTCCTCGGGCGCAGCAATTATAAACCAATTCAAAGCGGGGCAAACAAATTGAACCCAGATGAATATATTTTACCTGCTTTAGTCGCAATGAATCTGGCTGCCGGTTTTGGCTGTGCTGTTCCCATTGCCAGGGACCTTGGGAAAGTGACTGGCAAGCCAAAGAGATTTTTTCGTTACTTTGCGATGCTCATCGCTATATATTTTGTTGAGTGTGTTGCCTTTCCCATGGGTATGATGACACAGGTTTTTAGCGTAGGGCTGGCCTTTGTATGGGGTATTATCTTCGGTTTGTGGCTGCGTGGCCGCGGGCCGAAACGCGAAGTCCTTAAACAGGTGGTCTCTGTAGCTCTCTACGGCAGCTTGCCAACGGCTTCTTTTTGTATTCTCATTCCTCTAATATTACTGTTCAGCGGCGGGCATATCTTAAGTGCTGAAGAAGGCATCGGCTTTGGTATTCCCGATTTTTTCCTCTGGCCACTAAATACTGTACTGGGTTTTTTCACTGCCATTTTAATAGGCACGGTCGTATTCAAGGCATTAATCACCACAGGAATTGTTAATTGGCTCATCGGTCGAGCGAAAAAAGCTGCGGTCGATAGTTCTCCAGAAAAGAAAGGATATATAAAAAAATGACCGTAGGGATAGCTGCGACAAAAGACAAAAGCATTCTTTGCAGGCTGCATTACAAAAAAGCCCGCACATCGACAGAGCTATCCGCCCTAAGTGAAGTATTCGCCGCCCTTAAAGACGCCTCAATTCTCGGCGGCAACAGAGCCAAAGCAGATGCAGACAGGTTCAGCTATTGGGCCTCTGGCGCCAAAGAGGTATTTGAATTCCGAGCCGGACAGAAACAGCCATTCGAAAAACTGCAATACATCTTAAATAAATACAAACTCGACGAGGCCCTCGATAACGATTTGCCGAAAGGTATTTTCCGCGGCGGGTGGGTCGGATTTTTCAGTTATGAACTGGGAAGATATATTGAAAAGCTGCCGGAAACCACAATAGATGACCTCAATATGCCTCTGATTCGATTGTGCTTCTATGACAAGCTGATGTGCTACGACCATATCGAAAAAGTTTTCCGGCTGATTGTCTTAGAGCTTCCGAACGATACTGAAAGCCCGGAGGAAAAACTGGCATCTCTGGAGCGGTTATCGACCAAAGCCGAGAAGACTTGTGTTGCACAGCCCACGCCTGCCGACATTGAGGCAATCGACTTTTCGCAAATAGGGTGCAATATGAACAAAGATTATTATCTTCAGGCAGTCGAGAAGATAAAACGCTATATTTATGATGGAGATGTTTACCAGGTCAATTTCTCTCAGCGATTTGAGAGCGAATATAATGCCCCTTCGATAGACCTTTTCCACTGGCAAAATCGCTTCAACCCCAGCGGCTACGCCGGCTATATCGATGCCGGCAACTTTGCCGTTGTCAGCACTTCGCCAGAGATGTTTATAACACTCACAGATGGCATTATCAGCACCAAGCCGATTAAAGGCACGAGACCGAGATTAAAAGAAGACAGCGAAAAAAAACACATGACAAATGCAAAAAAAATCGACGAATTAGTCAACTGTAGTAAAGAGCAGGCCGAACTGAATATGATAACCGATTTGGAACGTAACGATTTGGCCAGAATTTGCAAACCAGGCACCCGAAAGGTAACCCAGCCGAGAACGATTGAAAGCTATCCGACGGTTTTTCACGCTGTCTCGACAGTAGTGGGAGAGCTTAAAGAAAAAGTTTCTTTCTGTGATATCCTAAAAGCGATGTTCCCCGGCGGCTCAATTACCGGCGCCCCGAAGATAAGCGCAATGGAAATCATAGATGAAACCGAGCCGACAGCCCGCAGCGTTTATACCGGCTCCATCGGCTTTATCGGCGTCGACGGCAATGTGTGCCTGAATATCGCCATACGAACGATTATTATCAAAGGCCAAAAGGCCTTTGCTCAAACAGGCGGCGGAATTGTGGTGGATTCCGACCCTGAAGGCGAATGGAAAGAAACACTAACAAAAGCAAGAGCGCTATTGGCGGGTATCAAAGCGGTGCACGATAATAAATAAAATCTTAAACAGTGCATTGAGTTATGAACTGGAAAAATGGCTGAGAAAGTTTTTTTAAATGACAAGCTGGTAGATAAAGAGACGGCCTTTGTATCAGTTGGCGACAGCGGACTTTTGTACGGGGCGGGGCTGTTCGAGACGATGCGAAGCTATAATGGTGTTGTCTTTAAATTAAAGGACCATCTGGACAGATTGTTCCACAGTGCCGGTGTTCTCGCTATAGAAAATCAATACGACAAAAAATTTCTCACCGACGCTATATATGAGCTTCTGGAAGCAAACAAATTAACCGATGCACGGCTTCGGCTGACACTGACCGGTGGTTCACTCTCGCAAACAGACGAAACCAGAAAAGCAACGCTTCTGATAACCGCAACGAAACTGCAGCCCTACCCGCCCGAGTATTATAAAAAAGGCATCCTTGTGGTGCTTTGCCCTTACAGGCAAAACCCTGCCGAGCCGACCTGCGCCCACAAAACCACTAACTATTTTGCCCGCATGCTCGCCTTGAAGTCAGCACACGCCAAAAGAGCGGCTGAGGCGTTGTGGTTTACAACTGATAATAGATTAGCTGAAGGGTGTATAAGTAATGTCTTTTTGGTCAAGGACTCTGCCCTTTACACTCCAACCCTGCAAACGCCCGTTCTGCCGGGGATAGCAAGAAAGACCGTCTGCCGAATCGCACAGGAAAAAACAATCGAGCTAACCGAAAAGGACCTCTCAATTGATGACTTATTAGCCGCTGACGAGATATTCCTGACCAACTCCATTATGCAGATTATGCCTGTAAATGCGATGGAGAAGCATACAGTCGGCGATGGAAAAGTTGGGCCTGTCACCAAAAATTTGATGAAATATTACGATGAATCCGTTAAAAGAGAATGCGGGCAAAGCAAATGAGAATCAAAGAGATAACAAAGCAGATTGAAAGAATAGTGCCGCTCGAACTGGCACAGGACTGGGATAATGTCGGTCTGCTCATCGGCAATGAACAGAGCAGCATCAGAAATATCCTGCTCACCATCGATATAACATCCGAAGTGCTCGCTGAGGCCAAAAGGTTAAAGACCGGCTTTATCATAAGTTATCACCCGGTTATCTGGGACAGCTTAAAGAAAATAACCACTGAAGGTGCCGCAGGCATTGTCTACGAATTGATTCGAGCTGATATTGCGGTTTTTTCCATTCACACTGCAATGGACGTGGTTTCAGGCGGAATAAACGATGTCCTCGCTGAAATCGTCGGTATCAAAGACGGAAAACCAATCGGAGATTACGTGGAAAACCCAGCGGCAGATAATTATAAATTCGTTGTCTTTATCCCTGCTGATTCGGTCAGCAAAGTCTCGAACGCCGCATTCAAGGCAGGTGCCGGTGCAATGGGGAATTACAGCAACTGTGGTTTTGAAGGGCAGGGGCAGGGAACATTTCTGCCGTTGGAAGGAGCCAAGCCCACCATCGGTAAAAAAGGTCGGTTGGAAAAAGTGCCGGAGATAAGATTTGAGACAATCGTTCCAGCCGGCAAACTCGATGCGGTTATTGACGCAATGAAAAAGGCACATCCCTACGAGAGGCCCGCCTTTGACTGCTATAAACTCTACAATCGGCAGGAGAAAATCGGACTTGGCAGAATCGGAAGATTGCAAAAGCCGGTGCAGCTCAACACCATCATTAAAAAAATTAAAAAGCAAACCGGCGCCAAGGCCGTCGGTATCGTAGGAAAACAAACCAAGCTCATAAAAACAGCAGCAGTATGTGCCGGTTCCTGCGGTAAAATCATTGACGCCGTCATCGGCGCTAAAGCCGACCTGTATGTTACCGGCGAGCTGAAACATCACCACGCCCTCGCCGCCCAACAAGCAGACGTGAGCTGTTTATGCCTGTCTCATACCGTCTCCGAACGGTTCATACTTAAAAGACTCGCTAATCAGTTGCAAAAAAAGCTAAAACAGGTGAAAATTGCGATAAGCAAAAAAGACGCAGACCCTTTTAACTGGAAACAGATATGACAGATAAAAACGAAGAGAACACGGAGATAGAATCCCAGACTACAGACGATACAACTCTGGAAGAACAAGCTGTTCCTGGCGAGGATGATGAAAATTTTGAGCCGAGTGTTGAATCGGTAACCGAAGCTGTCCTCTTCGCCAGTGATGAACCGCTGAGCACAAACCGCCTGGCCAACATCACAGAAACAACTGTAAAACAAATCAACAAATGCGTTCAAGCCCTCAACGAAAAATACCAGGCCAACAATAATTCCTTTCGAATAGAAAAAATCGCAGGCGGCTACCAGATGCTGACACTAAGCCCTTACAATTACTGGCTCAAAAAACTACTTCGCGCACGCAGCGACAGCAAATTAAGTCCCGCCGCCCTGGAGACACTTGCGATAATCGCATACAAACAGCCCGTTATCCGTGCCGATATTGAAGCAATAAGAGGTGTGACTGTCGGGGAAGTTGTCCGAAATCTTATGTATAAGGGTCTGGTTAAAGTGGTTGGCAGAGCGGAAGTTCTGGGCAGACCGATGTTATACGGGACAACAAAAAAGTTTTTGGAAAACTTCGGCCTGAACTCGCTAAAAGACCTGCCTAAAACCGAAGAGCTGAAAAAACCAGATGCTTAGGCAGGGATCGTGTATATCATATTATATGACGCGATTACAATTTGGAAATCTCAAAAAAATAGACATCGTTAATCAGTCACAGTGGCCGAGTGAACCTCTACTGACTGAGTTTTTTCCAATTCCTCCAAAACCCTGAGACCTTTTAATCCCCCAAAGATACAAAACAGCGCAAAAATATGAAAAGCGATACTGAGGAAATCCTTTACGAGCAAAAAAATCATCCCATCTAAGGCATACACAATCATTCCAACAATAAAAGCCCATTTGTATCTTTTCCTTGCAAAAACGCCAAACAAAACAACGATACCTGCGGCAATAATATCGAAAACACCTGCGATTATCTTTCCCGCAATGCCAATTTCCTCAGCAATTAGTAATCCAATCGCATCGATAATCTGCGTTATTCCTAATCCTATGATGAAAGCCCACTGGCTACCGGTAAGAAGGATAACAGAATTTACGAGAGACAACCCTGCAATCCAGAAAAACTAATTCGCGCCAGATCTAAATTGGTTTTCGATCTTGATTTTGTTTTCAAGGGATTTTTTTTCTTGCTCTTCCATTTTCTTGACCTCTTTTTAAAAAGATCAAAGTAACTCGTTAATTGCCTCGATGATATCTTTCTTGCTAGTCAGGCCGATCCATTTTTTCTGCACCTGGCCTGCCTTGAACAAAATAAGGGTTGGTATTGACTGGATACCAAACTCTATAGCGCTGTCGCGGGCTTCATCGGTATTGAGCTTACAGATTTTGGTCTTGTCAGCCAGTTCATCCGCAACTTCCTCCAGAACAGGAGCCATCATCTTACAGGGCCCGCACCAGGGCGCCCAAAAATCCACCAATACCGGCACATCTGAATTGTGTACAACCTCGTCAAAATAAGCATCAGTCAGCTCAACTATGTTACCAGCCATTATTGCGTCCTTTCGCTTAAATCTTACAAATAATTCCAGTTCAGCTAAGTTATCAAATTCCTTCTCTGCGTTATAATACTCCACTGAGCCAAACAATTCCAGCTTATTCTGAAAAAACAGCTTCTCTGCTCCGATACACCGCTTTGCCTTATCGGATTACCATCCACCCGGCGCAAGCTGGTCGCTGACCGGTTCGTTCCACCAGTTGGGGTCCCTGAAATACTGTTTCATCATTATTGCAGCAACAACACCATCGGCTGCTGCGGTGACAAGCTGCATAGCCGCACCCACCCTGCAGTCACCGGCCGTAAATACGCCCGGCACATTCGTTCGAAGATACGCAAAATCGCATTTGATAAATCCCTTCTCGCTCAGCTCTACAAAACCCTTCAAAAAACCGGTATTGGGCACCATTCCGACAAAAATAAAAACTCCATCACAGGGATAATCCTGTTCTTCATCGGTCTTGACGTTTTTGAGCCGAACCGACCGCACCTTATCGTCCCCCTCAATGGCCGTCGCCACCGTATCAAATTTTATTATTAGATTTGAATTCGGTTCATCGGCTTTTTTCAAAGCTTCTTCTGCCAGAACCTTCGTTGCCCTGAATTCATCCCTGCGGTGTATGATAGTTACCTTCTCAGCGAATCTTGTCAAATGAAGCGTTTCCTCTAAAGCTGTATTTCCGCCGCCGACAGCTACAACCTCCCTGCCCTTGAAAAAAGGCGCATCACAGGTCCCGCAGTAGCTGATGCCGGCCCCGGCATTTCTGAATTCATCTTCTCCCGGTATACCGAGCTTGCGGTAGTCACTGCCCGGAGCCAGAATCACCGCACGAGCTGTAAATTTGTCCCCACCACAGTAAACGGCGATCCTGCCGTCCTTTTCCTTTTCAAGGCGTTCAACTTCACAGCTGTTTTTTATCTCGGCGCCAAAGCTCTCGGCCTGTTTGCTCAATTTGTCAATCAATTCGGCACCGCTGATTCTTTCGAAGCCGGGGTAGTTCTCTATCCTATCGGTATTGATGATTTGGCCGCCGGGCATCAGCTTCTCAAGCAAAACCGTCTTAAATCTGTCCCGTGAGGCATAAAGAGCCGCCCCAAGACCGGCCGGGCCGGCACCGATTATAATGCAATCGTAATCTTCTGACATAACAAACACCTTTTCCTTAAAACCCTGTTATAAGTGAGATATTAAGTATATCGTCTTAAGACTTTTTCACCGCTGGTTAATTGTATAACAAAAAATTCGAAAACATCAAACCAATTTTGCTTTGTCGACGCTCTATAAAGCATTTTATCACAAGATACTTCGTCCTATTTCTCTTTACAATCTTCCACAGCAATGCTACAATTTGATGTCGTAACTGAACCAGAAAGGTATTGATGCGTAATAGGTAAAATGGCTGGTAAAATCACTATTGATACCGAGCGATGCAAAGGATGCGGACTGTGTGTTTCGGTCTGTCCTAAAAACAGCATCGTCATATCAAAAAATTCCAACACAACCGGTTTCTTCCCCGCTGAGACAACAAACAACGATTGCACCGGCTGTGCAATATGCGCTATCATTTGCCCGGATGCCATTATAAAGGTATACCGTGACAGCAATACAGCCGCCAAAATAAACGAAATAAAACCCAAACGCAGTAAAGTAAATCTTAAAAAAGCAACAAGCTAAACAAAAACAATCGAGAAAAACTGTGAATGAAAGAATACTAATGTGCGGCAATGAGGCCCTCGGCGAAGCCGCAATCCTCGCCGGCGTTGACGCCTACTTCGGTTATCCGATTACCCCTCAGAATGAATTTACCGCCTATATGGCCAAAAGAATGCCCGAGGAAGGCAGGGTTTTCGTCCAGACCGAAAGCGAGCTTGCAGCGATAAATATGGTTTTCGGCGCCGCCGCAACAGGCAAAAGAGCAATGACAAGCTCATCCAGTCCTGGTATAAGTTTAATGCAGGAGGGAATTAGCTATCTTGCAGGTGCGGAACTGCCGTCCGTCATAGTAAACGTAATGCGAGGAGGCCCTGGATTAGGCAATATCGCACCATCACAGGGCGATTACTTCCAGGCAACACGAGGCGGCGGACACGGCGACTATCGAACCATTGCAATAGGGCCTTCAACTGTTCAGGAACTGGTCGACTATATGCAATTAGCTTTTGATTTTGCGGACCAATACAGAATTCCCGTTCTTATCCTGGCTGACGGCATTCTCGGACAGATGATGGAGCCGATAACGTTGAAGAAAAGAACCAGCAGAAAATTACCGCCCAAGGACTGGGCACTAACCGGCGCCGAAGGCAGAAAGCAGAATATCATCCGCTCGCTTTGGTTGAAGGAAGGCGCTCTTGAGGAACATAACTTTAAGCTTGATGCAAGGTATAAGCAGATTCAGAAAAACGAAGTCATCTGTGAAGAGTATGCCCTCGAGGATGCCGACATCGTGGTCGTTGCATACGGCGTCGCCGCCCGAATGGTAAAAGCGGCGGTCAGCAAAGCAAGGGGTGAAGGAATCAAAGCCGGCTGGATAAGACCGATTACGCTCTGGCCTTTCCCGACAGAGCAGATAAGCAAAGCTGCCGAGAGATGGCCGATATTTCTGACGGTGGAAATGAGCTGCGGACAAATGCTTGATGACGTCAAACTCGCAGTGGCCGGAAAGGCACCTGTATTACTCTACGGAAGACCCGGCGGCGGCGTGCCCAGCACAGAACAAATCCTGGAACAAATAATACAATTATCCGCAAACCATGAGAAAGTTAAAACTTAAAACCAAAAATGAAAAAGGTATTTGAAAAAACGCCTACACTAAAGGATTTCAAAACACATTATTGCCCCGGCTGCGGACACGGGATAGCACACCGGCTAATTTGTGAAACAATCGATGAACTGGGTATCCGCGGCAGAACCATTGGTATAGCACCGGTCGGTTGTGCGGTCCTGGCATATGATTATATCGACATCGATATGGTCGAAGTGGCCCACGGCAGACCTCCTGCCGTAGCAACCGGTATGAAAAGAACAAATCCAGACAAAATTATCTTTTCTTATCAGGGCGACGGCGACCTTGCGGCCATCGGAACAGCAGAGATTATCCACGCCGCCCATAGAGGCGAGCAGATAACCGTCGTCTTCATCAACAATGCGGTATTCGGAATGACAGGCGGACAGATGGCACCCACAACCATGTTAGGCCAGGTAACAGCAACAACTCCAAAGGGCCGGCAAGCCGTCGGCGAGGGCTCTCCACTTCAGATGTCGGAATTGATTGCAAATCTGCCGGGGGCAATTTATGTCGAGCGGTGCTCGGTATCTAACCCAGCCCAAGTCATAAAGGCAAAAAAGGCAATCAGGCACGCTTTTGAACTACAGGTTAAAAAAAGACCCGGCCTGACATTCATCGAGGTGCTTTCGCCTTGCCCGACATATTGGCGAATGACACCGGTAAAGTCGATGGAGTGGATAGAAAACGAAATGACAAAAGTATTCCCCCTTCGGCGCTTCAAAGACGCATAATGAGAGACAATAACACATACGAAGAAGTTGTTATTGCCGGCTTCGGCGGGCAGGGCATTCTTTTGACCGGCAAACTACTGGCACAAACAGCTATGGTCGCCGGCAAAGAAGTAACTTATATGCCGTCCTATGGAGCGGAAGTGCGAGGCGGCACCGCCAACTGTATGGTCGTCATTTCAGCCGAGCCCATCGCATCACCAATGGTAAACACGCCGAGCTCGCTGATTGTAATGAACAAGGCATCACTGAAAAAATTCGCTCACCGCCTTAAACCCGGCGGGCTGCTTATACTTAACAGCTCACTGATTGAAACCGACGATTTAGACCAGGCCCCTGATAACGTCGAAGTCCTGGCGATACCTGCAAATGATTTAGCGGTCGAATTAGGCAATGCAAAAGCCGCCAATATGATTGCCCTCGGTGCATACCTGCAACAAAGCGGGTTATTCAGCCCGGAGGCCGCAGCCGAATCTCTGCCGAAAGTTCTCGCCAAACGTTATCACAAAACACTGCCGGTAAATACTGAAGCCCTGCACCGCGGGGCCGAATACGCCAAAAACAACAAATAAAACCTATAAAAGAGCATCCTCAAATTGCAGACAACAAGAGAAAACATTCAGCAAGCACTTTTTAAGCGCTTAGCCACTAATAGAAGGCGCACCTTTGCCCTGCGAATGACGCCGATGATAGACCTGATTTTCCTGCTGTTGATATTCTTTCTTGTGGTGTCCAAATGGCGTCCGCCGGAAAATTTCCTGCCGATGCAGTTACCTGCTGCAGAAGCTCACCAGGAAAGTTTCGGAAGGCCAGAGCCGCTTATAATGCGAATTTCAGACACAAAGGCCGGCTGCCTTGTCAAAGTCGGGTCCGAGACAGTCCGCATCAATAATGAATCAATAGAATCGGATTTGGCGCAATTACTGGAAAAAATAAAAAACCACCTGCTCGCCCAGAAAAGATTTGTCACCGACCCTGTCGAGATTATCTGTGCCCCGCAGGCAAAATGGGACCACCTGGCAAAAATATATAACATCCTCATCGGAGCAGGCCTTAGAGATATCACATTCGAAATGACGGAGCAAGGCGGAAATGGTTCGGTCAATTAACAACTCTGTAACAACCAAATTCGGCCTTTGCATCGCAAATCTGTTCCTGATTTTCTTGACAAATTCCGCCTCAGCCCTGCCGACAACCGGAGATGTTAACAGTCTCGCTGACCAGGCCGTCCTGACCGCCGACAGTTTTATGCAGGAAAGCTTCAGATTGCGTATGCAGTATGAATTCAGCGGCGAATTCCTGACTCAAACCGATAAGGAAAAGCTGCAAAAAATGACAAATAACGCAAGCGAGCGCCTAGCGGCAATTGCCGCTGAACAAAAACAACTAAAACAGCAAATCGAATACTATCAGCAAGATGACTGGGACGAAAAATTCGGCCAAACCGGACTCTGGAGGAAAATCTATACGCACATTTTCAAAACATCGATTGAAAAATGCGAAATTGATTTCTACTATGCACTAACTTGTGAACAACCGCAAAAAGAGCAAATACTACATAACATATTATCAAAAATTGACTCACTCAGCAAAACTTACAAACAACCCTATCCAAAATTTATAAAAGCCAAAACTCTAACCTTGCTTGCCAGCACGAATCCCGACTATAAGCAGCAGGCGCTAAAAGAACTTAACAGATTCGCTTTTTATTCTGATGTGCAACAACCTGTTCAGGCAGCGATAGAAAGATTTAAGCTGCTTAATACTGTGGATGCAAATGAGCTCGATTCATTAGTTAGAGTCCTGAAACAAAACCGCAGTGAACGTTATACGGAGCTTGTTTTAGCACTGGCATTTTTGCAACGTCGGGTAGACTTAAAAGGTTTCGAAAAAACAGTCAATACCTTCCCACAGATAGAAGGTTTCATCAAAGAGCTTGTTCTTTTGGAACTATCCGCTCGAGACAAACAGGGACAACTGACATCAGAATACCTCAAGCGTATAAGTGTTTTCGAAGCTGAACTGGCTGCACAGCGTGCCTGGGAAAAAGGCCCTGAAAAATATACAAAACTGCTGGCTAAACTTATGGGCGAGCAAAAATTCCAAACTTCTCTGATAACATATACAACGGCCGCCGGTCTTGCTGAATCAAACCCCGAAAAGTGCATCAAGCTGCTGATAAAATCGAGCAAGCAACAAAGACAAAGTGACAGACTGCAAATATCGCCTGAGAAAATCGCCGAGCAGGCCGCCTGGCTTGCTTATGAGCTGTCCGGCGACGATTCAAACAACTGCCGGCTTGTCCTCAATGCCTTTGAAAACTACTTCGCAACAGCAGAGCAGGATTTCAACAAAGAAATCGAATTCCTTTACACCCGCGTTCTGAACGACTGCAGCCAGGCCCAGAAGAGTAAAAAAATGTTGGAAACAATCGCTGACCGGCCGGATGCCAAATTCCGAAATAAAGCACAACTGGAACTGGCTGCTGAGACGGTTCGTCGAAAACAATATCAAACGCTGGAACAGAAAAAAAACCTGCTCGAGAAGTTCAACAGTATAATCGCAAACAACACAAATGACAGCGATTGTGAATACGCCGATGAGGTAATGGCGCTGCTGGAAGAATTCATCGATGAAATTGAGAGGTTTGAGCTTCAGGCCGGCAATTTCCCCTGCCTGCCGGACCAGCTTAAAAACTGTGCACAATTTTGCTGTGATTGTCTTGATGGAACACAAAAATTCCGGGCCAATCTATTCCTGGCTGAGATTTCAACCCTCGCAAATTCAAATCAGAGCCAACATCTCGCAGAGGCGGAAAAAATTCTCGATAACTTAACCGAAGGGGGCTTCTCTGAAAATGTGGACTTGCTTCGCTGCCGGGCCCGGCTGTCTAACGCTCAGGAAAAATTTGCCGAAGCGGCAAAGACCTGGGCTAAAATCTGCCGGATTCGAAAAAACGAAACTTTATCGGAAAACGAACGCTCCTGGAAGTGGTGGCGGGCAAAGTGTTACGAGTTAAACTGCTGCCGGCAAATACCACAAATAAACAAGCAAAACCTGCTGCATACCATAGAAGTCCTTAAAAACACATTTCCTCATATCCCCCTTCTATGGGAGCAAAAGCTCAACTCCATCCAACAACAAATTAAAAACTGAACAATCGCCGATAGATGGCCTTGTTTTTGACGTTTTTCTGCATTATAATATAGATTGCATAAAGACAAAAAAATTACTAAAAACAGGAAAACAATAATGGCTAAAAAATCGAACAACAAAAAACCAAAAATTATCTGCAGTTTTTGCGGCCAGCCCGGCGGCGAACAAGATATGTTTATTGAAGGCCCGGACCAGGTATTTATATGCCCCGACTGTGTCCAGTTGTGCCACAACATTATCCGGGAGGACCGCCGAGGACGGGACGGGCCTGTCCTGAAGATGGACGACATACCAAAGCCGAAAGAAATAAAACAATATCTGGACGAGTATGTCATCGGCCAGGATTACGCCAAAAAGTATCTTTCGGTAGCTGTTTACAATCATTATAAACGGCTTCTGCACACCGACAGCAAAGACAACGATGTCGAGATAGACAAAGCAAATGTCCTTCTGGTAGGGCCTACCGGCTGCGGAAAGACACTGCTTGCCCGAACGCTCGCAAGAAAACTGCACGTGCCATTTGCTATATGCGACGCAACAACAGTTACAGAAGCCGGATATGTCGGTGAAGACGTCGAAAACTTCCTTCTGCGTCTGGTGCAGGCCGCCGACGGTGATATAGAAGCCGCAGAAAGAGGTATTGTCTACATAGATGAAATCGACAAAATCGGAAAGACAAGCCAGAACGTTTCTATCACCCGCGATGTCTCAGGCGAAGGTGTGCAGCAGGCGCTGCTGAAAATGCTGGAAGGAACTACCGCCAATATCCCCCCGCAAGGCGGCAGAAAACATCCAGAGCAATCTTATATACAACTCGACACCACTCAGATACTCTTCATCTGCGGCGGAACTTTCATCGGTCTCGAAAATATCATCAAAAAACGTCTCGGCAAAAAAATGATTGGCTTCGACTCGGAAATGGTCGAGCAGCCAGATGAAAAAAGCGAATACAGCAAGCTGATACAGCAGGTCATTCCAGAAGATTTTATAGAATACGGAATGATACCGGAAATGGTTGGTCGGCTGCCTGTTATTACCACGCTCTCAGCCCTCGATGAAAAGGCGCTCATCGACATACTTACAAAGCCGAGAAACGCTCTCATCAAACAGTATAAAAGGTTTTTCCAAATGGAAAAGGCGGAGCTCGAGTTTACCGAAGACGCCCTGCACATGCTGGCCCGAAAAGCACTTGAACGAGAGACCGGCGCCAGAGCGCTGCGCTCCATCGCCGAAAAACTTATGATAGATTTGATGTATCAACTGCCCGAAGAATCCAAGCCCGCAAAATACACCATCACAAAGGATGTTGTAGAAGGCAAAGGAGGATTAACAAAAGACAAAAAAGAATCCGCATAAAAAGATGCCGCTATGGGTAAAGTACGAGCAAGAAGAAACCGGACAATAACGCTTACCGAAGAGGAAAAACAACACTACAATAAAGCTTTATTCGGCATTCACAAACCTGTGGATGTTGGTAACATCGAGAACAAAATCGTAAATCAGGATATTTTTGAAGTCCTCGACTTCCTGCCGGCTAACTTCGCAGACCTGCTGATACTGGACCCGCCTTATAACCTTAACAAAACTTTTAACTCAAAGGCCTTTAGAAAAAAAAGCATTACTAACTATTCTGAATGGTTTGAAAAGCTGTTGACCAGCTTACTGGGTGTGCTTAAAGACAACGCATCGGTATACGTATGTTCCGAGTGGTATACTTCAACGGCAGTGCATCTGGTCCTGGAAAAACATTTGAATGTTCGCAACCGAATTACCTGGGAAAGGGAAAAGGGAAGAGGCGCAAAAAGAAACTTCAAAAATGCTTCGGAAGATATATGGTTCGCCACTGTTTCGGACAAATATGTATTCAACGTATCTGACGTAAAGCTGAAACGCAGAGTTCTTGCACCATATACCGATACAAACGGTGAGCCAAAAAACTGGAACAAATCATTCAATGGTCGATTTCGTCTGACACATCCGTCGAATCTATGGAATGATATAACGGTGCCTTTCTGGTCGATGCCGGAAAATACAGACCACCCAACTCAAAAACCTGAAAAACTAATGGCGAAACTCATCTTAGGCAGCACAAATAAAAATGATTTGGTCTTTGACCCCTTTATGGGAGCGGGCAGCAGTATCGTAACCGCCAAAAAGCTCACTCGGAAGTTTCTGGGAATCGAAATCGAGCCGGAATTCTGCCTGCTCGCCGCCAAACGTCTTGAGCTGGCTGAGCTTGCTCCAAAGATTCAGGGATACCACGACGGCGTATTCTGGGAACGGAATACGCTTAACTTACAAAAGCCAAAAAAGTAAAAGTATATCAGTAATAATACCTGTTATAACAGTGAAAGAGACGGCAACGCTGTCTCGCTTTACCGGTTGTAAAGTTATTCCAGATTCGCTTGATGTTCTTTCAATGCCGCCAACCTTATGTCAGTGGCGATGCTCTCGGCGATACCGGCAAGAGCATACTGGGCATCGGCAAAAGTAACCTCCTTATCAATCCGCAAAGTAACGACCCTCTCATCGTCCGGCAAATCTTTTAACCTCTCATCCAGCAACCATGTTATTACGCCGACGATACTATCATAGCTCAATGGGCTGATTTGCTCGGCACCGACCGCAAAACGGCATTGGCGATTGCTGCTTTTGAGAACAGTAACAGTTATTACACGAGGTTTTTGCTCGGCATCTTTACGGGCATACTCACAACCGTCAGGCACCCGTACCGGAAAATTTTCCGCCTCAATGAACCGGCAGACAACCATGAAAAATACAATCAGTAAAAACACAATATCTATAACGGGCGTCATATTAAATGGATTGCCGCGTTCGCGAAACTGGCTGTTATTACTGAAAAACATACAACCTATCTCCCGCCGTCATAAAGAAGCGCCGTCAGATTTCTTCGATGACTTATTTTCAAGCTTACCGTTTCTACTTTTTTCCTGTTCGGCAGGTACGTCTTTTTTTGCTTTGTTTTTAACCATACTGCGTCTTATCTGAGGTATAATATCTTCGGCTTCCACAACTGCATCACTGGCCAGGG
>JBHPEQ010000056.1:0-17000 GCA_042576845.1 Planctomycetota bacterium
AGGCGCCTGTTTACCTTGCCGGCACGGCAACAGATAGTGCGATATAAATTTAGTCTTCCAACGAAAAAAAGTGGAGGTACATCGCTGGTAGGTTCACGAATGCTAAATTTATATCGCACTATCTGTTGCCGTGCCGGCAAGGTAAACAGGCGCCTCTGGAAGAAGTTGGTTGGACGAAATATCGATGGCGTTGGGAGAAATTACGGCAAAGATAAGGATTTCCTTAACAGCATTGAGGGTCAAAGACAATTACAACATTCCATAGCTGTCCTGTTGCAGCGAGGAATATTGCGAGGGGGGTCAGATGGTAAGGCCAAGAAAAAAAGAATAGGCAGCAAAACCGCAAAAAGGCTGATAACTTTAAGGTATGCTTTTGATAAAGAATTCTGAAGGGAAAAAGATGCAAGTCAATAAGTGAAATGATGAGGATACGAGTTGATAGACGGTTCAAGATAGCACGGCTTTGGTCCAACCGTGAGATGACAAAGCTGGCGCCACTTTTCTCTGGCGATGTCGTCAATGTATCTGCGTGGGATGACCGGGACAAAGAGGGGAGACACTATAAAGATTATTTTTGCATGGCCACAAACTATTATTATACTAATTATACTGGGACCCGAGGTTTCCAGCAGCGAGAAAACGAATATTTTGTCGACTTAGCTAATGACCTTCCAGAAGAATTGAGAGGGCGTTTTGATGTTGCGTTCAATCACACGACCTTAGAGCACATATTCGATGTCCAAAAAGCGTTTGCTAACCTTTGCAATATGTCGAAGGATGCTGTAATTATCGTAGTTCCTTTTTCTCAGGTCCAGCATGAGGCTGATTCGTATAAGGATTACTGGCGATTTACACCCTCATGTATGCGTAAGATGTTTCAGAAAAATGGCTTGGAAGTAATTTACGAAGCTGAAAGTAAAGCGAAAAATGCTGCGATTTATTTGTTATTTGTTGGGTCGCGCCATCCGGAACGATGGAGGGACAAGATGCCTAAATATGACCCTATTCAAGAGGTGGGTAGATGGATTGGCTTAACTTGGGCATCCAGAATACACTTCATACGTAAGCTGCGACGATTAATTTCCTGAATCAAATATGTTTGTTTCGATAATTTAAATAAGAACTATGTGGATAAAGGACCTAAAATTATGCCGGCTTGCAATAAAATTCGTATAGATGGAAAGGGCGTGAACGCCCCGAAGAAATTTATTTTTATCCACGTTCAGAAGTGTGCAGGATATACCATCAGAAAAGCACTCGAGGAAGCTGGATGTATATTTGAAATGACAAAACACAAACACACGTCACCTGAAATACTTCGTAAAAAAATAGGATTTGATGAGTGGAAAAATTACTGGAGTTTTACATTTGTGCGAAACCCATTTGACAAAATGGTCTCTAAATACTTTCATAATAAGCTCAATCTCAAGTCAAAATCATTTGAAAAATATTCCAATTTTAAGGATTGGGTCAAAGATTTAGACAAATCAAAATATTGGAATCAATCTCATAAGAGGCCCTATGTGCTATCACAGTTGTTGTTTCTGTCGGATGACAAAGGTAATTTATTAGTCGATTTCATTGGTAAATTTGAAAATTTAGCAAGTGATTTTCAACGTGTATGTGATGAACTGTGTTTGCCAAATAAAATGCCGGGGCTTCATATCAATCCCTCAGAGCATAGGCAATATAGAGAATATTACGATGATGAAACCAGAAAGACCATAGAAAGAAGATTTAAGGAAGACCTCGAATATTTTGGCTATGAATTTTGATATTATCGAATAAGGTGGTTCAACAACACGTAAATTGTAACAAATATGGCGTAAGGACGAAGAGAGATTATCGCTTCGCTTACTCTTACATATCAAGATACGCCTTGATATCGTAGTGTTCAATGGGTTTATAAAGGTCGGTTCGCCTGAATCCCAAGAATTTCTCAGCGAATGTGATAATTATGGCTTTAGAACAAGGTGGTTGGTTTATTTCTGCCTTGTCGGGAGTAAATAAGGCTTAACTAATAGATATAATTACAAAATTGTTGCCCAGGGGGCGTCATAACTGCCTTTTTCGACAACATCGAGAACGTATTGAGCTATTTTCTCACAATTAAACTCTTTATGGGCTCTTTCCATTCCTGCTTTAGCGATTCTTTCGCGCTCCTTCTCGTGATGCAGGTACCAATCGGCAAGTTCGAAAAACTCATCAGCATTGTCAAAATACTTCAAATGCACGCCGTCCTGAAAAAGCAAATCGGAATCCGGGACTTTCTTTGCCAATGTAAATGTCCCGCAGGCAAGACAATTTACCAGCCTGTCAGAATGGTATAACCTCACATTGTTTGCTATATTTATACTTAAAGCGATTTTCGCTCCGCTGATGGCGTAAAAAACCTCTATCCCATTTATCTTCGGGTTTCCAAAGCATCCATACAGCTTCGCATTCGGCATTTTAGAAAGTCTCACCAACAGGTCTTGTCTGTCAACATCACGGTCGATGTTGGTATGTTCAACCTTACCTGTAAATATAATATCCGACTTCCATTTGTCTTCAACCTCATAGGGGCGCTGAATGTCGGGGTCGCAGGGATTTGGAATAAAGGCACAAACCGGTATTCCTGCTTTCTTATACGACTTGAGCCATTTGCCGGCGTTTGCAGCGACGACTATATCCATCTGCCTGGAGGTTTCGAGGCGGCCAGGAATCTTTTCAGGAAACGGCTCGTTGTCTCGGCCGACAAAGACTGTTTTTGGTATAACTTCACGCATAGCTGCGATTGTGTTGTGGTCAAGGTCCTTTACGTTAAGAAATAAAACAATGTCAGGATGGTAGGATTTAACCTGCTCTAAAAGAGTCTTATCGGTGCCTTTTTTTGCAAATCGTTTGGCAAACTTTTTGCTCTTAATCCAACTGGATTGCAGCATAATGTTCCTGTAGCTGAATCGCTGGACGTCGTGCCCAAGCCTGATAAACCCCTTTATCCAGTGCCTTCGTTCTATTCGAATAGTCTGAGGCGACTCGTCCTTGAAACTCCCTATTATGAATATTCGCTTTGGTCTTTGCATAATGCAACTTCAAGCTGTCAAGTATGGTCTTTAGTAAGAACAATTTCGCCTGTCATTTTTTTCATATCTTAAGCATCCAGCAAGTCATCAGCGAGAATTCGTTGAACATTTTCAGATGTCATAACTCTTTTAACAAGCCGATTGCATTTTTTTACGGTTTTTTTTCTGAGTGCGAATTCGTCGATGTTCACAACCTGTGTTGCGTGTGCAAGGTGGATAACGTATTTGCCCGTTACTTTCGGCTGTAATTCTACTGTTTTATAGCCGCGGTCGACAAGCTCAAAATAAAGTTTTTTCCCTGATGTCAGACCCTTGTCACGGTGCATAAGGAAAGTCAAATTATCGCGCCTGAGAATTTCTGTTCTGTAAAGACAACATATAGTGCGGTTGTAATAGCGGTATTTGCCGACCGGGTCCGGAGTCCGCAGCAGTTTTCTCTTGAATGTTCTAATGTCCGTTGCTTTTTTGAGCAGCTCTCGCCACGTCGGTGTCAATTCGATCTTCCCGGAACCGACGCAGGCGACATTTGTATCGTTCTTGAAATAGCTTATCAGCTCAGTCAGCCAGCTCTGCCTTTGGATGAAAACATCAGAATGCATCGAGATAAAAAATTCAGTATTGCAGTTTTGCAGGCCGAGGTCAAGCCCTGCCCCATGTGCATATCCTCCGCTGGAATCGTTGGTCTTGTCCTTTCGTTCCAGCAGACGTATCCATTCAAGCCGTTTTAGATATTCGAGCGATTCGTCCCGTGAATCATTATCGACCACGATAACTTCGTACGGATATTTAGTAAATTTTCGGATACTGCGCAGGCACAGCTTTATGAAATCAGGTGTTTTGTAATTTACGATGCATATAGTTGCTTTGCCTTTTACAAGCTCAGACATTTAACCGCATCCTTTCCGTCCTTATCGATTTGAATAAAGCTCGTCATAGTATTTTTGATATTCGCCGGAAACGACGCTCTCAAGCCATTTGTGATTGTCCAAATACCAGTCGATGGTTTTGTTTATACCCTCTTCAAACGTCACTGTCGGCTGCCAGCCGAGCTGAGTTTGTATCTTTGTTGCATCAATCGCATATCTTCTGTCGTGGCCGGGCCTGTCCTTTACGTGCTTGATAAGTTTCGCAGATTTGCCGAGTCGGTCCAGGATAAGCTCTATAACTTCAAGATTCGTCTTCTCATTACAGCCGCCGATGTTATACGTCTGCCCCGGCGGCGCTTCTGTCAAAACTTTCCAGACGGCCTTGCAATGGTCGTAAACATATAACCAGTCCCTGACATACAGCCCGTCGCCGTAGACAGGCAATTCCTTCTCGTTCAAAGAGTTGTTAATCATCAGAGGAATCATTTTCTCCGGGAACTGAAATTCACCATAGTTATTCGAGCACCTTGTTATATTGTATTTCAGCCCCCACGTATGGCCGAAACTTTTGACAAGGTGGTCGGCTGCCGCCTTCGAAGCTGAATACGGAGAATTGGGACTAACAGGTGTATCTTCCGTAAACTTCCCTTTCGGGCCTAACGAGCCGTATACTTCATCGGTTGAAATCTGGATAAAACGCTCTATCTGTTTTTCGCGCCCCGCCTCCAGCAGTGTCAATGTCCCGGTAATGTTTGTTTCTACGAAGACCTTAGGTGCGGTGATTGAACGGTCAACGTGACTTTCGGCGGCGAAATTAATAATCGCATCTATCTTATGTTCATCGATTATTTTTTGGACGAGCGGGCCGTCGCAAATATCACCTTTTACGAATTTGTGATTGGGATGTTGCAGGTAGTCCCCGAGATTCTCAAGATTGCCTGCATATGTAAGCTTATCAAGATTTACCACAAAACAGTCGGCGTATTCCGACAGAACCATCCGCACGAAATTGCTTCCGATAAAACCTGCACCGCCTGTAACAAGAATACTTTTCATAATTCACTCAAAAAACGCTCCAATGGTAGCTGCCAGGGTTCAATAGATAGCCCTAACAGCTTCTTTATTTTACTGCAGTCGAAGCGGCTGTTCAATGGTCTTACAGCAGCAGCCGGAAAATCTTCGCTCTTACAGGGACTTATCTGGACGGGGATGTTTAGTTTCTCAATGATGAATTTTGCCATTTGGAAACGGCTAACGAAGCCATCGGCTGCGAAGTGAAACAGCCCCTCCGGCCTTTTTTCCAGAAATGTGCAAATAACTTTCGCAACCTCTGTCGTAGCGGTCGGGGAACCGATTTGATCGTCGACGATTTTTAAGTTTTTCTCCGTCTTTGCTCGCCTTATAAGTTTACGTACGAAGTTATCGCCGTGGAGTCCATAAGTCCACTCGATACGCAGAATACAATGTTTACAGCCGCTCTCAGACAAAAACTGCTCACCTTTGAGCTTCGTTTCGCCGTATGCATTTACCGGCTTCATCTTGTCATCTTCGCTGTAGGGCTTATCGGATTTCCCATCGAAAACGAAATCCGTACTGATGTGAAGGACCCATACGCCTGCTTCTTTCGCCATTGAGCCAAGTTTTCTGACCGCCTCGGCGTTTACCTGATATGCAAGTTTGGTTTGGCTTTCGGCCTTTTCGACATTTGTATAAGCGGCACAGTTCACGACCACGTCTGCCTGTCCGAAAATGGTGGACAGATGACTTTTATTTCTGATGTCAAAATTAGGCAGGTCAAGAACGACAGTTGTGAATCCTCGCTGCCGACAGAGTGCCGCTGCATCTGAGCCGAGCATTCCCCTGCCGCCTAAAATTGCAACCTTTGGCTTAGCCATCCCTTCGCTTCCATTCGTAGGGAATGTCGTTGTCGTGCGGGTCGATACGGAATTCATCGGGCTTTGAATAATTGTATATTTCCGATGCAACGTTTACTATGTATGCCTCTTCTTCGCTTACACACATCCATCCATGGGCGATGCCTGGCGGTATCCGAACCAGCCCGGGGCAGTGCTCACCAGGATAAACTTCGTTCACGACGCCTTTTGTCGGCGAACCGTCTCGCATATCAAAGAGAGCAATTTTTACCGTTCCCTTTATTACATATATATGGTCAATTTGCTTTTTATGGAAGTGCCAGGCCTTTACAACGCCGGGATATGTTGTGGTAAAATAAACCTGACCGAATTTTTCGAACCACTGGTCATCGGCTCTGAATATCTCACCGAGTCGGCCTCGCTCGTCAGGTAAAACTTTTGCCCGCCGGGCGGCAACTCCCTCTATCAAATCGCCGGAGCTGCGGATAATCAGTCCTTCCTCTGAAAACACCGGCTTTAACGAAACTATCTTTTTGCTCATTCGGGCGGCTCCTTTGCTGCCAATTCGTTGGCTTTGGTCAGTGATTGGAAAGTGCCGGCATCGGTCCACCAGCCGTCAAGAAAATCGTATTCCAATTGACTTTTTTTAATATATGACTTGTTGACATCAGTAATTTCCAGCTCGTCTCTTGCTGAGGGCTTCAGAGTTTTTATGATATCAAAGATGGAAAAATCGTAAAAATATATGCCGGTTATGATGTAATTCGATTTCGGTTCCTTTGGTTTTTCCACGATATTAACTACCTTGCCGTCTTCAATCTCAGCAACTCCAAATCTTTGTGGATTTTGAACTTCTTTGAGAATTACCCTTGCGCCGGTCTTCTGGGCAATGAAATTATCTGCGTATTTCCTCAGGCTGGCTTTGAAAATATTATCACCTAAAATAACCACCACGGGCCGGCCCTGTGCAAAATCCTCCGCTAGTCCGAGTGCCTGTGCTATCCCGCCTGCCTCGTCCTGGACTTTATATGTAAACTGACAGCCGAAATCTTTTCCGGAACCGAGTAAACTAACCACGTTACCCATATGTTCAACGCCTGTAACAATCAAAATCCTGTCGATACCTATCGATGTCAGCTTCTCTATGGGATAATAAATCATCGGTTTTTCACCGATGGGCAACAAATGCTTATTTGTAACTTTGGTCAAAGGCACTAAGCGCGACCCCGTGCCTCCCGCAAGCACAATACCTTTTAAAGACACAATAAGACCTTTCCTGCTTTAATTGTTGCAAATGTCCCTTTGCTATATATTCAAAACTGTTTTAGAAAGCGCAAATCATTCTCGAAGAACAGTCGAATATCGTTAATGCCGTACTTTCTCATGGCCAGCCGTTCGATGCCGAAGCCGAATGCCCAGCCGGTATATTTTTCGCTGTCTATTCCGACCTCGTCGAAAACGTTCGGGTCTACCATACCGCATCCGCCCATTTCTATCCAGTCCTCTTTGCCGTTTTTGTCAACCCAGAGCAAATCGACTTCCGCACTCGGTTCGGTAAACGGGAAAAAGCTCGGCCTGAAGCGCCATTTGGTCCCTTTACCGAAGAATGCGTGAATGAACTGGTCGATTGCGGTTTTCATATCCACCATCGAAACTTCTTCATCAACTACCAGCGCCTCGAGCTGATGAAACATATACATATGAGTGGAGTCAACAGTGTCGGGCCTGTAAACGCGACCCGGTGCGACTATTCTAATCGGCGGCTTGGTCTTTTCCATTACCCTTATCTGAATGGTCGATGTCTGGCTGCGAAGCAGAGTATTTTCATTGATGTAGAAATTATCAGACGGAGCCCTCGCCGGATGTTCAGGCCCGATATTCAAAGCTTTGAAATTGTGCAGTTCATCCTCGACTTCCGGTCCGTAGGCAACGCCAAATCCCATTCTGCCGAATATATCCAGCAGTTCGTTGATGGTCTGCGTGATAACGTGAGTTTTTCCGATGTTTGCCGGGATGCCGGGAAGCGTAACATCAACCAAAGGTTTTACTTGTTCCTGCTGAGCTTTTAACAGTTTCGCTTTAAGCTCATCGAAAGATTCTGTAACCTGTTTTTTTGTCTTGTTTGCCAGTTGACCCGCCTGTGGCCTCTGCTCAGCAGGAAACCTGCCGATTTGGCTTAACATCTGTGTGATTTGACCTTTTCTTCCTAAGTATTTTATGCGGAACTTTTCGAGCACCTCCAGCTCATTTATTCTTTTCAGGTCTACAAGAGCATCTTTGCCGATTTTTTCAAACTGTTCAAGCATTGTTTTATTATATCGATTTCGTCGGGCAAATCACAACTACTTTCAATCAACAGCGACTTTGACCGCCTCCACGATTGCATCGAATCCGGCGGGGTCGTCTATAGCGATTTCGCTGAGCATTTTTCTATTAAGCTGGATGTTTGCGTTTTTGCATCCGTGAATGAACCGGCTGTATCTTAGCCGATGCTGTTTGCAGGCGGCGTTTAATCTTACAATCCAGAGCCGTCTGAAATCTCTTTTACGCCTTTTTCGGTCGATACGAGCATTAACGTCGGCACGAATGGTTGCTTCTTTGGCCATTCGATAGCATCTTCTGGTCGCACCGTGATAGCCCTTTACGGCCTTTAAAATACGCTTCTTTGCCCTGTGTCTTGCAGAACCTTTTCTTACTCTTGGCATATCAGCTTTCCTTTATGTTTTTCATTTCTCGGGCTCGCTGGCGGCAGCTGATTCTATAATTCCCATTTTCAGCAAGTGATGATTTCAGGGAAAAGCCGAGAAGCAAACCTGCTCTGAACATCTGTGTTTTAGCTATTTTACGTTATTCGGCATTTATTTGCCTAAGCAGCTTTTTGTTTTGTTAGCCATTGCTTTGTCCATAATTGTTGCTTTTGCTATGCGCCTTCGGCGTTTTGCGCTCTTTCCGCTCATTAGGTGTCCTCCGCCGGAGCGTTTACTTTTAACCTTGCCGGTGGAGGAAATCTTTACTCTTTTGCTCAGGCCTTTATGTGTCTTCTGTTTTGGCATATAGTTATTTCCTTTGTACTATGCAGAAAATATAAACCTCACAATCTACGATATTTGCAGTGGTTGGTCAATACTGAAGACTATAAATTTTGTAAAAAATGACAAACAAACAGGATTTCAGGCCTTATATACGGATTTTCAGGCCCCTGATGCCTGAAAAACAACTGTTCTCAACCAGAAAATGATTCAGCTCTTATCATTGCGCAAGAGGCCACAAATCCGCTTGAAGCTCTAAAGCCCAAATCTTCTCAGAAGAAAGCAGTTAGCCAAGATTGCCGACAGAATTATTTCGGCATCACAACTAAAAACAACCGCCTGCCTGACATTTTAGATGGGTGCTGAACTTTCGCCAAATCCTCCACCTCCTTCTGGATTTTGTCCATCATCTGGTATCCTCTTTCTTTGTGGAGCATTTGACGGCCTCTGAATTGTATTGTGAATTGAACTTTGTGCCCTTTCTCAAGGAATTCGCGGGCATGCCTGAGTTTTGTCTGCAGGTCGTGGTCTTCGGTTTCCGGCTTAAGTCTGATTTCCTTAAGTGTTCTGTGATGACGCTGGCTTATCTTATTGGCATCACGCTTCTTACGCTTTTGTTGATAGAGCCATTTGCCGTAATCCATTATACGGCAAACCGGCGGAGCGCTTGTAGGTTCCACTTCAACCAGGTCTAAACCAATATCCTGGGCCTTCTTGATTGCTTCGCGCAAATCTATTACTCCGACCTGCTCTTGAGATTCATCGATGAGCCGAACTCTATCGGCTCGAATCCTCCCATTTATCCTTAAACCCTTATTGCTGATTCTGCATCACCTTGCCTTTCTAATTAGGTTTCTGATACTTGTTGGAGGCTCTAAACACTGTTTAGCCGTCTCTAAAAATTAAAATCGGTCAGTTTAAATAACAAGTTTAAAACTTTAGTTCTATCTGTTTATCGGCAATTTTTTGTTGTGCCGTTTTTATAAAATCTTCGACTGCAACTGTTTTGCTCTGTTTTGTTTTTCGGATTCTGACGTTAACGGTTCCGGAACCTGCTTCTTTTGGGCCTACAACCAGCATATAGGGAACCTTTTCGGCGTGTGACTTGGCGATTTTCGAATTTATTTTCTCGTTCGATAAATCCAGCGATGAGCGAAGCCCAACACAACTCAGTTTCTCCTGAATGGTTTGTCCATATTCGTTGCTCTTTTCACTTATGGTAAGAACTCTGGCCTGTTCGGGTGCCAGCCAGAGAGGGAATTCGGCGGCATAATGTTCAATAAGAATCCCGATAAATCTCTCGAAAGAGCCCAGAACCGCCCTGTGAATCATAACCGGCGTTTTTTCGGTATTGTCCTTGTCCGTATAAACCAGTCCGAAACGCTGAGGCATTGAAAAATCAAGCTGGATGGTGCCGAGCTGCCAGCTACGTTTCAGACAATCGTTTATATGAAAATCTATTTTAGGACCGTAAAAAGCGCCGTCGCCTTCGTTGATTTTATATTCAATCTCTTTATGCGCAAGGGCGGCTTTTAAGGCATTTGTTGAAATGTCCCAGATTTCATCCGAGCCGATGTGTTTTTCCGGTTTCGTGGAAAGCTCGATGTGGAAGTCTTCAAATCCGAATGCACGGTATATCTCAAAAGTCAGTTCAATAACCCCTATGATTTCCGCTTCTATCTGGTCGGGCCTGCAGTAGATATGTGCATCATCCTGAGTGAATTGCCTGACTCTGAACAGTCCGTGCATAACGCCGCTCGCCTCGTGACGATGCACAAGCCCAAGCTCTGCAACACGCATCGGAAACTCACGGTATGAATGTTGTCTTGTTTTATAGACCAGACAGCCGCCGGGACAATTCATCGGCTTTATTGCATAACCGACATCGTCAATTTCGCTAAAGTACATATTCTCTTTGTAGTTGTCCCAGTGTCCGCTTTTGTGCCAGAGCTGTTCGTTAAGTATGATAGGAGTTCTGATTTCGCTGTAGTTATATTTATCGTGAACACGCCGCCAGAAGTCCACAATTTCGTTCCAGATAATCATACCATTCGGATGTATAAAACCAAAGCCCGGACCCGCCTCGTTGAAGCTGAACAAATCCATCTGTTTGCCTAAAACTCGGTGGTCGCGTTTTTTGGCCTCTTCGATTCTCTGTAGGTATTCGTCAAGTGCTCTTCGTGTTGGCCAGGCGGTACCGTAAATGCGCTGGAGCATCTTCTGAGTGGGGTCGCCGTGCCAGTACGCACCAGCCACGGACATAATCTTGAACCCTCCGATTTTGCCGGTGCTCGGTATGTGCGGACCTCGACATAAATCCTCAAAATCTTCCCCATGGGAATAGAAACTAATAACATCGCCGTCGGCGCGTTTGATATTATCGGTTTTATATTTATCTGAAGCCACTTTCTTCAGAGCTTGTTCTCTGCTCATCTCTTTTCGAACAAATGCCTCATCGGCTTCGGCAATTTCACGCATTTTCTCTTCTATTCGCGGAAAATCGGCCGGCCGAATGGGCTCATCAAGGTCGATATCATAATAAAATCCATCCTCGACGGCAGGACCATAAACCAGTTTCGTCTCAGGCCATATAGAACATATTGCCTCGGCCATTACGTGCGCGCAGCTATGACGCATTATTTCAAGGCCTGGTTGTTCTTGTACAGTGATGATTTGAACCTCGGCGTTATTATGCAACTGGATTGATAGGTCTGCTGTTTGGCCGTCTACCTGCGCCGCCACGGCTGACTTTGACAAACCGGGACCTATTTGTTGAGCTAATTGTCCCGCCGTTGAACCGTCATCGATTTCTATTTGGCTGCCGTCGGGCAGTTTTATTTGCGCCATATATTATAACCAATGTCACCAAAACAATCTTGTTCTTCATATTGTCTGCTGCTTGTCTGGTCTCTACAGTTGTTTATTAATATAGCCGTTTCAAGATTATTGTCAAGGTGTTGCAAATAAAAACCCGCAGGATGGTATGAACAGCTTTATTGGGAAAATATCACAAAACACCTGCATTTAACAAAAACCCTTATATTTACTATAAACTCTTTTCCTATAAGTTGTTATGTTCACAAAAACAGAGCGCATCTGCTCTCGCAATCGCACATCAGGCAATTTATTCATTGTCATAGTTTAGTATTAGGTGTATAATATTATGCAATGTGAAAATATATTAAAATTGGAGGAAAGGGAAATGAATGCGAATTTGGTTCTGATTAAAAAAAATGGCCAAAAAGCTTTCCCTTTGAGCAGTAACATAACAGTAATAGGACGACGGCACAACTGCGACTTGCGTATCCCCCTTATGGCTGTTTCCAAAAAGCACTGCCAGTTGATTTTCGACAACGGAAAAGTCGAAATCCGGGATTTGAACTCGGCAAACGGCATCATTGTTAATAACAAAAAGGTAGACGAATCACCCCTCAAGGCGGGTGATTCTATCAAAATCGGCCCCCTAAAGTTTGTGCTGCAGGTTGACGGTGTTCCAGGCAAAGTCAAAAGCCCCCCACGGGTAGCCAAAGAAAAAAAACCGACAAAAAGTAAACCTCAGGTTGACTTGCTCCTGGATGATACGGACCAGGGCTCCGGCTCGATGGAGCTGGATGTTCTGGAAGACGAAGCTTGATACAACGGACTTGTTGGTCGATTTTATTATTATGGAGGGGCATAATTGATGATATTATACTTCCGGAAAAGACAAAACAATTGCAGCGAGCATGCTCTTTTTGTGTCTTTTTAGTAAAATATTTCGGCTTTATTTTACATTGCTGGTTTGTTTGTGTATTTTTTAACCTTTTCCGGCTTGTCAGGATACAACAGATGTGTTAGTTTGGGGCGTCTTTAAATCTGAATTTTACTTTGTTTTTTCAGGGAAAATATGCAGGTGCAGCTTTTCATACAAAATTCGGCAATGTTAAGTTTCTTCGGACAGGGCGCAGATTTAGCTGCGATAGTTTTTTATTTCAGTCCCGTCAAGCTTTTGTTGCTTATAGGATGGGTCTTTCTTTGCCTGTACATTACCCAGTGGATTCAGTTCAGCCCAATCATCTCAAAGGAGCACAGGACGATTTCCAGCATAGGCGCACTTTTTCTTGGCCCTGTGTTCATACTTATTCTTTTGCTCAGAGATATTAGAAAACATATCTCAGAAGATGACCGCAGCACGCTTACAATATTAAAGGAACGGGTTCTGAACGTCTGTCAAAAAATAAGGTCTGCGAGTTTTACCGGCGGCGATGACAGTGCAATGATAGAGCTTCTTGATTCTTCCGGAAGGAGTATCAGGGAGATTTACGGTCACAGCAAAAGCAGGGGACGAGTCGATAAAATCCTCGATTTGACTAAGCAGATTATTTACGAAGCTCTTGAAGAAGAAGCCAGTGACATACTTATCGACCCGAAGAGCGATTCGACTTATGCGGTCAGACTTCGAGTCGACGGAGTATTGAGAACCGTCAACAACTTTGACTTTGATACCTCTAAAACAGTTATAAACAGCATCAAGGCCATCTCCAATATGGACATCGCAGAAAAAAGAAGACCCCAGGACGGGGCCTTTGTCGCGGAGACAGCCAACGGTTCGGTCTCTTTCAGGGTCGCCAGCGCAGGTGTAGTGCACGGTGAAAAGCTCTCTATTAGGGTCCTTAACCAGCAAGCCAGTCGGTTTACACTGGAAAACATCGGCCTGACCAAAAAACAGTGTGCGATTATCCAGAAGGAAATCAAAAAACCCTCTTCTATGGTGCTTCTCTGCGGGCCTACCGGAAGCGGAAAGACCACCACTGTTTATGCCGCACTTAATAAGATTGATTTGTATACCCGTAATGTGATTACTGTTGAAGACCCCGTTGAATACGTTCTGCCGGATGCCAGCCAGATAGAGATTAATCCAAAGGCCGGTATTACTTTCCCAAAAGCGCTCAGGAGTATATTAAGACAGGACCCGGATGTGATATGCGTCGGAGAAATTCGCGATGAGGAAACCGCCGCCACTGCTCTTAGAGCTTCACAAACCGGCCACCTTGTCCTCGCTACATTGCACTGTAACAGCAACGCCGCCGCTATCGTTCGTCTGCTTGATTTGGGTGTGTCTCCTCTTCTGATGTCCTCGGGTTTGAACCTGCTGATTTCGCAGCGATTGCTCAGGCGGCTTTGTGAGAACTGCAAAGCTCCCGCTGAGCTGACACCAAACCGAATTCGGGAATTTCGAAAAAAGAAAGTAAACTATCGAACCGTTTATGAGGCCAAAGGATGCAAAGAATGTCACGAAACCGGTTATCGCGGCAGAACTGCCGTTTTCGATATACTTTCTCTTACTGATTCCCTGAAATCGGAAATCGCAAACAACGAAATGCTTATCAATGAATTGAGAAAAAGCGGGGATAAAAAAGGCCAATCGAACCTTTATAAGCAGGGATTAAAAAAAGTCGTTTCCGGAATAACAAGCCTGGAAGAGCTCAAAAGGGTAATTGGATAAAACTTATGGCTTTTTGGATTGGAATAATAACAGGGCTTGCATTTGCATTTTATGCCGTCAAACGCGGCTTCTACGAGATGTGGGCAATAATGTTCAATCTCGTGATTTCAATCTACATCGGTATTTTCCTAAGACCCACAATCGCTGATTTCTTCCCGGCAATTAGCGACTCGGATTACGGCATCGCCCTGACAATCTTAATTACTGCCGCAGCCGCCTTTGTGATTCTCCAGGGCATCGCTTTTCTGCTCTTCGGACAGTTTTCTATCCCCTTTCCAAAAATTTTCGACACCCTTGGTGCGGGTATTCTGGGGTTCTTGGCAGGTTTTCTAATCTGGAACTTTGTGTGCCTTTTAGTTGGTATCACACCGCTTCCTCAGAACGCCTTTATGAAGACCCTCGGCTTTGCCGCCTACAACGAACAAAGCAAAAGCTCATATCTTACCTTCTGGGCTGATTCCGTAAATGTCTTTTCCTCTTCCGGCGAACACGACACAGAAAAGCTTATCGGCCAGTTTGTCAAAGAAGTCGAAGAAAGCAAAAAAGCAAAAACCAGAATTTTACAGCCCCTAAAACCGGCTGAGCCAAATGAACCAAAGTTGCCTCAGGGACCTACTATTGAACAGCAGCTCGGCCCGCCCCCCGAACCGGACTTTGAAATCATATAATCACCCCGCCTCAACATACGACATAAGAAGATGCCATCGAAGGGCAGCCGCAGCCTCGTTTCGAAAATTCTATTAATATGACTTGAAAAATTTACCAATTTCAATATAAACTTGATAAATGTAAATATTTATTTTATAAGGAGTATTCAAAATGTTAAAAACAGCAAAAATATTGATTTTCTTTTTATTCACTCTGTTGTCCCTGACCGGCTGCACTAAAGATAAAGATGCAAAGTCAGTCGGGGAGCTTAAAGAAATACGTTTTGGCCTTTGTGCCGATGTTCATATGGGCGTGATACATAACGCTGAAGAGAGGATGCAGACCTTTGTGGACAGAATGAACAAAGAGAAGGTCGATTTTATAATGCAGTTGGGAGATTTCTGCAGTCCGTACCCGGATGATAAAATCGAGCTGGCCCCCAAAAATGCCCGGTTCCTGGCTATCTTCAACCAATTCAAAGGGCCTAAATATCACGTTTTTGGCAACCATGATATTGATGACAATTTCACCTGGGAGGAAACCATGGCGTTTTGGGAGGTGGACAGAACGTATTACTCCTTTGATATGAACGGATGGCATTTTGTAGTGCTTGATGGCAACAATAAGAAGGATGACCCGGCACCGGGTTATCCGAGGTACATTGGACCTGAACAAAGACAATGGCTCGAAGAGGATTTAGCAAAAACAAATGCTCCGACATTTATATTTTCGCATCAGAGTCTTGAGGACGAGGAGGGAGTGGAAAACACAGACCAGATGCAGGCCATACTTGAAGAAGCGAACAGAAAGGCAGGCTTTGGAAAAGTGGTGGCATGTTTTTGCGGGCATCATCACAGAGATTATCATACGATTATCAATGGCATTTATTATATAGATATAAACAGTATGAGTTATCAGTGGCTGGGTGGAGATTACATCTATAAGAGGTTCAGCGATGAAGTTGAAGAGGCCTATCCATTCGTGCAATACACAGCGCCTTACAAGGATGCATTGTATGCAATTGTGACGGTGTTACCGCAAGGCGGGATAAAAATAGAAGGAGTAAAGAGTGAGTATATTCCACCAGGTCCTGCAACGCTTGGTTATCCGGAGGCAGAAGAAGGAAAAAAAGGTTCAGCCGATATTTCTGACAGGCAGTTAAATTTTAAGCTATAGTTATAAGTTTGCCGATTATTCATTTATGCTTCATTATAATATCGTATTCCGTCTGAAACCTCAGTTTGTGCCTGACTTCCTCTTCAGCCAGTGACAGTAGTACTTCGCGGCTTTCAGAGTCATAAGCTCTTGGCACTAAATTGACATAAGTCCTGAATGACGCCTCTTCTTTTTCTATCGCCATCATAAGCATATCCTTGTAGTCCATATCCAGCAGCGAATTACTGTCTGATATGATGTAGTCTCTTTGAGGGCTGGTTGGGGGTACTTTTATTGCTGTGGTTTTGCCTAACTTCATAAGTTCTAATTCCAGCTTGGCCTTGTGTTCCAGTTCTTCGTCGGCCAAATCCTCAAAGACCTTACGCATTTCCACATTGTCAACACGCTCAGCTAAAGCTAAATAAAACTGGTTGGCGTCGATTTCTCTGTCAATCGCGTATTCAAGTACCTCATCGAGCGAATCAGATTTATCCATAGTCCATATCTCCCTTTTGCCGCACCATTTTAACAATTGCTTGTCTTAAGTCAACGGAAAAACTTTAGGAAAACCAGTTTCATTCACCTGTTTTTCCCAAATCATCCTAAGCTCAAGAACTGCTGAATCCTCTTTTGCTGTTTCCTCTGCTGTTAGTTTTTTGCCGAACAACGAATGACTATCCACGAACCACCTCGATGCACCTCTTGCACAAATCAGGATGCCCTGTATCAGCCCCGACGCTCGGCCAGTAGTTCCAGCACCGCTCGCATTTGTTATAACTGCTCTTTTCAGCCGCCGCTCTCGTCGTCTCTGCATCGTCCTGAAGCTTCACTTCGCTCACAATACAAAGTGCCATCCGTTCATATCAAAGGAGTAATAC
>JBHPEQ010000057.1:0-16942 GCA_042576845.1 Planctomycetota bacterium
ATTGCAATCGTTCCGCGAGCTGCCAACTGCATAAAAGCCCTTCGGTTCATTCTCTGTGCCATTACGCACCTGCCTTTCGGTTGAGCTGAACTGTCAGCCAATGAACATTAATCGTCTGACAACACAATCAAGCCATTCGATTCCATAACAATAGCATAAATCTTCAACAATTTAAAGATAAGAAACTATCGCCCTTAAAAGCACTGCGATTCAGCGGTAAAATAGCTGGTGGTTATAAGGTAAAATTATTTGCCCTTTCACTTTCGGCTTTGGTTTTATTACGGTATAGTGAGACAAGAGATTAGATTTGTAAGTATTTCTATGATCATAAGGCTGACACTTTACCTGTTTTTCGCAACCAAAGAGACCTGTATCATCGCGAGACGTAGCAATCAATGGATTCAAAAATAAAAGTACTGAAATATGATACTGTTTTTCTGACAGCTGCTGTGATATGGGGATTTGCTTTTGTTGCTCAGCGAGTTGGAATGCGGCACGTTGGCCCGTTTACATTTATGGCGGTGCGTTTCTTTTTGGGCAGCATATTCCTTGTTCCTTTACTTTTCATAACTGGTGGTAAAAATATCAACTTGAAGAATTCGGGAGATGGACCGGGACATAATTTTTTTCTGTTCGGCTGTAGTATGGCAGGGCTGGTTCTCTTTTTAGGGGCAGCTTTTCAACAATGCGGCATTGTTTATACCACCGCCGGGAAGGCCGGTTTCATCACGGGGCTTTATGTCATCATTGTTCCGATTCTGGGCCTTCTCTGGGGGCACAGGACCGGATTCGGAACCTGGTTAGGGGCCATATTGGCTGCTGCGGGTCTTTATCTGTTGAGTATTACCGGCAAATTTGCGATAGGCATAGGTGATTTGTTAGTGTTTTTCAGTGCATTTTTCTGGGCTGGTCATGTTCTTATCATCGGGCGGCTTTCGGGCCGGTTTGAGCCTATTCGCATAGCCCTGTTTCAGTATTCTGTATGCTGTGTGCTTAGCCTCATAATGGCAATAATTACAGAAGAGATTGTGGTGGAACGGATATTGGATGCTCTTATTCCCATCCTATATGCGGGTATCATGTCGACTGGTATTGCTTTCACGTTGCAGGTTGTAGCTCAACGATACGCCCATCCGAGTCACGCTGCAATCATGCTGAGCATGGAAGCGGTGTTCGCAGTTGTCGGCGGCTGGCTCATTCTGGGTGAGATAATGTCTTTAAGAAATCTTGCGGGTTGTGGGTTGATGCTGTGTGGGATGATTATATCGCAGCTTAATTCGAGGAAGCAAAATCAGTAACTTCACCAGTGTGAAACCAGGGATCTGCGGGTTTCAAAGTGGATTCCTGCTTTCGCAGGAATGACAGATTGAGATTGAGAGATGGTAAAGAGTCGCCGTGCCAGCGACTGCTAAACAAAAGATTGGATTTTTTGTAAAAGATTTATAGCAAACCGCAGAGTAAATTCGTAAAGAGAGGGTGGATAAAAAAAGGCCCTGTGATTAGCAGGGCCTTTCGGTTTTCAAGCATTGCTGTTTTGTTAACCTGGTATTACGCTTGTGGCACAAGGGCCTTTTTTGCCCTCTCCTACCTCGAACTCGACCTTTTGGCCTTCATCGAGCGAAGCGTAACCAGTGGACTTTATTTCCGAATGATGGACGAATAAATCCTCGCTACCATCATCCGGTGTAATAAAACCATATCCTTTACTTGAATTGAACCATTTTACTGTACCTGTACTCACTTTAACTACTCCTGGGCCTGTTTATAGGCCAAATAAATAATATCTCTCATTTTTAATTTATTAGGAGGTATTCTTGAGAGACGGAAGAATAATCCTAGGTTAGAGGCATTAAAGCACAATATCGGATTTGAGTCAAGGGATAAAATCGTTTTTAAACACAATTCTTGCAATCCCAAAGTTTTGAAATATAATCTTCCGCAGACAGCATCAAAAATTTGCTCAGCAATTAATAGATAAGGAAAACGTATCTGTTGGAATCGGCCAAGAGACCTATAAGACTTACAAGGATTCAAAAGCTCATCGGCGAGCGGATGCAAAATTCGAAACGCATCAAGCCGTGCTTTTACATTGCCTCGAAAGTCGATGTAACTGAAATGATGGCACTGAGACCTAAACTAAGAAAATCACTCGGCGTCAAAATTACAACAAATACATTTTACGTCCGTACATTGGCGCTGGCAATCAGTGCATATCCTCTTATGGCGGGCACGCTCGAAGGTGAGAATGTCCGAATCGCCGATGAAATCAACGTTGGCTTCGCCTTGAATGCTCCCCAGGGTCTTGTTGTGCCCGTGATAAAGAATGCGGACACACTGTCCTTGGCTAAAATTGCTCAGATGGAAAAGGTCCTTACGGAGAAAGCTCGCGATAACAAACTGATGCTCGAGGAGATGGAGGGAGAAACCGCAGCCCTTAGCAATCTCGGCGCCTATGGAATTGATTTTTTTATAGGAATTGTACCGCCTCCGACAAGCGTTATTCTATCGGTCGGAAACGTAATCCCGACAGTTGTTTGCGAGAATAAAGAGTCGGCGGCAAGAAAAATGGTGGTTTTGACAGTGGCGGCAGACAGAAGAATTATAAGCGAGGTCTATGCGGCAAAGTTTCTCAAACACATTAAAGAACAGCTTCAAGAGCCCGAACAGTTGATACAAAGAGAAATTCAGAAAAAGTAAGCCCTATCTTTCAAAGAGGTTTGGCCCTTGCAATGTATTCTGTCGGTAAAACAAAAAACTCTTTGTTTTCGAACAAGAACAATGATATAATTTTATCATAAGTAATAAATGTTAGTTTTTTTGAACTGAAGGAGAACAAAAATGCTTTATAAAACCATTTTTAAAATTTTTGTGTGTATACTATTATTAACGATAACATCCTGCTCTGTTGAGCAAAGCACAGGTTCAAAAGCAGTAGCTGAGCAGACAATTGCTGTTCAAAGCACAACCGAACAGACTATAACATCTGAAGCTCAGGCCGAGACGGAAGCTGAGTTCGATACCGAAGCTCAAGCCGAGCCCGCCGGCAAGACGTCCGAAGTACTCATCAGTCTGGGCGATAAGAAGCTAACTATGGAGCAGGTCAAATGGGCTGTTCCCGCAGCGGGTAATGAAAAGACGGTTAAGTTTGCCGACTGGTGGGTTGAAAATGAGCTTCTGAATGAAGAGGCGGAAAGACGCGGCTTAACAAATCAGCCGAAAGTTATCTTTCTCAGTGAGATGGCAAAAAACAGAAAGTTGTCGAGTCTTCTTATAGACGAACTAAAGAAAGTCAGCGACGAAGAAATACTGGCATATTATGAAGAAAATAGGGAGACTGATAAAGACCTGCAGCAACAAGGCCGGCTGGTTTTTTCGCATATTAAAACTAAAAGCCTCCAGGATGCCCAAGCTGTGCTTCGGAGAGTAAAAGGCGGCGAGGAAATCAACGAACTTGCCAAAATATTGTCCATTGCCAATGATGCCAAAAGTGGTGGAAAAATCTGGGGAATTCCCTACAGCTCGGTTCAAAAGTCCTTTGGTAAGAACTTTTTTGATGCACTTGTGGGTTCAGAAGCGGGTAAATTGATAGGGCCTGTCAAGTCCAAAGGGGGCTATGAAATAGCTCTTTTGGAGGATAAAACCGAGCCGGGGCCGGTACCGTTCGAAAAAGCTAAAAGCGTGTTAAGGTCAAGATTAGAACGGCAAAAACTTCAAGAAACCCTTAAAAAAACACTTGAACAGCTAAAAGAAGATGCAGCAGACAGGATATTTGAATATCCGTTGTTGAGCATATTGAAGAAAACGACTAAGGGACAAGGGGAACCGAATCCTCCCCAAAAAGTCGTTGAACCAAATTAAGCACCTATCCGAATAACCGCAACGTTATGAGGCCGAGCGAAAAGTTTACGCTAGAGGCGTTTTGCTTTCTTGTAATACTGCTTAAGTAGTTCTGCCGTGCCTGCTTGTAGTGATTTGCATGGCCATGAAAAGTCACAAAGGAAAATCAAAAACCAGATATCAAAAAGCAAAAATACATATCCAAATTCAAAATAAAAAGGGGGTTTAGCCGCAGATTGACACGAATTTTCACAAATAATTATGGCTGGAGAGGGCACGAAAAAAAGGGAAATTAAAAAGGTAAAAGAAATTGTTACACAATAGCACAAGAGCGTAAGACAATGTAATTGCATAAGTCTGAATCGCAGGCAGCGATTTAATTAGTAAGGATTATCGACTGATGTGTTTTTTTGAGTAATGGATTTTAACCTTTTATATGCTTGAATGAGATTAGAAAAAAGTGTATAATAAAGCGACATATAATTTTTCTCGGCCAAAACTTAAAAGGAGCATAATCATGTGGGGAAAAATGCCTTTATTCATCTCTTTGTTAGTTTTCGCCGGTTCTCTCGGCGCGACTCCTATCGACAGCATCACTGTTGACGACAGTGGTATAAGACCTAAGGTTACCAGCATCACGGTAGGCGACTTTACCGTGACATCTGATAAACTTGCATTCGGAGTCTCGACGGAGGCGGGCAGTATAGACGAAAGTGCTCCTGATTACGACCCCGAGACATTACCGGAGCCGTTGGTCATTGTGGATGATTTGTTTACCTATATGGAAGTCTACAATGCCTGCGCGTTTACCACGGATTTCACAGGATTTTCCGAAGGTGGTTACCGGGACCGTAACGGCCCAGCTGAGCCCGACTTTTTTCTGTTAGAATCAACGGGACAAGACCCCATTGTAATATTTGTTACTTACTCGATTGGCGGCGGCCCGGCCACAGTTGGTAACTCTATCTATTTCTACGACGGGGATTGGGGTGAAACCGGCCCGCCCTATGGTTATTACGGACAGGACCTTGTTGGAATCGCTATGGACGTAACCGATTTCTTAGACGATACAGGTACTCCGCTGCCGAGCGATGCCCTGATCCTATCCTTCGATGTGGGGGGCTGTGGAAGTGGTATGGATGCGCAGGTATTGGCCGTTTATATGACTACGGAGATTGCAGTCAGCAATATAAGTCCGGCGGATTGGGCAACGGCTGTACCTACGTACACCGATTTGTGTTTTCAGCCTCCCGCTAATGCTCTTTTTATGAATCCTGATGTTGCCCCGAATCTTAAAGGCCCTTTTATGTTTGATGTTTACTTTAGCCCACACTCGAGTAACCTAATATGGATTCCGCCGAGCATAGGCCCTGTCGATTCAAACAATGTGATTTGCGTCGATCCCTTCGAAGGCGAGCTGCTGCCCGGAACCACATATTACTGGCGTGTTGACATAAACGACCTTAATGAACCCGGAGAACCCTGCTTCTATGAAGGAGCTGTCTACAGCTTCACTACATGGGGCTACGCTATTAATCCTGAGCCTGAAAATGGTGCACAATACATCTTCTCCCCCTCTGAGTTAAGCTGGGTCAATGACGGCTATGCGCTTTGGTATAACGTATACTTCGGTGACGATTATAATGAAGTTGACCAGAATAATATTCCAGATGCTATAGTGTTTGCAGGAGAGGAAGATGATGGGTATGACCCTGGAGAACTTGGTCTCGGTGAGAGTTACTATTGGCGAGTAGATGAATGTAACATCCCGGGGTGTGTGCATGGTGATGTCTGGAGTTTCTCGACAGCATGCTGTGGCCAGCCGGGAACGGTGTTTCTGGATGCTGATGTTAATGGGCCTCTGGGCGAGGCGGATTGTTATGTGAACTTTATTGATTATGCAGGAGTAGCGTCGGAGTGGCTAGCCAATTGCGGTCCCGACAATGACTGGTGCGACGGAGCCGACATTGACATGAACGGCATGGTGGACCTTAATGATATTGGTGTGCTGGCCCTTCAGTGGTTATGGTGTACGGACCCAGCGAATCCGGACTGTCACGATGACGAAGAGATTCAACGGGGCTGGTATGCAACCGGCTACCGCGGTGCAGTGTCGGCAGGCTGGTCAAGCACGGTTGAGGCTGGTATCGAAATACTTACGAATGGCGGCAATGCCTTTGATGGAGCTGCTGCGGCGCTGCTGGCAGTGGGTGCAGGAGAGCAGCACTTCGGCTCAGAAATACCTATTATTATTTATGACAATAAACGTGATGTGGTCGAGGTTTTAAGCGGTCAAGGGCCAGCACCGGCGATGGCTACGCTGCAATATTACATAGACAATCACGGCGGCAGTATACCTGGAAGCGGTGGAAATATTGAAAATGCTCCATTACCAGGTCTTCTTCTGGCATGCCTGACGCTTCTGCACAATTACGGGACGATAAGCTTTGAAGAGGCAGTTTCACCAATGCTGGATTTATTAGGTTCTACAGGATGGGAGGGAGATTTGAAGTCAACCTTAAACGAACTGATTTCAGTTGAACAGGCAGAAATAGCCGGCGGCGGCAGCCGCGAGGACGGGCTGATGGCAGTGCGAGACTACTTCTACAATGGTCCAATAGCTGATGAGATAGAGACATGGATGATTACTAATGGAGGCTTGATCCGTAAAAGCGATATGGCGAACTATGCAGCAAACTGGACACCGGTTGAGGAGCCGGTATCGGTTGATTACAGAGATTATACAGTTTACAAGTGCAATATCTGGACTCAGGGGCCTTACCTGCTGGAGACTATGCAGATTCTGGAAGGATATGACCTTCAGGGTATGGGGCACAACAATTTGGATTATGTGCACACATTGATAGAGGCGATGAAACTTGGTTTTGCAGACAGGGATGAGTTTTATGGTGACCCGCTATTCGTGGAAGTACCATTAGAAGCATTGTTTTCAGAAGAATATGCTGATATACGTCGGCCACTTATTGACCCTTGTGATGCATCGTTTGAGATTCGGCCCGGTGATCCGTATAATATTCTGCCACTGTTGACAGCGAAGGAAGTGCCGGCCGGACCTGAGGGACCAGTTAATGATACGACCACCTGTATTGTTGCGGACCGATGGGGTAACGTAGTGGTTGCGACACCAAGCGGATGGGGAGGAACACTTTGTGAGCCGCTTGGTATTTGGTTTAGCAGCAGATTAATCAGCTTTAATACGTGGGATGGTCATCCGAATGTTATCGAACCTGGTAAACGCCCCCGTATTACGCTGACACCTTCGCTGGTTTTGAAGAACGGCAAACCATCTATTGGAATTAGTGTGTCAGGCGGTGACTGGCAGGACCAAGCAGCTCTGAATTTATTTATGAACTTAGCAGAATTCGGTTATGATACTGCTGATGCGATAACGGTCCCACGTTTCGGGACGATGCATTTTACAGGCTCATTTAGTCAACCTCCTCCTCAACTTGGTGTGATGGGCCTTCCACCGATTTTATATAATTCTGAGCTCCGTTCACAGTTGGAATCCCGCGGGCATATTGTGACAGAAATCGGAAGCAATGCTAATATGTGGCCGAGTATAATGGTGTTTAACCAGGATACAGGTCTGATAGAAGCAGCAGGCGACCCGGCAGCTGGAAGAAATGCAGCGGCTTATTAAAAATACTGTGGGATTGTAATTAATCCGATTGAAATGCGGAGCCGAGTTAAAAGAGCTGGTCTGAAGACGTGACTAAACATAACACAAATCCACAAGCCGTGACTTTTTGGTAAAACACAAAAAATAAGAGGAGCACAACGTCGCGGCTTTGGGGCTGGTATTAATTGAGATTTCTCCGCTTTGTCTTCCTTCGGAGGGCTTCGGTCGAAACGACGGACTGATTTAAAATGCGAGCTAAGTAAGTTGTTCCTGCTGGTTCTGCGAATCGGGCTGCCGGGTTGATATGGGTGTTGGTTTGAAATCTGAAGTTTGTGTTTGAATTTGTGGTTGTGGGATTTCCTCGATTTTTACCGGAGGCGTGCTTTGTTTTTCTTCGGGGGTTGTTTGGAATTCCGGTTCCGGGGATGGATGTGATTGAGAGCGCAGTAATTCAGCTACTTGTCTGTAATCTTCTGCGCCGTGACAATGCTGCTCGTATTCAAAGATGGTTTTGCCATAACTCGGTGCTTCTGCAAGCTTGATGTTTCTTCGAATAGGCACCGGCAGAATCCTGGCCTCTGACCAGCTACTGTTAGTTCCGCGAGCATTCTCAAGAAATTGCTGAATATCGGCCTTTACTTCCTTCGGAAGCGAAGCTCTGCTGTCATACATACACAGCAGGATGCCCTTAACCTTCAGGTTAGGGTTTATCCTTTTACTGACGAGCTCGACGGTCTGGAGCAGCTTGCCGAATCCCTGCAGGGCTAAAAAGTGAGGCTGGAGTGGAATCAAGATTTCATCGACGGCTGCGAGAGCATTTAAGGTAAGCAGCCCCAGCGAAGGAGCACAATCGATAAAAAGAAAATCAAATTCATCTTTGGCCTGTTCAATGGCCTCTCGCAGGATAGTTTCTCTGCCAACGACGCTGACCAGCTCGCTTTCTGCCCCCACGAGACTGATATTGGCCGGCAGCAGCCAAAGATTTGGACGGACCAGAAGAATCTCCCTCTCAAATTGGGCTGACTGAGTCAAAACCTGATATGCCCCGGCATTAATGCTCTCCGGCTCAAGACCAAGATGGATTGTCAGATGCGCCTGGGGGTCCAAATCAATAGCAACGACTCTCAGGCCTGCGGCAGCAAGAGCTGCAGCGATATTCACCACCGTTGTGGTTTTGCCCACGCCCCCTTTTTGATTTAATACTGCAATTCTCCTCACACCTGATTACCTTTTCAGAAAAAAAGTTAACGAAATAAGCTGCTTACAGTTTGTCCGCCACCTTTAATTTTTTCAGGATGGCATCAAGCACACCATTAACAAATCCGGATGATTGAGCAGTGCTGAATTTTTTAGCAAGTTCAATGGCCTCATTTATTACAACTTTTGGCGGAATATCCGGACAGAACTTTAACTGATACACCGATAATCTTAAAATACTTTTGTCAACAGGTGAAAGCCGCGATATTTGCCACTTTATTATTGTATCGCTAATCAGTTTATCACATTGAGACATATTTTCCCAGGCGCCTTTTGTCCACTCAGAAGCACGACTGCGAACGACGGTGTCAGAACTGCTTTCCATCAGGAACTCATCCAGAAACCGAAGGAAATCCTGTCCCTGGACGTCGAGCTGGTATAATGCCTGTATAGACATTTCTCTGGCCCTTGTTCTTTTGTCCATCAACCGGCCTCAAAAACCAAAGTAACGAAGCTGTATTTTTTAAGAGCGATTATAACTGTTTCATCACGTTGACTGTTTCCATGGCTGTCAAGGCCGCATCGGCGCCGGCATTGCCCATTTTTGTTCCAGCCCTTTCGACCGCCTGTTCAAAAGTATCACATGTCAAGACGGCAAATATCGTCGGCACTGCGGAATCGTAGTTAATCTGACCAATTCCCCGTGCAACCTGCTGAGACACGTAATCGTAATGACTTGTCTGGCCCTGAATAACTGCACCGAGGCAGAGCACTGCAGCATATTTTCCGCTCTGTGCGAGCTTTTTCGCAGCGATGGTAATTTCACAGGCGCCCGGCACCCACACGACGGTTATCTGCTCATCGGCCGCTCCATGACGTTTTAGGCAATCCAGTGCACCGTCAAGTAGTCTGCTGGTTATGAATTCGTTGAATCTACTGACCACGACAGCATATTTTCCTTTGCCTGCGGTAAGCTGACCTTTTATTTCCTTAACCATATTTTCATTTCTCCAAATAACAATTGCACTCAGCCCGAGAAGAACTGAATCTCCGCGGCCGGTAATCATCTTATTTTACAGACCACATTATAAGACTATCTGCGGACACTTTCCAGAAAAACAACAATTTCAAGCTGTTCTGATGCCTGCCGGCGGACTGGTATAAGTCGATAAGAGCTTTGCCTATAAGAAGTTACAGAGAAAAACAAGTATTAATTTTTACAACATTCAAAAACGCCCGGGACCGATGAAAACCTGCTAACCCTTCTTTAATTTATACCCGATAAATGCCTGTTGGGTGATTGATTCGGTTTGAATTTAACAAGGTGCTGCGATTATGCTTTTTGAAGAGATACCATTCGGTCCTTACGATAAAGCTGAGGAAAAGGCGCGTCAGGCCTATGAACTTTATGAAGAGGGCAAGATATCGCAGTCTCTTTCAGAGCTGGAAGCTGCCCTTGAGATAAATCCTGCCAACGGCGCCTGGCATTTTAACAAAGCCCTTGCCCTCGATGCTTTGAACCAATTCGAAGATGCCATAAACGAGTATGAAACAGCCCTTGAATTAGACCCTTATGATTTAGAGATATTAAATTCATTAGCGGTAGATTACACCCGAGCGGGTCTTTACGACCTGGCGATTGAAACATTCGAGCGCATCGAAAAAATTGACCCGACATTTGAGCCATGCTACTGCAATCGAATAATCACCTATACGGAAACAGGCAAACACGAAGCGGCCGAGCAGATGTTTTACATAGCCCAGCAGATAAATCCCGATTGCCCGCTCTGCTTCTACAATATCGGGAACAGTCTTTTTATCCGCGGCGAGTACAAAAAAGCAATCCACTGCTGGCTGAAAACGAATAAACTTGAGCCGAGTCACCCCCAAATTAACTTCCGTATAGCCCAGGCGTATTGGGCTGACGGCAACCACGAGCAGGCCAGGGAACATTTCCTGGCGGAGCTTCGTTTGAACCCTGGTGATATAGATGTTATTCTTGATTTCGGGCTGTTTCTGCTGGAGACAGGCGAGACCGAATCGGCAAAGGAGAAATTCAGGAGAATAATCGAACTTAGGCCGGAGTTCGCCCCCGCATTATTTTATCTGGGAGAGATTGCCCTTAATGACGGCGATTACGAGCGGGCGCAGGAGCTGTATAACCAGGCATTGTTAATCGACGGCGCAATCACGGGGCCGCGATATCGCCTTGCCCAGTGCGCTTTGATAGAGGGAAAGAAGCAGGAGGCAAAAGCGTGCCTTGTTTCGGAAATAGCCACGGCGCCGGATGATACGGATGTATTGGTTTCTATGGGCTCAATGTTTTTGTCAATAGGCGATATTGATTATGCCACAAACTGTCTGCTTAAATCTCTGGAGAGCGACTATGCTAATGCGGAGGCCTACTATTATCTCGGCCTTGCCAGCTCGATGAAAGGTCGAATCGAGGATGCCGCTGAGTTTTTCACGCACGCCCTCGATATAAAGCCGGATTACGTCGAGGCCTTGAGAGATTCCGCTCTGTTTTATCTGGTAACCGGCAAATTGGATTCCGCCGCAAAAAGAATAGAAGAGGCGCTGCCTTTAGCAGAGAAAGACAAACAAATACAGTCACTTAGCCGAAAAATTAAAATCGCCCAGGCGATAAGACGGTCGGCGGATTTTCTCTGTCGATTCATCCCATTATTTTCTCACCGAAAAAGTCGAACCTAAGTGATGCCGTTCTCTCTTTGTTCATTTGACGAAACAAATTAAGCAAAACCTCTGCGCTGTTTCTGTTGAATGCGGCGGGGATAGTTTCTCGCTCGACTGGGACGAAAATGCAAATTGCAAAATAGGTATTGTAAGTGGGTCATCTCTTGTATATAATTGGGACGGTAAATTGAGGAACGCAACCTACGATGCAAAATTGATAAAACTTCGATACGAGACGATGGGAAACAGGATATGGAAGGATTCCAGCGAAGCTGGGACAAGAAAATATAAGGAGTAAATATGAATAAAAAAACATTTGCACTAACCATTTTTTTGACAATTGCATTTATGAATAATTTAAATGCTCAAAGCCAAGTTTTGGACTGGAAAGTACTTTCTAATAAACAATTTAACTGCTCTGATATTAGCCAGACAACTCTGTTCATCGATAACGATAACAATGCTTTTGTTCTAATAGGCATTATGGGAGAGAATCGTTTTGGTAATAACTTTCTTTATATGAACAGTAATTGGGTAGTAGTAGACAAATACGGCATCCTTTTGAATGGATTTATAAAAGATGGTAGTCTTCAACTGGCTTTTAAAAAAGATGAAGAAATTGTTATTTATAAAGTCCAGAAAGATATTATGCTTGCGCACCGCATAAAAATTATGGGTGTTCCACAGGGGATAGACCCAAGTCACAGTAGAGTCATTTCTGTTTCAGAACAGAATAGTTCAAACTATTTTTTAAAAAGGTGTGTAAAATTACCAGCTAATCCTGTTGAACGTCTCAGAACTATTTTGTCTGGGGGACATGGCATCTATTATAAAAAACCCTGTTTATCAGAAATACAGGACGATAAGATGTTGAAATATCAAAAGATTAGGTATGGAGGAAAAATAGATGAATCCTATGTCATTGAGGAAGTTGCAACAGGGAAAGATTTGATTCATTTTTTAGGCTTCAGAATGCCAGAAGAGGCAGGTACACAATTAGTATTGAATGAAACTGTAGTTTTACACTACGCTGGTTATGATGTGAAAAAGAAGAAAATTATAAGAAAGCATAGCATTTACGAAAACATTCCTAAATATGACAGAAATACAGATACCAATTCTTATTATGGCCAGTTGTCAATAGATGGTGTGGATGATGATGTTTTTGTTGTTTTTTCATGGGTTGAAAAAAAGGTTAATATAAAGAAGTTTAATATAAAAGAAGTTAAATCGGACATTTATTATTGTCGACTCTATAATAACTCCTTTGGTGATATAGAAAAAATTGCAAATGGATTTCTTCCTTTAGTGAAAATCGATTTTGTTGGAAATGTGCATGTTATCTGAGTTAACAGCAGCAGCAGTCTTGTTCATAAGGTTAAAAAAGACGACGGATGGAGTGATGAAAAAAACATTTTAAATGGTGTTGATTTGTATTCCGATATTACTGTTACAAGGTATATTTCTGCGGAATTTGATAAAGACAATAACTTGAATATTGCTTTCCCTTCAAATGACAATATAGTTTATGCAAAAGTAAAATTAGATTAAATTTTATGCCTGATAATATTCGGTTCTTTAACACAGAAAGGTCGGTGAAATAATATGAACAGATTAAACCTTAAAATAACCGCTGCCGGATTTCACAATTTTTATCTTTAACACTTTATTTTTGAATTATTCAGGCATAGATTTGACTTGATTATTCCTTTTGATTGTTCCAGCGTTTTTATTTGTTTTGGGTTGAATTTCGTAGTATTGCAATAGCGAGATTTTTTTTCGCATTTTGATGATTGGGGTTAATTGAGAGTGTTCTTTTATAGTATTCTATAGCTTCATCGAGCATTCCTTTTTTATGGTATGCCAGGCCAATATTATAGTAAAAGACAGGTTCACTCGGGTCCAGAGAAGCTGCGATGGACCAGTGCCGTATGGCGTTATCAAAGTCAGAGAGTTTTGCCAACGCCTGGCCAATTGAAGCGTGAGTTTCTTTGTCATCCGGTTTTATGCTCACAGCTTTTTCCCAATAGTTTACGGCCTGCTCGTAGTTTTGAGTCAGGAAATAAGCTTGACCTAAATGCAAGAGGGCTTCGTGATTATGGGGTTTAAATTGAAGTGTTCCGTGTTCTTCATCTATAGTGTCAAAATCTATCTCTAACTCCTTTTTAAAGTGTGTAATGGCCTGGTCAAATTTTTTCTGCTCCATTAGCGCCATTCCCAACGCATCGTGTGCCCAGGGTTTTTCGGGCCAAAGGCGCAGCACTTCTTTAAAATGTTCGATAGCTTCATCGGTCCTGCCCAGCTTCAGCAGCGCCTGACCTAACTTGCTATGAGGTATTGTATTGTCGGGTTCGAGCTGGATAGCTTTTTCCAAATGAACAACAGCTTCGGCATAATTATCCTGTTCCATAGCTATTCGAGCCAGGAAAAGATAGTTCTCTATAACTTCCGGCCGTTCCAACAGCATCTGCTCACAAAGTTTTTTGGCGTCTTTGTATTGTTTTTTAAGATAAGCTGATGTGCCCGGGCATTTTTTTGATGAAAGTCAATTAAATCTTTGGGGTCTTCTTTGCTCTGGTCAAAACTGAAATCTTCGGCAACACTGCTGGCGACGTATCCGAGCGATTCCAAACGTCTTTTGTCTTCTTCGCTCAACTCCAGCTTGCTATCAGGGCCTCTTTTACGAATGTTCTGTTCCAGGATTTGTTTTAATTTATCCTGTAGAATGCGAGCCCTCTGTGGCTGCTTGCCGACCAGATTTACTGACTCTTGAGGGTCATTAGTAAGGTCGTATAATTCCGGTCTGGTGGTCTGGATGTATTTAAGGCCCTCGGTAACTACACCCAGCAGGGAATTGGCTTGGTATTTTGTGGGGTACAGCGACTCACAGTAGATATATCTATTCTTGTCCTGCCTGCTTTTTTCGAGGAGGTCTTTGCCCTGAAGGCCGGAGGGAGCAGCTATTTCCAAAGCGCCGCATATAGTAGGAACGATATCGATTATGCCGACGGTTTCATCTGTTCTTTCCGGCTTACTCCGGCCGGGAAGTTTCAAAAGGAGAGGGACTTTTACAGCGCTTTGGTAAATGAAATACATATGGGTTACTTCGCCATGTTCGCCGAGCATTTCACCGTGGTCGCCGGTGATGATTATCAAACTCGATTCATACATACTCATACTTTTTAATTTTTTTATTACCTTTCCTATACAGTAGTCGGTATAAGAGATTTCACCGGCATAAAGATTGTCCTTGAAGTTAGTGGCGAAAGGTTCGGGGGGTTCATAATTGTGGTGTGGGTCATAATAATGGAGAAATAAAAAGGATTTTTTGCTCTTGTTTTTTTCCAGCCATTGAATGGCTAAGCGGCTTGCTTCTTCACCTTTGCGTTCATTATCAATATTGGTATTGGGCGTGTTCACAAAACGGTCATGATAATAGTCGAAGCCCTGGTCAAGGCCGAACTGGGAATCCAGAATGAAGGAGCTTATAACGGCGCCTGTCGTAAAACCGTTATCTTTAAGTATTTCCGCCAGAGTGACATTTGATTTGTCCAGCTTATAATCATAGTTATAATGAACGCCGTGATAGGGGGGTGTAGTGCCGGTCAACATAGAACTGTGTGCCGGCAGGGTAATCGGAACCGGAGAGATTACATTATTGAAAAGAATACTTTCCTCTGCAAACTTGTCGATATTAGGTGTAATTCTGCGCGGATAGCCGTAGCAGCCGAGGTAGTCCGCCCGGCACGTATCGATGCTGATAAGAATAATGCTGCGAATGTCCTTTTCGGCAGGGCCGGAGGCCGGTCGCAGCAGATAAATTGCTCCTGCAGCTACTGCTACAAGGACTACTACCAGGATAAATTTAGCGGCCTTAAAAGATTTCATTCAGCATCAAAACCTCCAAATGTAGTGTTTTTACCATACGTTCAAAGCAAACAAGTACAGCCCGCATTTACAAGTGCAAGCCGCCGGTTCAGATTAGTTCATATCCTGACTTTTAGGAACGGCTTAAAAATTAGTGCAAAGACCATCGAGGCAATGAAGAAATAAACCAGCCACCAGTCTGTACCGCTCGTTAGCGACAGACGCTCCGGATAATCGATGCTGATAGATTGAACAACTGAATCGGGCCTGAAGGGTTTTTCCTTTGGATGTAAGAGGATGTTACTGAAGTTCCAGGCCGGCCGTTCGACACTAAGGCGTTCAAAACCATCACCGACAATCAGCTCTTTTTCGATGAGTTCGGAGCCGACTTTAAAAACCACAGACTCTTTTGAGTTCTCAATGGCTTTGATTTCCCAGCATATTTGGTCTTCGCTGGAAATGCGGACCGGACCTGTCCGGACTTCTGCACTCGGCAGAGCATCAATACTTACCATCGGCAGGGGGGAATCGGGTTTACTATTTAGCTGCATCGTAATTAGAGCCTTCTCGCCGACTCGCAACGGACGATATTGATACCACAATCCCATTTGAGCCAGAATTAACGAGACAGGCACAATCATAACCAACATTGGTTTGAGTGCATAAAAGAGCAATTGGAAAGCTGCCTTGAAGAGAAGTCCCTGGGATTTCATGGTAACAAGCATGCTGTCTTTGAAGAGTTTCAGAGCGAGCATATTTGCCTTGATGCTGTCTCGAACCAGCGCTATGGCTTTTTGATTTGAAGTGTATTTAAAGATGAGCAGCAGCATAACGCCAACAACGGCTGAGATAATAGTATTAGAGAGCCAGCCCGGCAGCACAGCAACCGGTGCCAAAAGAATCTTTCCCAATGCGTTCATCGGGACGTTTACCCAGGTTGTAATAAGCGATAAAAAATCCATCAATCAATATATCCCAGACCACGCAGCTGGTCAGCTACATTTTCATCTGCCTGCTCATCTTCGTGTTTGGCAAGCTCCTTTTCGATAATATGAGTAATAAATTCCGATACGCTGCTGTAGCCCGCAGCTTCAGTTGCATCCTTGACTCTCTTGAAAAGGTTCGAATCAATTTTTACCTTAGCCATTTTTGTCTACTCCGTGATTTTATGTTGTAAAAATGTTTTTACCCTGCATTGATGACGGTATCTGGATTCCAAATTCGCTCAGAACAGACGGCGCTATATCTATCAGAGCCGGAGTCTTGGCCCTGACAGGACGATTACTAAAGACAACGCCGGGCACCTCAGAAACGTCGGCACAATGGTCTGCACTCCAGGGCGAATCATTATCCAGCAGCACTTCTTTGGTCATATCTCCCAGGCAGGTGGCCCATGAGGCACGGTAATCTCGGCAGTAGCCGACAACAATATCAGGAGCTAATGGAATATGCCCTGTCCGCGCGGTGTGCCTTACGTATAACAGTCCTGCCATTAACATCTCGGACAGCTTCCAGCTTAGTTATCAGTTCTGCTGTAATCTCTTCGCTTTGTCGGCCTGGCTCAACAATACCATATTTCTCTCGGCCTTTGAGATTAAGGTAGAGGCCGTTTATTCCCAGCCCATACGCCCTGGTCTTTGACCAATCGACGTCTGTTCTGAGCGAATTTGGAATCCAGATACCGTCATCAATGCAGGGTAAAAA
>JBHPEQ010000058.1:0-16678 GCA_042576845.1 Planctomycetota bacterium
TTGATTCAAGCATACAGACAGGTAAAAAACTTGGAATGCAGCTTCTTGATGAACATTTATGGATTTTGTACGATACCGGCAAGATTACCTTACAGGAAATGTTGGATAAGGGACGACAGCCGGGAGCGTTGCAGGATAAAGCTATGGCCAAGATAGGACTTGATAAGGGCAAGGGCAAGGAGCGCAGAAAGAAAGAAATGGAAGATATCGACCATGTTTTGAGAACGTAACGGGGGTTCATTGGTTTGTTCTCAGCTACAAAAGGATACTTTGCCTGGAAAAATATATAACGGTTGCTCCCTTCACACCAAAAAGAGCACATATTTTTTGAGTAAATTTCAGGATGTAAGAGGGGGTTGTAATTGCAAGTCCTAATAACTAAGTGTCTATTGGATAATATGTTTGCCGAAAAGGTCTTAATGGTGTATAATAGAATTGATTTGAGAACCTGGTTTAATATGAGGTAAAGCTCAAATGGGAAAAATAAAAACAGCAAAAAAGCTGCCGCCTTTAGAGCAGTTAAGGGGCCGAGCGCTGGGTAGAGTACTGACTAAAATGGGCATTTTGACCCGAAGTAAGGTGCACGAGTGCCTAAGAATACAAAAACAAAGGCCGGAGAAGATAAGGATAGGTCAGGTATTTCTGGAGCTTGGTTTGGTTGATGAAGACCAGTTACAGACTGCTTTGGCAGCCCAGCGAGGAATGGAATATATCAAGCTGGATAACCTGGAGGTAACACCTGAAATCATCAATATGTTGCCGGCACAAATGGCTAAGAATCATCATGTTGTACCCATTCAGTATAACAAAGAACGCAATGAGTTGACGGTTGTTCTCGACAATACCGATAATATTCAGGCAGTTGATGATATTACGAGTTTGCTTGATATGAAGGTAAAGGCAAAAGTAGCCGCCTCTGAGGCGGTGGAAAAAGCACTGAGCAAGCATTATGCGGAAAAAGAAGAAAAACAGGAAAATATAAATGAACTGCTAGAGGAGATACAGGACGATGCTTTTCTTGCTGAGTTTGACGGACGTAACCAAAGCATCGACCTTGATGAATTAAAAGAGCTTTCTGAGTCAAACCCTGTCAAAAAGCTTCTGAATCTGGTTTTGCTGCAGGCCATTCGTGACAAAGCATCGGATATTCATTTTGAGCCGTTTGAAAATGAATATAAAATGCGGTACCGCATAGATGGTGTTCTTTACGAAATGGTTCCTCCACCGAAGCATATTGCTGCAGCGCTTAGTTCTCGTATAAAGGTTATGGCTGACCTTGATATTGCTGAGAGACGATTGCCTCAGGATGGTCGAATATCGCTTACTGTAAAGGGCAATCCGGTTGATTTGCGTGTCAGTGTTTTGCCAACAATGTTCGGAGAAAGCGTTGTGCTGCGTGTGCTTGACAGGTCTCAGATTAAACTGGACATGGACCAACTGGGATTGAGGCAGAAGCAGTTAAAAATATTTCGACAGCTTATCAAGAAACCTAATGGTATTGTTATAATTACAGGCCCAACAGGATGTGGTAAAACAACTACTTTATATTCGGCTCTTACCGAACTAAACAGTATTGAAACGAAAATCATAACTACTGAAGATCCTGTGGAATATGATATTGACGGTATTGTACAAGTTCAAATGAATTCAGACATTGGAGTAACTTTTTCAAGATGTCTTAGGTCAATTTTGCGTCAAGACCCTGATATAGTAATGGTTGGTGAAATTCGAGACCTTGAGACAGCGGAAATTGCCGCACAGGCATCACTCACAGGCCATTTGGTTTTTACCACGCTTCATACAAACGATGCCCCAAGTTCGATAGCACGTTTGTTGGATTTAGGCGTTGAACCTTTCCTTGTTACGGCCACCCTTGAAGGTATAGTTGCTCAGCGTCTGGTCAGAAAAATCTGCAAAAAGTGCAAAACCCCATACGAACCAACTGACACTCAGTTAATGGAGCTTGGACTTACGCCGGAGGAGGTTAAGGATAAAAAGTTCTTTTATGGCCGTGGTTGCAGCCGGTGCAACAAAACCGGTTACAGAGGACGAATTGCTATATTTGAAATCATGCTTTTAAATGACGAGATACGGGATTTGATTATGAACAACGCATCAACCAATATCCTTCGTGCGGCTAGTCAGAAGGGCGGTATGAAATTATTGCGTGATGGCGGACTGGCCGCCGTATATGATGGCGTTACTACTGTAGACGAGGTATTAAAAGAAACAATTTCAGAGTCCGAATAAACAGAAAATGAATTTTTCCTTTTGTTCAGCGTTAAAGAAACAACAAACTAAAAAGGAGGTATCTTAAAATGCCTGTATTTAAATATGAAGCGATGGATTCACAGGGTGTTTCAGTAAAAGATGAAATAGAGGCCCTCAGTCAGCAGGAGGCGATAAGCAAGATACGAAACATGGGGTACTTCCCTACGAAAGTAGCAGGGCGTGGAGCCAAAAAGAAGGCGGCGATGAAGACGGCAAAACTGAAACGCCGGCGTGGCGCAGGGGCAAGAGTAGGAACCAAGTCATTAACTCAGTTCACGCGACAGCTTTCAACGTTGCAGGATGCGGGATTACCGATATTGCGTTCACTTAGAATTCTTGAAGACCAGCAGAAATCTGGGAGCTTCAAGAGACTCATCGGCTATGTAGCTGATGACATCGAAGGAGGTGCAACTCTCTCCGAAGCAATGGGCAGATACTCAAGATGTTTTGACAGACTTCTCGTTAGTATGGTTGCTGCCGGGGAGACTGGTGGTGTGCTGGATTTGATTCTGGCACGAGTGTCCGATTTTATGGAACAGGCGCAAAAACTCAAAGCCCGTGTTAAAGGTGCGATGGTTTACCCGGTTGTAGTCTTAACTGCGGCGTTTACTATCCTTTTGCTGCTGATGAAATATGTGATACCGCAGTTTAAGAGTGTTTTGTCGGAGATGATTTCGGGCGAATTAAACAAAGTTACAGCCGTCGTGTTGGGACTGAGTACCTGGATTGCCTATGATTACGGATGGGCAATCATAATCTCAATTCCGATAGGTTTATTTATCCTGCTTAAATTTGTACAGCAATTTCGCCCCGGCAGAATGGTCGTTGATACAATAAAACTAAAGATGCCGATTATGGGGCAATTAAGCGGAAAAATATCAATCACACGCTGGACAAGAACATTAGGGACTTTGATTGGCGCAGGAGTACCGATACTGGATGCCATAGAGGTTACCAGGGAAACTGCTGGAAACGAAGTTTTCAGAAAGATGCTCGGAAATGTTCATGATTCAATCAGGCAAGGGGAAAGTTTTGCCGCTCCATTGCGGCAATCCAAGACGGTTGATGCGATTGTTTCGAATATGGTTGCTGTTGGTGAGGAAACAGGCGACCTCGATAAAATGCTTTTGAAGGTAGCCGATAACTACGACGAGCAGGTTGAGACAATGGTCGGCTCGCTGATGTCTTTGCTTGAGCCGGTTATCATTATTGTGCTCGGCGGTATGGTTATGCTTATCGTCCTTTCGATATTTTTGCCGATGATACAGGTTATCCAGGGCTTAAGCGGCGGTGGGGTATAAAAATCGATACAAAGCTTCTGACAAATTAAGGAGAAGACAATGAATCTGACTGAAAAAAAGTCAAATAAAAGAACGGCGTTTACAATTATAGAGCTGCTGACCGTTATGAGCATAATTACCATTCTCATCAGTATTCTGGTTCCGGCAATGAACAAGGCCAGGCAATTTGCCAAGGATGTTAAGCAAAAAAACCAGCTTCGTGCAATTGGTGTTTCACTGGAAATGTTTCACAATGATTTTGGCAGTTATCCACCCTCCGACTATGATGGTCCCGGTGATACGGGAACATATGGTTATTGTGGGGCGATGAAACTTGCCGAAGCTATGATAGGCCAGGATTTATTGGGTTTCCATCAAAATTCCCGCTTCCGGGAGGATTATTTTGATGGTGCAGGTAATTTGTTATACGATAGAGACCCTACTACTCCACTTGATGACTCAGATGGACACAATTTGGATTTACGGGTGGGACCGTACCTGGAACTTGGAAATGCCAATGCACATCGGCTCTGGCATATATATGGTAATCAAAGACTGGAGCCAGGCCCCGGCCCTGATGGTGTTCTTGGGGGATTTAATCGTGATGCATTTGTATTGTGTGATGTATATGACCGCGTCAGTAGCAACGCTCCCACCGGCAAAAGGTATATTGGTATGCCTATACTTTATTACAAGGCAGATACAGGTGGAAACCGTCATCCCCATTTTCTAAATAATAATCCTGCGTTGGCATTTATCGGCAATATAAATGACCCACAGAATTTTTATGATTACAGTGACAACGATAGGTTTGTGCAGATGAGAATGCCTTGGAAGCCGCCGGGCACGGTTCATTTAATGGATTCGAGTAATCAGCAAACAATGCACAGTCCGCCCCTGGATTCTTCCAGTGCTAATTTCTTTTATCATAACACCCACGATGAAGATATTGCTATAGAATATGGTCGGCCTCATAAGCCGCATTCTTTCATACTGATTTCGGCGGGATTCGACGGTGAGTATGGAACGAGTGACGATATATTCAACTTCGCTCAGTAAGCAGTGGTTTTTGATGATGAGAAGACAAAACGCTTTGTTGTTTTCTTAAGGTAAAAGCAGAACATTACGGAGAAATGATTGAAAATAAATAGACACCAAATCAATGGAGAAAGATGATGAAAAAAGTTGTTCTTACGATAGCTGTGATGATTATGCTGCTTTTAGGCGGTTATGCCCGGGCCGATTTTAGCTGGATTGCAAACGGCAGCTTCGAATACGATGGAGGAATTGAGAATATAAAGAACGAAATGCCTTTTGGCTGGTATGATGTTGATATACCGTCGGATTTTAGCGGGGCGGTATCTTCAAGCTGGGCATCGGATGGTAATTATAATCTGACGTTTTTATCGGATATGTTGGGGGAATTTGAGCCTGATGACATCGCAACTATATCTCAGTATGTATATTTGAGCGATGTTAATGAGATAATCTTTGATATTAAATTAGAGACAAACCCGAGTTTTGACTCATGGGACCCGACGAAACGCAGTGCGGTTATTAAGATTGACGATGACATCGTCTGGAATTCCAGCTCTCTGGGAACAGGTGATTTGTCGGGAGAGTATTTTGACCTGGTCGTAGATGTGAGCGAAATGGCGAAATACAAAGACGGACAACGGCACCTGTTGTCTCTTGGTTTACGCTCGAACACAAGCGAGTCGTGGCCTTTTATCGAATACTCTGCAAAGTGGGATTATCTAAGGTTTAACACTCACTGCCAGGGGTATGGTTATCTGGAAGGGGATTTCGACCACGACTGTTTTGTGGATGTAAACGATTTGAAATTATTTGTTGACCACTGGCTGGACGACGTCGAAGACTTCAATGACTTTGATTTGTATTATGACAATAAGGTGGCTTTCTCAGACTATGCGATTTTCGCAAATAACTGGATGTCAAACAGCTACGGACAGGATGCGATTCTGGAATATGACCTGAATCTGGATGGGATAGTTAATTTTGCTGATTTTGCAATTAAGGCCCAGCAGTGGCAGGCGGAAGGAATTGATTTCGACGAGCTTGAAGCTTTCGTCGACAAGTGGCTCACAACCAACTGGATGTATGGATTGGAGTAATTTGAAATTGATTCTTATAAAACAGAAAAGTTTATAAAGGGGACTGAAGTGAAACGTAACAGAACAGGTTTTACTCTTATTGAATTGTTAACGGTTATCGGCATCATTGCCATTATGATTTCATTGCTTATCCCTGCTGTGAACATGGTTCGACTGAAAGCAAAAGAGGCCGAACAGACCGCACAATTTAACAGCATCGCTCTGGCTCTTGATGCCTTCAGGGATGATTATGGTGATTATCCCGAATCCGATTGGGCCCCGCCGAACCAACTACCCACACCGGATTATCAGGGTGCGCAGAGATTTACTGAAGCGCTTATGGGATGGGATTTATTGGGATTTCATCCTGATTCCGCCTGGAATGCGCAAGGATTGGATGAGAGCTTAGACTTAACGGATCCGGTATATCGCAGGCCTTTGGATCCTGCAATTGACCCTCTCGACAAACGAAACTTAAACGAAAGAAGAGGGCCTTACCTGGAAAGCGAAACTGCTAATGTCTTTAGATTAGCCCCCCAGATAGTGGGCGGCGACGATGGTTTATATTACCATTTAATGTTTCCTGGTGCTACAAGTGGTGCTGCTGATACTTATGTCCTTTGTGACGTATTTGGTGTAAAGCGGATAATTAGTCCTGGCCAAAGCGGTACGGTTATGGCGGGGACGCCAATTCTCTATTACAGGGCAAATACTTCCAGCAATATAATGAGCCTTGTCGATAGTCGGAATTCAAGATATGATGTTTATGATAACAGTTTGTATTTAATTCTACCTCATTTGGCCGACCTTGATAAACTCCCGGCACAACAGCGGGACCATCCGCTTGGGCAAGAACCCGCGCTTTTCTATAATTCGGGCAGCGCGCCTTATGATTATAAATATTTAATCATAGACCAGAGAGTCCAGCAGACGATAACCTGGCCGCACAAACCTGATTCATACATATTAATTTCAGCAGGGGCGGATGGTTTGTTCGGAACGGTGGATGACATCACTAACTTTTGAAAATAAGTTAATCGATTGTCTGTAAGCCATAAAATTATGAAAACTTTTAAAAATAAAATCGGGTTTACACTTGTTGAGATGTTGGTTGTCATCGGGATTACTACAATTCTAGTCGCATTGGTCATCGAGGTCTCTTCGAAGGTTCACAACCAAAGCAGGGTGCAGATTACCAGAGGCGTCCTTGCAACCCTTAATAACGCCCTGCAGCAGTTTGCTGATTACGGCTATAACTATGTAGTGCCGGCAGCTAGTACCCCCGAAGAGATGTATTTTTATCGTTCGCTTGATTTTCCCGTGGACTGTAATAATTTCCCACAAGATGATCCCGGCCTTGAACGGGTGGTCTATAATCTATTAGGGGCATCAAATGTAACTATTTTTGGATATGAGGCGGGAAAACCGTTTGATGAGCTTCAGCTACCTCCGTATTATGAGCCGGTCGATGAATATAATGCATATTCCGGTTGTGAGATATTGTTGTTCTTTTTGAACAGGGTGCCGCAATGTCGAAAGACGTTGGCCAAGATTGACCAGCCGTTAGCCAAATCTTATCGCCTCGGAGCAGAACGTAGTTATACAATAAACGGTTTGCCGGTAACAGACCGGCCTTTAATAACAGACCGGCCGGTTATAACGAACCTCGGAACTGCCGGCGGTGTCCGAGTAAATAGAATGATTGAGATTGATGGTGTCGTTTATCCGCTGATGAGGATTGTTGACGCCTGGGGGACAACGCTGCGATATGATTACTACATGGATTGGAATGATTACGGCGGCGTTCCAGCTGCCTATTTTATAGATATGACAAGAAATAAAAGAACATTCCCATTGATTACCTCAGCCGGGCCGGATGGCGAATTCGGGACGGAAGATGATATAACCAACAGATAAAATGAAAACAAAATTTAAACAATCAGGTCTTACATTGGTTGAGCAGACGGTTGTCATTGTAGGAATAGTTCTGCTTGCGGTTTTAGCAATGCCGGCCAAAAATGCGTTAATGAATTCCTTCAGGTCACCCGCCGGCGTGCGGAGTTTGATAAGCTCGGCCATGGCTTCTGCACGTGCCATCGCCGCAAAAGAGCAGTGCTACGCAGGTATAAGATTTCAGATAAGAGGTTACCACGAGGATGTAGACAGCTTGCTTAAGGCCGGTCAATATATAGTCTTTATCATCCACGACCCTGCTGATGCTCCAAGATTAACCCTTGACCCCCCGAATAGTACAGGTACAGGTTTAGCAAACGGATTTCGAGCCGTTCGGGGCATTGAACCGATAGAACTTCCGGTTTCAATGGGCGTGATGGATTTGAAAGTAGTTACAAGATTTAACTCCAGGCCCAATGTTCAATACCAAGCTAATCGTATTGACCAGGACATCGACATAAATAACCAGATTGAAGTGAGGGATACGACTACATTTTCGATAATTTTTTCCCCGGACGGTAAACTGGTAATACATAGGGTGGAAATAAGCAACAGGAATGGTATCAGGCAACCCCTAAACTTGTCTGGTTCTGCGGATGACATTTTTAATTCTCCCTACAACATAGAACGAAATAACACGGGTATGTTCATACAGGATGATTATTTTTCTGGCTCACTGCCCGATCTTGGCTTGGGGCCGGAAAACAGCAGGAGCAGTTTCGTTATATATGAAAGGGATAAATTCGAGCAAAGCTATAGAAGAAATGTGCCATATTCGCAGTATTTAAGAGAATTAGAAGAGAATGAGAGAATTTATATAAATCCCTATACGGGCAGAATGATAAATGGAAATTAGTTCAGCGGTCAAAACGTCTGTTTTAGCGATGAAAAATGAAAGAACAAAAGACGGTTTTTCTCTTACCGAGGTCTTGATTTCTATCGGCATCCTCAGCGTGGGGATGCTTTTTATAGCGGGCGTTTTTCCGGTGGCTCTTCATTTTACGAATATTACTTCTGAGCGGACCTTCGCCGCAGTTATAGCTGACCAGGCCTTTGCGAAAATACAACTCTATGCCCGGGGCAAGCCGAATGATAAAACTGACAATATCAGGTTAGGCCAATTGAAACCATACTCTCAGAGGTCGGTCTGGCTGCAGTCAACAAACAGTATTGACCCCAATGATTACGAAGACGATATCCTGCCTGCAATATCTGATGAGTTCAGAACCGTCCCAATCCCAATCACAGACCCCTATCTACAGTATAATCGTTGTGAGTTTATGAGAACCGAGATGACGTACCCTTCAGATGATGCGGTTCCCATAGAAGAGCGGGAATACTACTGGTCGCCTTTGTTTCGTCGTTTGAGTAAGCGTGAAGGCCCAGATGACCCCAATCGGCTTGTGCAGGTAACCGTTTTTGTATGTAGAAGAAAGGCCCCAAATCTTCGATACTTTCTGCCGGTACCGTTTCCGACATTAATGCGTGATCCCTTGACTCACGGCCGGATTGATTGGAGACAGCCGGCGACAAGGTACTGGCCGCAGCCGGTCAAAATTTCTGTTATAAGGCCGCCAACCCTGCCATTGCCGCCGTTCCCCCCTAATGATAAACTTTGGATATATATTCCGCCGGAAGACGAGACGGATAAAAGGACGATTACTTTGATAAATGAAGGTTCCATTATAGTGGATGACCGCACCGGCCAGCGGTATCGGGTCATTGAACGTTACAAAGATGACCCACAAACTCCATTATTGAGGGAGGACGCAATTATCTTGCTCGACAGGCCCTGGCAGGGAAGATTGACCGTCTCTGTATTTGACCTTGAACCAGCGTCGGTCTGGGTCATACCCCCGCCGGTTCGCGGCGGTAAAAGTCCCTGTATCGGGGTGTATCAAAGAGTAATAAGGTTTTAGTTAGCAGTCATTGTTGTTAGTTCATTGTTCATTGTTCGTAGAAAGGAACAATGAACAATGACGAATAAACGATAACCGATGAAAAATAAACTACGAACAAATAAAGGTTTTACCCTGATTGAGCTTGCTGTTGCGGTGGGGCTTCTCGCTTTGATGATATCTTTTGGCGGGGTGGTTATCAAAATCAGCATAGAGACTCATCGCAGGGCAGTCGCCTATGCGGAGATTTTGCAAAAATTTCGGGCCATTACCCACCAGATAAACAACGACCTGAAGGACATACGAAAGGACGCTCCGCTTTTGATATGGTTTCGTCTGGATGAGTATGCCGAGGACCGTGATACAGGGCAAATGCGTTCTCTGGACCCCAACGAAAGGTTTGACCAGATGATGTTTTTTACCACGGGCGATTTCCATTCCACGCGATTATATAATATGCACCCGACCGCTCTACCTGCGGTCCCAAGCAGTTGTATCCCTTCGGGGAATCCGGTCGATGAACAAAGCATAAGAGGCAATGCTGCAAGGATTTATTACGGCCAGGCACAGGTTTACTCTGAAAGGGATTCCGATTATCTGCCGCCCTGGGGGCAGAATGCGGAATACACTGATGTAGTTCGAGAGGATGTTTTTTATGCCGGCCGGAGAATACTCGCTCGCAGGCGCCATATATTAACCGCTGACCCGCGTCTTTTACAATGGCCTGACTTCACAGATAGAGCGTCGCCTAGACTCGATTATGTGCTTAACGATTCTCTGGAGCACGACAAACTGTCTTTATCCGACTGGATGGCAGCGGATGCAAGTATGTGGTATGGTTTAATCACAGATATCTTTTGGAATAACTGGGATGATAGCTTAACTTTAGAAAATCGCAGACCCCATATAGATTTAACTAATCCAACCACTACCTGTCAGACCTTTCACAACATTCTGTCTGAAGGTGTCAGAGATTTTCAAATACAGTGGTCTTACTGGAACCCTCTGCGTGAATATAACGGCAACGAAAGAGGAAAAATCCGCTGGTTTCCCAGTGACAGAAGTCACGGCTTAAACTCCAGTCATTTTGAACGTATGCGCCAAACATATCCGGTGATACATCCGACTCTGACTGCTCCGTGGAGGTTTGGTGTTTACTTTAACCTTCCTGATTCTACGAGTAGGCCTTTCTGGTATCCTCCCGAGGAGGTACCCGTTAGATATTATAGTGGTATGGAGGGCGAATTCTCTGAGGATTTTTTCCCTTCGGCATTGAAATTTACCTTTACGCTGTATGACACAAATGGAGTTTTTGAAGACGGCATTCGGTTTACGCATATAGTCTATTTAGATGAATAGAAATGAAAATGAGATATAGAAAAATTATAAGGGCTTCCTTCGTTGGCGGTTCCACCTTGATTTTGACCGTTGTTCTGACGAGTCTGCTGGCTATTATCGGCATGCTTTTCGTTATAGGTTCAAGGGTGGACAGGATTTCAACCTCGGCTGTAACCGAGAACAAGGAGCTGGATTTGGCCGTCAACTCTATCATCGCAAAGCTCGCTGAGGAGCTCATCAAGGATGTAACCGACCCAAACGAGGAATACCGCGACTATCCCGACCCTTGTGATGCCTGGCTGGCTGCGCTTGAGCCGACGTTAATAGATGATTCTGATGACCCAACGGATGATATATATCAATGGCGGCAGATAAGCGATGTTACAGGATTTATCGCCAAAACAATAGTTTATGACTTTGATACTAAGCTCACTTGGGATACTAAGGATATCGTGATAAAAGACAATTCCCTGCCTGTATCGGAGCTACCAAAACCAATTATAGACGACCGGCAAGAGATTATATTAAATGCCTTTGGCCATATAAAAGATGTAGAAGATGTATTAGGACAAAAAAAAGGCATCGGTCAGCTTGCCGATGCCGATGGAGACGGCGTTGCAGATTCGAAATGGATAGAGTTGACGGATGACGAGCTGGGTCTCGGAAGGACGAGTAAAGGCAAACGCATTTATGCAGCCGTCAGAGTAATAGATAACTCTGCAATGCTGAACGTCAACACGGGTTATGAATTCGACCCTGATGATAACGACCCCAATAGAATCGATGGTTCAAGCCAAATGCAGGTAAACCTGATGGCACTTGCGAATCGTGGTATTCCCCCCACAGATGACCAAAGAGAAGATTTGCGAAACGCAAGAGCAAATTATGATGTTGATATTGATGCCGATGATTTGGATGAGTATGAAAAATCTGTTATTTGGCAGTACAATGGACCAAACGTGCCGTATACACCTTTTGATATATCCGATGAGCTTGAACTCCGCAACAGGTTCTTAATAAATCATTCCGATGTAGCTACTCGGCTGGAATTAGTAGGAAATATAGCACTTCCGCAATACACCGGAGGAGCCTGGGAGTTTAGAGTAGACTACTCTGAAACAACTCCTTTTAATCGGCCTTCTGATTTAGATGAGTGGTTAAAAAGTTCTTATGATACAGGCAATCTCGACCCAAACTATGCATATCGGCATATATCAACGACTTACAACATCGACCGGGTAATTGACCCGGACCTGGATAAGATGATAAACATCAACAGGGCTGCCGATACTGAAGACCCCAATAAAACATATCAAAAGCTGCTTAAGAGCGTTGATTTTGCCGATATCTCTTCAATCAAGCGCAGAGAAATCGAAAAGGAATTCGCCCAGCTTGCGGTTAATTTAGCTGATTTTGCGGATAACGATGATAAAGATGAAGACGATGTTTTAGACGGTAATTGTGTATCCGTCCTGGACGTCAATGACAAGCTGTATTTCGGATTCGAAGCTCAACCGTTTATTTCTGAGCTCGGCATTCATATCAATACGGACCCGGCAATAATCAACCGTAATTACTATGCGGTTGAGTTGTACAATCCGTTCGATAAGGTCATAGACCTGAATGACTTTGCACTTGATTTAATCCAATATGGTTCCTGCGGCCCACCAACTGTTACCATTCCTTTCAGGCCAGGTCATCTGATTCAGCCATACAGTACTTTCGTGATTGTCAACGACACCGGCGGATTTCAGTGTTATGGTTGCAGTCGGTGCCCGGGTATTAACTGTAACCTTTTCGAATACCGGCGGCTTGAATTCTTTATGGACTGGGTGCCGCCTGACAAAACAAGGCCGGTTGATGAAAGCGGCCCTGACTCCGATAGAAGCAGACCGCCTGTCTATATTGGCTGGGAATTCGGTTATGATGTACACTTAAAACGAAAGGTTCGCTTACAACGAAGGATTAATGGTAAAAATTGGGCGTGGGTATATGTCGATAAACAGATGATTAATCCTTCCTGGGGAGTGGCCGGCTACGATAGATTTCCATACCGGGACATCAGGGATTGGCATATCGCATATCCGACAATGGTTTCTAACACGACCGCACGCCGGGGGAGTCTTGGCCGGCCAAACCGCGTTGACCCCGATGAATTTGAAAACCGAGGACATTATTTCAGCTTCTTTATGCCGAACCCGTATCAGCCGAGAAGCAGGTTTACTACGGTCGGGGAAATCAGCCGAATGCTCTCAATTGGCTCGGGTAACATTGCCTCAATCGGCAACAGCACCTTACCCTGCGGGACAATCCCGGAGCAGTTAATAGCAATAAGAAAAGACGAGGAGGAAAAAGTCCGGCTGGACCTGCAGAATCCTCTCAACAGTAATGTCTTTCAATATCTGACGGTATTCGACCCTAACGAACGCGGAAGCGACGCCAATGAAGCAAGAATTAACGGCAGGATAAATATCAACACGGCTCCCTGGTATGTTCTTGCTCAGCTTCCCTGGGTCTCTGACAGGGGGATCGGTTCCGGTTATGGAGATGAAGATAAACATAAACTTGCCCAGGCGATAGTTGCATATCGTGACAAGCTTCCACAGGAGGCGCCTCCCGGACTGATATATGATGAAAAGAACCGGTCTGAGAATCTGGGGCAAAGGATAAAGGAAGAATATAAAGATGATATCAGACTATCGCCGGGATTTGAAAGCATAGGAGAGTTGAACTTTGTGCTTCGAGGCGATGATGAATTCAGAATCGATTACTATGCTCAGGATAATCAAAACCTAAGTGGCTTTCCGGATTTGACCACGCTGGAAAGTATTAACGGCATTACTGTCGAAGATGAGCTTGAGGACGATTTTGAGGAGCGTGATATTATTTTCTCACGAATCAGCAATCTTGTTAGCGTTCGCAGCGACGTCTTCACTGCATATATCCTTGTTCGTTTCGGCCACCGTGCAACAGACCCCCAGAAAAGAGTTATAGCCATACTTGACAGAAGTGAAGTTACCGGCGAAGACGGAAGGGTAAAAGTATATGCCTATCAAAATGTCCCCGACCCGAGATAATCCATATTAGATTCGAGGCCGATATCTGTTTGGGCGGCAATGCGTCTTACTAATACAACATTACAAAAAATAGCGGCCTCAGCTTTGCCTCGGTCTCAATGATAACCACTCAAATCAAAGTTGGCGGAGCGCTAATTGGATTTGCTTGCCTGTATGGTGTTGCCGTAAGCGCCCATATTGACTCTACTGCCGTTTGGAGTAGGTTCGAATAAATAATCGGAAGACGGGTCGCCTGCATTAATGCAGGGACTCGTATCGGGGTCGTCAAGTTCAAATACACCGGTTTGTGGATTCCATCTGCCATTTGGATATTCGGTCTGTAAGTGAAAGTCAAAATTCTTAGGTTCGGCAAACAAGGGCTCCTCGTTGATATTTCCTTCGCCTGACCAGACTTCAAGGGTAGTTACGCCGTTGGCGTCCTTTATCTGAATATCGCTGTATGTAACGCCAAGATTGGTTATGATGTTCGGGTCGTTTACATCCTTGATACCTTCGATTTGCACGCCGCTATTGTCCCAGAAGATAGAATTTATTATGCTTGCACCGCCGTAGTAGCATTCCAGCCCGCCTATCAAATAAGGCGTGTATTTCCAGCTGGCAACGTTGCTTACAACAGTGCAATTTTCAATTCTTTCGAAGCTGCCGTTGCATGAGCTGATGCCTCCGCTCCAGTAACCCCAGTTGTTGTTTATAAGGCTATTTGTAATAATCAGCAGAGAATCATTACGCCAGCCGAAAATGCCTCCGCCGCTGGCCCAGCAGACATTATTGTTTATTTGACAATTGTCAATCCATGCTGCATTATTAGTATCACAGACTTGGGTGCTGCACGAAACAGCATTGCTGTCCCAAACCTCGTCTTTACCCAAAACAGCAATTCCGCCGCCGGACCATGCTGCGTAGTTCCACTCTATCGTACAACCCTGTATTATTTGCCTGCCGCCTTCGCAGTATATCCCGCCCCCATGCTGAAGAATATAATTATTGTCTGCCCAGCAGTCATTGTAAATTATATTGCAATTCATAATCACAGCATCGCTGTCAATACATGCAATTCCGCCTCCGGTTCCATCAGCCCAGTTATAACTTATCGTACAGTCCTCTATAATCGGGCTGGAGTTCTTGCAATATATTCCGCCGCCGGGCTGATTCACATCGTAATCTCGGGGGTCGAAGCTATAATATATGTTTGAACCGCAATCGTTATAACTTATATCGCAACTGCTGATAAAGGCGTTGCTGTTTTCGTGGCAGAATATCGCACCGCCTCCGTAATCGGCAAGGTTGTCTATTATGATACAATTCTTAATAGTTGGGCTGCTGTTATTGCAGTATATTGCGCCGCCGTAACCAGCGGATGTATCTGTCTCATTAGGTTCTTGCGGCCAGGCCGGATCCTCAGCATAACCATTTGTAAGAGTAAGACCGTCCAAAACGGTAGTCGTAGTTTCACCACTTTGGAAAAGAAAAGCACGACCTTTGCGTTCACAATCTATGGTAGCGACAAACGGCCCTTTCTCGCGACTTATTTTTACTGCCAGCCCCTTGGTGTTAATGTCATAATTCCCAATGCCCTTGTAAGTGCCGTCACGGACAATGATTATATCGCCATTGATAGCATCGTTAACGGCCTTTTGGATGCTGTCAAACGGGTGCTCGGAACTGCCGTCTTCATCAGGGTCACTGTTAGCGCCCCCAACGAACTCATCAGGAACCATGGGAACAAGATCATTGGGAGCATTATCATCGACGAATATGTAATTAATTGGTCTCGGCACGCTTAAAATAAGAGAATAATGTTGTGAGCTGTTAGTTAACGTTCCCTTATGACTAATTTTAGCTGTATAAGTCCCCGTGTTTGGTGAGGCGATATACACCTGCTCAACGTTGTCTAATACATTATCACCGGTGTTAGCGTTAGCAAGAGGGTTGTTGGGGTCCAGGATATATGGGTAATAAATTATGTTGGGGTCATCGTTATTGATGATACGCAAATCAAGGTCGTTTATTAAGTTCGGTGTGTTATTATCCATTCCCTCAAGGCCAGGACCAGGAGGGTCTGTCCAGCATAATGTCGCCCAGAATGGACTGTTGTCCTGAAGTGTAAATGTGTAGAGATTGCTCGTTCCTTGCGCCAGAATATCTTCAATAATTTTCTCCCCATTGGGGTCTTCAAAATCTTCCCTTATATAACCGGCTGCCTCGTTTGCATCAATCAATCCCCATCCATACCTGTAATCGGGCCCCGGATTGCCAAGGTCGATCGCTGTGTGGATTATCAGCGCCTTCAGCGTGCTGGCACGCATAGCTCCACCAAAAAGGTTATCGTAGTATTCCACCAGCAGTGCTGCAGAGCCCGCCGCACTCGCTGAAGCTTGACTCGTCCCGGAGTAAGCAGCGTAGGAAACATCGTTGACCGCTACTGGAGAGTAAAGCTCAAAGCCATTGGCAACGATGTCCGGCTTGATTCGACCGTCATCGGTAGGGCCCCAGCCGCTAAAGTCGACCATCTCATTAATGTCATCAACCGCACCAACTGTCATTATGTTTTTAGACGTGGAAATAACCGGTATTGTATCATATCCGCCATTATCCCAACCATCATCATAAGGAGCATTTGGGTCATTTACATCGTCATATATTGCCCTCATCCACCTGCCACCGTTTGGGTCAACCAGTTCGCTGGGTTCATTTGGGTCCAAATACCAGAATGCTGTTTTGTTATCCGGCGAATCGTCATCTCTATC